>DASXXQ010000152.1:0-21639 GCA_036502985.1 Buttiauxella sp.
TGATGCAGCGTCAGGCTGGTTGCTGGGGCGGGTTCGTCGAGTTTGATAATGTCATTAAAATACGGTCGATGTGTGATGAAATGCGCACGTAGCTCATCCGCAAGCGCGGGCTGCGAGCTCGTAAATGGCGGTTGCCATGCAAGGCCATCAAGTTTCTGTATAGAAGAAAACGACATCGACAAACAAGACCACTAATACAAATGATAATGATTGCCAATCCTATCTATAGATAAAACCTTTAGCAAGGTCATTTTGCGTGCAAGTCAAAAAGGAGGAAAAAGCGGATTGAATCAGCTCAGGCTGGCTGTAGCGAATCGCTAGTCAGTATGCTGTTTCTGCCCTGGCGTTTTGCACGATAAAGCGCCGCATCTGCCTTACGCAATGCTTCATCGATATCTTGTTGCTCAAGCGCGGTCAAACCAATACTCACGGTCACGTTAGTCGCCACATCTTCATTAAACAAATGCGGAATTTTTAAATCATAGACGCGCTGGCGAATACGTTCGGCTGTTTGCAGTGCACGTTCGGCATCAATGTCAGTCAGCAGCACCATGAACTCTTCTCCACCGTAACGTGTGACAACATCGCGTGAGCGAACTGCATCGCGAATAGCGGCGGAGACGTGCGTCAGGGCTTGATCACCCATGCTATGGCCGTAGTTATCGTTATAGGCTTTGAAATGATCAATATCCAAAAGCAGCACGTAATGCTGGCCACTCCCTAAAGACAGAATCGTATCCAGTCGATTACGAAATCCTCGGCGGTTATACAAACCGGTGAGTGGGTCCAACATACTCAAATCATTAAGCGTTTCTTTTTCTTCGAGTAATTTATCCATCAGGCGACGGGTGAAGTTCTCGTGGCGCTGATGAATGATATGTTGAATAGCGATACCAAGTCCGGGAAGGACAATTGAATACAACAGGCGCGGCCAGTTTGCCCCATGATCGAGCCAAAATACGATCAGGGTGACCGGAAGGCATGATGCAATAAACGCTTGTATATTATTGATAAAAGAGATTGAACCAATAAATAATATCGCCAGCAATGCAATAATTAAAAAAGAGAGATCAACATTCTGCATTACAGTGACTTTAATATAGATATGCCAAGCCCACAGCAAGCCAAATATTAATGAAATGAGGTTGATGTTAATTAATTTTGTTTTATTGACAAATTGCCAGGTAAGACATGACAGGCCGAGTACCAGCACCAGAATGATAGGTACTGTAAGGTGTTGCGTGTTAGTTGCTGGGGACAGCATACTAAAACCCGCAGAAAATGAGTTCAGTAATAAAAATAAACGTAAAGAGAGTTGATGCTTCCCTTTAAGTAATGCGCGCCAATTGGTTGCTGTCATATCACAATAATTCTTACGACTCATACTCGACGTTATGCTATTGAATGAACTAGGGAAATATATCCAGAAAATGATTACTATAAGTAATTATATGGATGTTAATCATGGACTTGATAATTCCGCTCAATCTATCACCTAAATGAATATATGTCATCTGATGGTGAGAAAACCTGAACTGTTTTTATGCAAAACAGATGAAGCGTTCCCGCTGACAAACGAGAAATAATATCATATGATATTGGTTATCATTACCAATTGATGGGATAGCCATAATGTTACAACGGCAGTTAGAAAGCGCGTGGGGTGTGCTGGTTCCTGGCGGAATTGTCGCCGCATTGTGGTATCTGGATCTTTCTTTTAGCCAGTGGCGAGTGTTGATTGTGCTGGGATTGCTGCTGTCTACGGCAATGCTTTACCATAAACGGTTACGTCATTTTGTATTGTTGCCATCATGCGTTGCGTTTGCCAGTGGGCTTGCGCTGGTGATGATGAATTTGGGAACGATAAGATAAGGGATGAAACTGAGGATGATAAGAATACTGAAAGAAATGGTGCGAAGAGAGGGACTTGAACCCTCACGTCCGTAAGAACACTAACACCTGAAGCTAGCGCGTCTACCAATTCCGCCACCTTCGCACTGATTTTCTTTCTATTCTTTCTTTTTGCTTGTGCTCAAAGAGAGATATCGCCTTCGCATTGGTGCGAAGAGAGGGACTTGAACCCTCACGTCCGTAAGAACACTAACACCTGAAGCTAGCGCGTCTACCAATTCCGCCACCTTCGCGCAGTGCGAACGATATCTTGCGTGGTTAATGGTGCGAAGAGAGGGACTTGAACCCTCACGTCCGTAAGAACACTAACACCTGAAGCTAGCGCGTCTACCAATTCCGCCACCTTCGCATACCCACAATACCGAAGTATTGTAACCACGGAGGCGCATTCTAGATGTTTTCTGAGCGCCGTCAACAGTTAATTTGGTGCCGCTTTTCTAATCGCTGTAAAAAGCGGCACAGCGTGTGTTAGCGCTTCTTCTTTGCCCCACGCACAACGACCGAACGGTAAACTTTGAAACGGCCTGTCTGAGCGATCACTTCGTGGTTACCAAACGTTTCATCCAGCACGTCCGGATAGGCGAGGAAGGCATTCGCCACAATACGTAACTCACCGCCAACACTAAGATGGCGAATCGCACCGCGAATCAGTTGATGTGCTGCATCAAGGCTGGTTTGCAGGCCATCGTGGAACGGCGGGTTAGAGATAATCATGTCAAAACGGCCATTCACTTCGGAATAGACGTTGCTGGCGATAACTTCACCTTCAATACCGTTGGCAGCAAGCGTTGCACGGCTGGCTTCTACAGCTGGCGCGGAAACATCGCATAATGTCAGACGAACTTTTGGAGAGTGCTTAGCCAGTGAAACCGCCAGAACGCCTGCGCCACAACCTACATCCAGCACTTTACCTTTGGTATGCGGAGTCAGCGTGGAAAGCAGTAATTTACTACCGGTATCCAGACCGTCACGGCTAAATACGCCAGGCAGCGTTTTTACGGTCAGACCTTCGTGTTGGTACTCATCCCACCAGGAATGTTCATCAAACTCTGGCTGTTTCTCCAGACGACCATGATAGAAACCGCAACGACGAGCACTATCAATTTTATTGAGTGGGCTAAATTCGGCGAGCATTTGCTCAGCGCTTCGCACACCACTGCGGTTTTCGCCCACAACAAAAATGTCGCTGCCAATCGGCATTAACGACAGGATATTCATCAACTGGAACTGTGCTTCTGGTTTGTTCTTCGGCCAGTAATAAACAAGGGTATTACAGTCACCAATTGTGCTGGCATCAGCCACCAGACCGTATTGTGCCTCTTCGCCCATTTGAGCGCTTAATACCTGCCAGTGGTGAAATTGCTGGGTATGTACGCGACTTGTTGCCGTTTCAAAACGGGCCGGCAGATCGTCTTGTAAGTCACCGGCAAACAGCACGCGGCTTTCGGTAAAATCATCGCTATGGCGCAGTAGCACTTCACTTGCCGGGGTTAACGCAGTCATCAAATTACTCCTGGAAAATCAGAACCGGGATTATAGAGCTTTAATGGCGCACATTCGATGAATTTGCTATATTTGCGCCCCAATTGGCACTCTCTATCGGGTTTCGCTATGTCCCATATACCTTTGCGACGTGACTGGTTGTTACAACAACTGGGCATTACCCAGTGGGAGCTGAGACGCCCGGCCGCGTTGCAGGGCGAAATTGCAGTCTCACTGCATAAAAACGTTAAGTTACTGATGATCGCCGAAGATCTGCCAGATTTAAACGATCCACTGGTTACCGACGTTTTGCGCAGTTTGAACCTGGATGCTCAGCAGGTTATGCAATTAACGCCAGAACGGGCCGCGATGCTGCCAGAGGAAAGCCGCTGTAATAGTTGGCGGTTGGGCGTGAGTGAACCACTCCCCATTCCCGGCGCACAGCTAGCGACCCCCGAATTAAACGAGCTTTATCATAATGGCGCCGCTCGGCAGGCGCTGTGGCAGCAAATTTGCGAACATGAACACGATTTCTTCCCTCACCACAAGTGACTTAGCGGCGGCTTACGCCATCGAACTTCGCAGCCATGCTTTCCCATGGAGTGAAAAAACCTTCGCCAGTAATGAAGGTGAACGCTATTTAAATTTCCGTCTGGATGTCGACGGTAAAATGGCGGCATTTGCTGTGACACAAGTCGTGCTTGATGAAGCGACGCTATTCAATATTGCGGTCGATCCTGCGTATCAGCGCCAGGGTTTAGGTCGTCAGCTGCTGGAGCATTTAATCAGCGAGCTGGAAGCGCGGGATGTGTTTACCCTGTGGCTTGAAGTGCGGGCCTCGAACCGGGCAGCTATTGCACTTTACGAAAGCCTGGGCTTTAACGAGGCAACAATTCGCCGTAACTACTATCCGACAAAAGAGGGCAGGGAAGACGCTGTCATCATGGCATTACCAATTGGTTAAAACGAAAGGTGTGGAAATGAACTGGGACTGGATTTTATTTGATGCTGACGAAACGTTGTTTACCTTTGACGCTTTTGGCGGCTTACAGCGGATGTTTCTCGATTTTAGCGTGACCTTTACCGCTGAAGATTTCCAGGATTACCAGGCCGTTAACAAACCTTTATGGATTGATTACCAGAACGGTGCCATTAGCGCGCTTCAGTTACAACATCAGCGTTTTGAGGGATGGTCGGAAAGGTTGTCAGTGCCTGCAGGCGACCTGAATGCGGCATTTCTCAATGCTATGGCCGAAATTTGCGTGCCTTTACCTGGTGCGGTTTCTCTGCTTAATGCCGTAAAAGATAAAGTAAAAATAGGTATTATCACCAACGGTTTTACTGCATTGCAGCAAATTCGCCTTGAGCGCACAGGTCTACGTGACTATTTCGATTTGCTGGTGATTTCCGAGCAAGTCGGCGTGGCGAAGCCGGATCGTAAAATTTTTGATTATGCTTTCGAGCAAATGGGTAATCCGCCACGTGACCGCGTATTGATGGTCGGCGACACGGCGGAGTCAGATATTTTGGGCGGCATGAATGCAGGAATTGCGACCTGTTGGCTGAACGCCCACGGACGAAACTTGCCAGAAGGCATCTTGCCAACATGGGAAGTGACCTCACTAAGTGAACTGGAGCGATTGTTGTGTGATTAATGATTGCATCAACGCTGATTGTTAAACCTGACCTGATGGGTAAAATAGCCGCCAGGTAACGTTCATTTGTCGCGCAGCCCTGTCTGTGCGCAATTTACAGAAGATTTCATTATGACTTTGTCTCCTTTTTTGCAAGAAGTGGGGAAACGCCGCACTTTTGCGATCATTTCTCACCCCGATGCCGGTAAAACGACCATCACTGAAAAAGTGTTGCTTTTCGGACAGGCAATTCAGACCGCTGGTACTGTAAAAGGCCGCGGCTCAAGCCAGCATGCTAAGTCTGACTGGATGGAAATGGAAAAGCAGCGTGGTATCTCGATTACCACATCGGTAATGCAGTTTCCGTATCATGACTGCCTGGTCAACCTGCTTGACACCCCGGGGCACGAAGACTTCTCCGAAGATACTTACCGTACTCTGACCGCGGTTGACTGCTGTCTGATGGTTATCGACGCCGCGAAAGGTGTTGAAGATCGTACCCGTAAGCTGATGGAAGTGACCCGTCTGCGCGATACACCGATCCTCACCTTTATGAACAAACTGGACCGTGATATCCGCGATCCAATGGAAGTGATGGATGAAGTTGAACGCGAGCTGAAAATTGCCTGTTCACCCATCACCTGGCCAATCGGCTGCGGCAAACTGTTTAAAGGCGTTTACCACCTTTATAAAGATGAAACCTATCTCTACCAGACCGGTAAAGGTCATACCATTCAGGAAGTGCGCATTGTCAAAGGGTTAGATAACCCTGAGCTTGACGCTGCTGTGGGTGAAGATCTTGCCGCGCAACTACGCGATGAGCTGGAACTAGTGCAGGGCGCTTCCCACGAGTTTGATCGTGAGCTGTTCCTTGAAGGTGAGCTGACCCCTGTATTCTTCGGTACCGCATTGGGTAACTTCGGTGTGGACCATATGCTTGATGGCCTGGTTGACTGGGCTCCGGCTCCTATGCCGCGCAAAACGGATACCCGTGAAGTTCAGGCAGCGGAAGATAAGTTCACCGGCTTCGTCTTTAAGATTCAGGCGAACATGGACCCGAAACACCGCGACCGCGTTGCGTTCATGCGTGTGGTTTCCGGTAAGTACGAAAAAGGCATGAAATTGCGCCAGGTTCGTACCGGTAAAGACGTGGTGATTTCTGACGCTCTGACCTTTATGGCGGGTGACCGTTCGCACGTTGAAGAAGCCTACCCTGGCGATATTATCGGCCTGCATAACCACGGTACAATCCAGATCGGCGATACCTTCACTCAGGGTGAAATGATGAAGTTCACCGGTATTCCGAACTTCGCACCGGAGCTGTTCCGCCGTATTCGCCTGCGTGACCCACTGAAACAGAAACAGTTGCTCAAAGGTTTGGTGCAGCTTTCTGAAGAAGGTGCAGTTCAGGTATTCCGCCCTATTGCTAACAACGATCTGATTGTTGGTGCGGTGGGTGTGCTGCAGTTTGACGTGGTTGTTGCGCGTCTGAAAAGTGAATACAACGTTGAAGCTATTTATGAGTCGGTCAACGTTTCTACGGCGCGTTGGGTTGAAAGCACTGACGTGAAGAAGTTTGAAGAATTCAAACGGAAAAACGAAATGCAGTTGGCTCTTGATGGCGGCGATAACCTCGCTTATATCGCTCCAACGATGGTCAACCTGAACCTGACACAAGATCGTTACCCGGAAGTTACGTTCCGTAAAACTCGCGAGCATTAATCGTCTCTCAGGGCGCGGCAGCCGTCGCGTCCTGCTACTTTTCCCATCTTATTAATCCCTTACGGAATGTTCTTAATTTCCCGTATTTCGCTTCTTCTTGCCTGTTTTTCAACCATTCCCACCATGCAATTCCGTGATTGTTGTCTATATTTAACAAAGCAATGACAAATCGGCTGGTCGAATATGCCATTCGCAATCATGTTTTTGGCAGCTTTGATTACTCCGATTTTGATTAGCGCTATTAAAAACTGTACGGAAAATTTTTAGGCTGCACCACTTGGCCTGATCTTTAAGGAAAGCCGTTGCGATAAGGCTTGTGCTCAAATTGTGAGCAAAACTATAGGAATTAATCGATGACTATGACTACGACTAAGATTTCTAAAACTCTGTTAGCTGTTGTTCTTGGCTCTGTGTTGGCAAGCGGTAGTGCGTTAGCTGAAGACACAATGCTGAATAAGACTGAATCTACGGCAAACACAGCAGGCGAAAAAATTGATAGTTCTGTAAAAGACGTCGGTAATTTCATGGATGACAGTGCTATCACCGCGAAGGTAAAAGCTGCTCTCGTCGATCACGAGGCAATCAAAAGTACCGATATCTCAGTGAAAACTGAAAAGAAAGTGGTAACGCTAAGTGGATTTGTTGAAAGCCAGTCTCAGGCTGAGCAGGCTGTAACCGTCGCTAAAGGCGTGGAAGGGGTTTCTTCCGTGAGCGACAAACTCCATGTACGTGACGCTGGTAAACAATCAGCCAGCGGTTATGCGGGTGACACCGCAACCACCAGTGAAATTAAAGCTAAACTTTTAGCTGATGACCTCGTCCCTTCACGGAAAGTGAAAGTTGAAACGACCGACGGCGTTGTCCAGCTATCAGGCACCGTAGATTCGAACGCTCAATCTGCGCGAGCTGAAAGTATCGCAAAAGCAGTTGATGGCGTTAAAAGCGTCAAAAACGATCTGAAAGTTAAGTAACAGAGATAGAGGAACTTTCTCCTCCGGCATCGCCGGGGGGGTAGGTCGGTAAGATCGTTACTCAAATATCGCCAATGAGTGCGCTTCTCGCACTCATCCAGAAGCGATTCGGGTTCACTATGGTTAAGGAGAAGCTTATGTTTCGTTGGGGCATTATTTTTCTGGTCATTGCGTTGATTGCAGCAGCACTGGGTTTTGGTACTCTCGCGGGTACTGCGGCAGGTGCAGCAAAAATTGTCTTCGTGGTAGGTATTATTCTGTTCCTGGTTAGCCTGTTTATGGGGCGAAAACGCCCATAGCGTGCTGTACCCGTCATACTTCGAGCCGCAGGGGCGTTGACCGCGCCGTTCGCTCCAGTCACATAGATATCTATGCTTCTGGAGACTTACAGTCAGGTCGCCTTCCTGCAACTTGAATTATTTGGGTATATAATCATTTGAGACAGACCAGAGAGCCAGTCTAACCGACTGGCTCTCGCGTTTTTATCGGCCAATTACAACCAATAATAAATATCCTTTAGATTTCGAGTTGCAGGTAGGCAGTCAGGGAGAACATCCCCATCAGCTTACCGAAGTCAGTGACTGGGGTGATTGCGCACAGCCATCAACCCTGCGGCTTGAACCAGGGATAGATAATTCAGGAAAAGCAGGGTGGGACTAAGAATACCCGTTACGCTCGGCAACATAACGCCGCTTGCGCTAAAAACGTTTCGTCCCGGTAAACTTGCCATTGTGTGTGAAGGCGGCGGGCAGCGTGGGATATTTACAGCAGGTGTGCTGGACGAGTTTATGCGCGCTAATTTCAACCCGTTTGATCTCTTTCTGGGCACCTCTGCGGGTGCACAAAACCTTTCGGCCTATGTTTGTCACCAGCCTGGTTATGCCAGAAGGGTGATTACCCGTTTTACGACGACCCGTGAATTTTTTGACCCTTTGCGTTTTGTGCGTGGCGGCCATCTCATCGATCTCGACTGGCTTGTGGAGTCCACCTCCACCAAAATCCCGCTCTCAATACCGACTGCTGAAAAACTGTTTGAATCCGGTAAAGCGTTTTATATGTGTGCCTGCCGCAGCGATGATTACACGCCGGGCTATTTTTCCCCGGACAGCGCTAACTGGCTCAATATCCTCAAAGCGTCCAGTGCGATCCCCGGTTTTTACCGTAGCGGTGTGGAAATTGACGGTATCGGATATCAGGATGGTGGAATCAGCGATGCGATTCCAGTGAGAGAAGCGGTACGCCTGGGCGCAGAAACCCTGGTCGTCATTCGCACTGTACCTTCGCAAATGTATTACACGCCTGAATGGTTCAAACGCATGGAGCGCTGGCTTGGCGACAGCAGTCTGCAGCCGTTGCTAAACCTGGTGCATCATCATGAAGCAAGCTATCGCGAGATACAGAACTTTATTGATAAGCCGCCAGGAAAGCTGCGTATCTTCGAGATTTACCCGCCAAAACCGCTGATGAGTATGGCGCTTGGGAGTCGTTTACCGGCGCTGAACACGGATTATAAAACGGGGAGATTGTGCGGGCGCTATTTCCTTGCAACCGTGGGTAAAATGTTGGCGGCTCAACCGCCAATCAAGCGCCATCATCCGCGTATTGTGGTGCCGGGCCCGGTTGTGGTTCCCCCTCCGATGGTGACACAGGAGCCTTTACCCAAAGTCGTTCTGGAAACACCAGAAGCGAACGATTCCACCTTCAATAATGAGGATACGGCGTGACGATGACGTTTTACGATACCCACTGTCATTTCGATTTCCCTCCCTTTACTGATGATGAACCACATAGCCTGGCGCTAGCCGCACAGGCGGGTGTAGAGAAAATTATTGTACCGGCTATTGAAGCGGACCGTTTTGCAACGGTTCTGGCTCTGGCAGATAACTATTCGGCGCTGTATGCCGCACTAGGCTTGCATCCCATTGTGATTCATAAACACCAGGATGCCTCGCTGGCCCTGCTCGAACATTATCTGCAACAACACAAACAAAAACTGGTGGCAATTGGTGAGATAGGCCTTGATCTCTATATGGAAAATCCACTTTTTGAGAAACAAGAAGCGATGCTGGACGCCCAGCTAAAGCTGGCAAAACGCTATGACCTACCCGTTATTCTCCATTCCCGCCGTACGCACGATAAACTCGCAGCCCACTTAAAACGCCACGACTTGCCTCGAACCGGCGTGGTGCATGGTTTTTCTGGCAGCCTGCAACAGGCAGAGCGTTTTGTGGCGTTGGGCTACAAGATTGGTGTCGGCGGGACGATAACCTATCCGCGGGCAAGCAAAACACGCGATGTGATAGCGCGTTTACCTCTGAGCGCATTAGTACTGGAAACGGATTCTCCCGATATGCCGCTTAATGGATGGCAGGGGCAACCTAACCGCCCTGAACGCATTGCTGACGTTTTTCAGGTGCTATGCACGCTACGTTCAGAACCTTCAGAAGTTATGGAAAATGCTTTTATTCATAACTGCCACGAATTATTCGAAATACAATAGTCAGTAACTAAATGTGACGAAGCTCACTTTATAAGATAAACGTTTCCCTGGAATTGTAGAAATACGTGATTGCCATGGCATTTGGTAGGCATGGTGACGCTATAATCCCGCCCGCTGTTGGCTTTTAGCGTGGTTCTCGTTTTTCAATTAATACACAGGGATTCTGTATGCAACTACTCATGGGTTTGATCGGCATGATCGTTCTGCTGCTGATCGCCGTTCTGCTTTCCAGTAATCGCAAAGCGATTAATCTTCGTACCGTATTGGGTGCATGGATCATTCAGGTCGGTATCGGGGCGTTAATCCTCTATGTTCCGGTCGGTCGTAAAGTCCTGCTGGCAATGTCCGAAGGGGTAGCTAACGTTATCGCTTACGGTAACGCGGGTATTTCCTTCCTGTTTGGTGGGTTGGTTTCGGACAAAATGTTTGAAGTCTTTGGCGGCGGCGGTTTTGTTTTCGCACTGCGTGTTCTGCCAATTATCGTCTTCTTCTCCTCTTTGATTGCTGTGCTTTACTACCTGGGCATCATGCAGTTAGTTATCCGTATTCTCGGCGGTGGCCTGCGTAAGATTCTGAAAACGTCTCGTACAGAATCTCTGTCTGCAACAGCAAATATCTTCGTTGGTCAGACCGAGGCGCCACTGGTTGTTCGCCCTTATATCGCCACAATGACGCGTTCAGAGCTGTTCGCAGTAATGTGTGGTGGTTTGGCATCTGTCGCGGGTTCAGTACTGGCGGGTTACGCACAAATGGGCGTGCCACTAGAGTATTTGATTGCTGCGTCCTTCATGGCAGCACCAGGCGGCTTACTGTTCGCAAAAATCATCCTGCCGGAAACTGAAACACCAAACGATGCGCCTGAGCTGGAATCATTGAAAAACGATCCGGATCGCCCGGCAAACGTGCTGGATGCAGCGGCATCAGGTGCGGCTTCGGGTATGCAGTTGGCTCTGAACGTAGGTGCGATGCTGTTGGCGTTTGTGGCGTTGATTGCACTGCTTAACGGTATGCTTTCTGGTATTGGCGGCTGGTTCAACTATCCGCAACTGTCTATGGAATTGATTCTGGGCTGGGTGTTCTCACC
This sequence comes from Buttiauxella sp., assembly GCA_036502985.1. Lineage (GTDB taxonomy): Bacteria > Pseudomonadota > Gammaproteobacteria > Enterobacterales > Enterobacteriaceae > Buttiauxella. The sequence continues at coordinate 11,305 of DASXXQ010000152.1, forward strand.
GCTGGCGTGGGTGATTGGTGTTCCGTGGAGCGAAGCAAACGTTGCAGGTTCCTTCATTGGCCAGAAGCTTATTATCAATGAATTTGTGGCGTATCTGAACTTTGGTGCATACCTTAAAGATGACGCAGCCGTTGCAGCAGCAGGCCTGCAAGTTCTGTCTTCTCACACCAAAGCAATTATTTCGTTCGCACTGTGTGGTTTTGCTAACCTTTCTTCTATCGCTATCCTGATTGGTGGCCTTGGAAGCATGGCTCCAAACCGCCGTCATGACATTGCGCAGTTAGGTTTGAAAGCGGTTGCCGCAGGTACACTGTCTAACCTGATGAGTGCAACAATTGCCGGGGTCTTCCTGTCATTATAAAAAGATGATGTTAAAATTATAACATCTCTGTGAAATCAATGGTCGGCGCTTTCGCCGGCCATTTTTTATTCCTGAAGCGCATTTTTACGCTGTCTAACGTTGTTAAATCACATATACTGTAGAAAGTATGTAATTGCACCTTTGGCTTTTGTGAAGCAAAACACAAAATCATCCGGTCAGTGAATGTTATAATTATAACATTACTACTGATGATGTGCGGTGAGAAGGATCTCAACGTGATGGTGACTCGTGTTACCTCTGCTCTTCAAGGAACCAAGTCCGCTCCAACGTGTTGAGTTTCGCAGCCAGAAACTTTCATACCCGTCATACTTCAAGTTGCATGCGCGTTGGCGGCAACTGGAATTATTTAGGGTGACTATCTTTGTTGGAGAGTATTTATGACCGATTTAACTGCAAGCAGCCTGCGCGCCCTGAAATTAATGGACCTGACTACCCTGAACGACGATGACACAAATGAAAAAGTGATCGCGCTCTGCCATCAGGCTAAAACTTCAGTTGGTAACACCGCAGCTATTTGTATCTACCCGCGTTTTATCCCCATTGCGCGCAAAACGCTGAACGCGCAAGGCACGCCTGATATCCGCATTGCTACCGTAACTAACTTCCCGCACGGTAATGATGACATCGAAATCGCGCTGGCTGAAACCCGTGCTGCTATTGCTTACGGTGCAGACGAAGTTGACGTGGTATTCCCGTACCGCGCACTTATCGCAGGTAACGAGCAAGTGGGTTATGAGCTGGTGAAAGCCTGCAAAAAAGCCTGTGCTGCGGCTAACGTGTTGCTGAAAGTGATCATCGAAACTGGCGAGCTGAAAGAGGAGGCGCTTATTCGTAAAGCGTCTGAGATCTCTATCAAAGCCGGTGCCGACTTCATTAAAACCTCAACAGGTAAAGTGCCAGTCAACGCAACGCCAGAAAGCGCTCGCATCATGATGGAAGTGATTCGTGATATGGGTGTGGAAAAAACCGTTGGTTTCAAACCTGCTGGTGGCGTGCGTACTGCTGAAGATGCAGCGCTGTTCCTGTCTATTGCTGATGACCTGTTTGGGGCTGACTGGGCTGACTCCCGTCACTACCGTTTTGGTGCTTCCAGCCTGCTCGCGAGCCTGTTAAAAGCGCTCGGTCATGGCGACGGTAAAAGCGCAAGCAGCTACTAATCTCTTCTTTGCGGCGGTTTTCCCCGCCGCATTTCACCTGATGCTCTCAGGGGGTTACCTTGTTTCTCGCTCAAGAAATTATTCGTAAAAAACGTGATGGTCATGCTCTAAACGATGATGAAATTCGTTTCTTCATTAATGGTATTCGGGATAACACTATCTCTGAAGGGCAGATTGCCGCGCTGGCAATGACCATTTTCTTCCACGACATGACTATGCCGGAACGCGTATCACTGACCATGGCGATGCGAGATTCGGGAACCGTGCTGGACTGGAAAAGCCTTAATCTGAACGGCCCAATCGTTGATAAACATTCAACGGGCGGCGTAGGTGATGTGACTTCTTTAATGCTTGGCCCAATGGTGGCGGCATGTGGTGGTTATATCCCAATGATCTCTGGCCGCGGTTTAGGCCATACCGGCGGTACGCTCGATAAACTCGAAGCGATCCCAGGGTTCGATATTTTCCCGGACGATAACCGTTTCCGCGACATCATCAAAAATGTGGGTGTGGCGATTATCGGCCAGACTAACTCTCTCGCACCGGCTGACAAACGTTTCTACGCTACGCGTGACATTACCGCGACCGTAGACTCTATTCCGCTTATCACCGCATCTATTCTGGCGAAGAAACTGGCCGAAGGCCTGGACGCGCTGGTAATGGACGTGAAAGTGGGTAGTGGTGCGTTTATGCCAACCTATGAGCTTTCTGAATTACTCGCCGAGGCGATTGTTGGCGTGGCCAACGGTGCTGGTGTGAAAACCACAGCATTGCTGACAGACATGAACCAGGTGCTGGCATCCAGCGCCGGTAATGCGGTTGAAGTTCGCGAAGCGGTGCAGTTCCTGACGGGTGAGCACGTAAACCCGCGTCTGCATGAAGTCACCATGGCGCTGTGCGTGGAAATGTTACTTTCCGGTAATCTGGCGAAAGATGACGCAGAGGCGCGCCTCAAACTGCAAGCCGTGCTGGATAACGGTAAGGCTGCGGAAGTCTTCGGACGTATGGTTGCGGCACAAAAAGGCCCGGCAGACTTCGTCGAAAACTATGCGAAATACCTTCCAACGGCGGTTCTGAGCAAAGCTGTTTATGCCGATCGTGCAGGTTTCGTCAATGAAATGGACACCCGTGCGTTAGGCATGGCGGTGGTTTCCATGGGCGGTGGTCGTCGTCAGGCTTCTGACTCCCTTGATTACAGCGTTGGTTTCACCGACATGGCTCGTCTGGGCGAAAGCGTGGATACCGATCGTCCGCTGGCAGTGATTCATGCCGCGAGTGAAGCCCAATGGCAGGAAGCAGCGCAAGCTGTTAAAGCGGCAATCAAAGTTAACGGTACAGAACCAGTCGAAACACCAGTCGTGTATCGCCGTATTAGTTAAATACTGGCATACTGATCTGATCACTTTTTGAAACGCCTCCGGGCGTTTCAGGCGCTACTTTGCAGGAGAAATTATGAAACGTGCATTTATTATGGTGCTGGACTCTTTCGGCATTGGCGCGACTGAAGATGCTGACCGCTTTGGCGATGTAGGCTCTGACACCTTTGGTCATATCGCAGAAGCTTGTGCGAAAGGCGAAGCAGATAAAGGCCGTAAAGGGCCATTGCATCTGCCAAATCTGACGCGTCTGGGTCTGGTTAAAGCCGCAGAAGGTTCTACCGGTAAAATCCCGGCAGGTATGGACGGTAACGCAGAAGTTATCGGTGCATACGGTTGGGCGCATGAGCTGTCATCAGGTAAAGATACACCGTCTGGTCACTGGGAAATCGCAGGTGTGCCTGTGTTGTTTGACTGGGGCTATTTCAGCGACCATGAAAACAGTTTCCCGCAAGAACTGCTGGAAAAACTGGTGAAGCGTGCAAACCTGCCGGGTTACCTCGGTAACTGCCACTCTTCCGGTACGGTGATTCTGGATGAGTTGGGCGAAGAGCATATGAAAACCGGCAAGCCGATTTTCTATACCTCCGCTGACTCCGTATTCCAGATTGCTTGCCACGAAGAAACCTACGGCCTGGATAAACTCTACGAACTGTGTGAAATCGCGCGTGAAGAGTTGACCGAAGGCGGCTACAACATTGGCCGGGTTATCGCTCGTCCGTTCATTGGCGATAAAGCGGGTAGCTTCCAGCGTACCGGTAACCGTCATGATTTGGCCGTTGAACCGCCAGCACCAACCGTGTTGAAAAAACTGGTTGATGAGAAAAATGGCCAGGTGGTTTCCGTGGGTAAAATTGCGGATATCTACGCTGAAGTCGGTATCACCAAAAAAGTGAAAGCGACAGGTCTGGATGCCTTGTTTGATGCCACCATCAAAGAGATGAAAGAAGCGGGCGACGACACTATCGTGTTCACCAACTTCGTTGATTTCGACTCCTCTTACGGCCACCGTCGTGATGTTGCAGGTTATGCAGCCGCGCTGGAACTGTTCGACCGCCGTTTGCCTGAGCTGATGGAATTGCTGAAAGAGGACGATATTCTGATCCTCACCGCTGACCACGGTTGTGACCCAACCTGGCAGGGTACTGACCACACTCGTGAGCACATTCCAGTGTTGGTCTACGGCCCGAAAGTGAAAGCAGGCTCTCTGGGTCACCGTGAAACCTTCGCGGATATCGGCCAGACTGTGGCGAAGCACTTTGGTGTTTCTGACATGGATTACGGTAAGAACATGCTCTGATTTCGTTGGGCGGATGAGACTCCGCCCAGACGTTAACCTCTTAAAACAAGGATATAAAGATGGCAACGCCACATATTAATGCAGAAATGGGTGATTTCGCAGACGTCGTTTTGATGCCAGGCGACCCGCTGCGCGCGAAACATATTGCAGAAACTTTCCTCGAAGATTTTCGTGAAGTTAACAACGTGCGCGGCATGTTGGGTTATACCGGTACTTATAAAGGCCGCAAAATCTCTGTAATGGGCCACGGTATGGGGATCCCATCCTGCTCCATCTACACCAAAGAGCTGATCACCGATTTCGGCGTGAAGAAAATCATCCGTGTGGGTTCATGCGGCGCGGTACGTGCTGATGTGAAACTGCGTGATGTGGTTATCGGCATGGGTGCTTGCACCGATTCCAAAGTGAACCGTCTGCGTTTCAAAGACCACGACTTTGCAGCTATCGCTGACTTCGACATGGTTCGTAATGCAGTCGATGCTGCTAAAGCCCTGGGCGTAGATGCTCGCGTAGGTAACATCTTCTCAGCAGACCTGTTCTACACCCCGGACCCTTCCATGTTCGACGTGATGGAAAAATACGGCATCCTGGGCGTGGAAATGGAAGCGGCGGGTATCTACGGCGTGGCAGCAGAATTCGGCGCGAAAGCACTGACCATCTGCACCGTGTCTGACCATATCCGCACTCACGAGCAGACAACTGCGGAAGAGCGCCAGACTACCTTTAACGACATGATCAAGATTGCTCTTGAATCTGTGTTACTGGGCGACAAAGAGTAAGTTTTCTGTTGTGTAAAAGGCGCCGATTTGGCGCCTTTTTTGTTTGTATCGGGTATCGGGTATCGCTTAACGTACCGTTTGCGCAATCCACGCGCTCAGTTCACGCAATTCCATTTCCTGCTCCGGGAAATCGGCAATCAATGTTTCGCACTGTTGCTGCAATATGTCGCTACGATACACACAGCCTTGTAAGCGAGCGGCCAGCGCTTCTAACGGCGCAGGGTTCAGGCTGTCGGTAAATATCTGCGTGCGGGTGATATGGCCTTTCTCAACATCGAAGTGCAGCTCAACGCCACCCCATGTGAAACGCTGATCCAACAAGTGGCTAAATGCCGGAGCCTGGCCGAAGTTCCACTCCCAGCTACTTTGGCGCGCGAAGGTTTCAGCGAAGCCGGGTAAGTCTGGTAGGGCAGTTGGGGAAATGTGCTCCGCCTCTACGCGTTCGCCGTAGTAAGCAAAGAAAGACTCACGTACCGCATCGCAAATTTGCTCGTGTGTCAGGCCGGGCAGGAGATCGCCAAGGTTGGCAACACGTCCACGTACTGAGGTTATGCCCTTAGCCTGAAGTTTTTTCTCGTCAGGATTCAGGTAATTCGCCAGACGACTTAAATCAGCATTGAGCAGCAACGTGCCGTGATGGAAACCACGATCCATCGTTTCTTTATAAGCCGATCCGGAAACTTTGCGCGCACCTTCTTGTGTGGCGACTTCCAGATCGTTGCGTCCCGAAATCTTTGCTTCGATGCCTAGTGAATTCAGCGCATTCACCACGATTTCTGTAGACACGCTTTTATCGTATTCCGGTTTTCCGGCCATAAACGTAAAACAGGTGTTTCCCAGATCGTGGAATACCGCACCGCCACCGCTGCTGCGTCTTGCCAGTCGTACGTTATCTTCTTCCATTCGCCGGGTATTGCACTCTTTCCACGGATTCTGCGCCCGGCCAATGACCACCGTATCTGCGTTGCGCCATAAAAAGAGCACGCGTTGAGTGGCCGGCATCTGGCGGAAAATACATTCCTCTACCGCCAGATTGAACCAGGGATCGTACGAGTCGGAAATAAGCAGACGTAACGTAGACATAGAAGAAGTCCTTTCTTACTTAGGGTTTATTAATGGTCTGTTCTTCCTCATCTTCTTTAACTTCGGTATTCGCAGTTAGAAGGAAAGGAGACTGCTGCCAGCGGGTACGTTTACCCTGTAAAAGTGTACGGGTCAGTACAATGCCAATCGCCAGCGCCAGCAACATCATCAGACGTAAAATATTGGTGGTGTTATCCACTTGCTTGGCTTCTGTGGCGAGGGTGTGGGTATCGAGCGTGATACGCAGATAGCCAACCGGCCCGTCTTTATCTTCAATCGGTTGCACAATTTGCTGATTAAAATAGCTACCCGCTTTTTTGCCATCCAGAGCCAGTCTGTCGCGCACGCCGATGCCTTCACCGGCCCGCGCAATTTGATCGCCGCCATCATCGTAAACGCCAGCATCTAAAATACGGCTGTCTTTGGTTAACAACGCCAGCACGGTTGAGATCTTTTTCTCATCCGGGTTTTCCGATTTCATCAGTGGCAGCAGGTTGTAGCTCACCTGGCGTGCCAGTGTTCTTGCCAGCTCTTCCAACTGAACGTTACGGGCTTGCTGATGCCCCTGGCTAAACCACGATGCTCCCTGCATCAGCGCGACTAAAAGTGCGAGGCAGATAAGCACAATCACTGCACGATGCAGCCTGAATTTCATTTTTGCCCGAGCCATAATGCACCTTAAGAAAATTGCCGGTTTTACTGCGCAGTTTAATGTTGCCAGAAGCCGCACAGACAAGGTAGCCTCATGCGTTGTTTTGTTCCGAATACCCTTCATCATTCGAATTACAGGGTGGCTGCACTACTTACTCCAGTCAGTTTCTTTGCTGCCTGGTTGTAATACGAATGCTGAAGGGCATATTAAATATTTTCAGGAGCTGTAATGCCAAATAGTCTGACCTGGTGCGACCTGCCGACCGATGTCTCTCTCTGGCCTGGGTTGCCGCTATCGTTAAGTGGTGATGAAGTTATGCCGCTCGATTACCGTGCTGGCCGCAGCGGCTGGCTTCTGTATGGTCGGAATCTGGATAAAGAGTGTCTGAATAGCTACCAGCGTAAGCTGGGTGCAGCCATGGTAATCGTTACCGCATGGTGTGTTGAAGACTATCAGGTTATTCGCCTGGCGGGGTCATTAACCCCTCGGGCCACAAAGCTTGCGCATGATGCCGGGTTGGATGTTGCCCCGCTGGGTAAAATCCCACATCTACGTACGCCAGGCCTGTTGGTTATGGACATGGATTCTACTGCCATCCAAATCGAATGCATTGATGAAATCGCCAAACTGGCGGGCACCGGCGAAATGGTTGCTGAAGTGACTGAACGCGCGATGCGCGGCGAACTGGACTTCGCCGCCAGCCTGAAACAGCGTGTGGCCACGCTCAAAGGGGCAAATGCTTCAATATTACGCCAGGTTCGTGATGAACTGCCGTTGATGCCAGGGCTGACATCGCTTGTGCTCAAACTGGAAGCACTGGGCTGGAAAGTGGCGATTGCGTCCGGCGGCTTCACCTTCTTCGCAGAATATCTGCGCGATAAACTGCATCTGCACGCTGTTGTGGCAAACGAGCTGGAAATTTGTGACGGCAAGCTGACAGGCGAAGTGATTGGTCAAATTGTGGATGCACAGTTTAAAGCCGACACACTCAAGCGGCTTGCGGGTAAATATGACATCCCCGTAGCCCAAACTGTGGCTATTGGTGATGGTGCCAATGATTTACCTATGATTCAGTCTGCTGGTTTGGGCATCGCTTTCCATGCGAAGCCGAAAGTTAATGAGAAAACAGAAATCACTATCCGTCATGCTGACTTGATGGGCGTGTTCTGTATTCTCTCAGGCAGCCTTATTCAGGAAGAACGCTAATGGCGAAAGCGCCGAAACGTGCCTTTGTCTGCAACGAATGTGGTGCAGATTATCCTCGCTGGCAGGGGCAATGCAGTGCCTGTCACGCATGGAACACTATCACTGAGGTGCGCATTGCCGCCTCTCCGACAGTTGCGCGTAACGAGCGTTTGTCCGGATATGCCGGGAGTGCTGGCATCAGCAAAGTCCAAAAACTTTCTGATATAAGCCTCGAAGAACTGCCACGTTTTTCAACTGGTTTTAAAGAGTTTGACCGTGTGTTGGGCGGCGGTGTTGTGCCTGGAAGCGCCATTTTGATTGGCGGTAACCCTGGTGCAGGTAAATCGACTTTACTGCTGCAAACACTTTGCAAACTCAGCGAGCAGATGAAGACGCTGTATGTGACGGGTGAAGAGTCGTTACAACAAGTCGCGATGCGCGCGCATCGCTTGGGTTTACCCACCAATAACCTGAATATGCTTTCGGAAACCGGCATAGAACAAATCTGTATGATCGCCGAAGAAGAAGCACCAAAACTGATGGTTATCGATTCCATTCAAGTCATGCACATGGCGGATGTTCAGTCGTCGCCAGGCAGTGTGGCTCAGGTGCGTGAATCCGCCGCGTATCTGACGCGTTTTGCCAAAACCCGCGGCGTGGCAATCATCATGGTGGGTCACGTCACCAAAGATGGCTCGCTTGCCGGGCCAAAAGTGCTCGAACACTGCATCGACTGTTCGGTGATGCTGGATGGCGACGCCGATTCGCGTTTCCGTACCCTGCGCAGCCATAAAAACCGTTTTGGTGCGGTGAATGAGTTGGGCGTCTTTGCTATGACTGAGCAGGGGCTACGTGAGGTCAGCAACCCTTCTGCTATCTTCCTGAGCCGTGGTGATGAAGTGACTCCGGGCAGCTCGGTGATGGTGGTGTGGGAAGGGACGCGCCCGTTACTGGTAGAAATTCAGGCGCTGGTTGATCAATCGATGATGTCCAACCCGCGTCGTGTCGCCGTTGGTCTTGAACAAAACCGGCTGGCTATTTTGCTGGCTGTTTTGCACCGCCATGGTGGCCTGCAAATGGCTGACCAGGATGTGTTTGTCAACGTGGTAGGCGGTGTGAAAGTCACCGAAACCAGTGCTGACCTGGCGTTGTTGCTGGCGATGGTATCCAGCCTGCGAAATCGTGCTTTGCCACAGGACTTAGTGGTATTTGGTGAAGTTGGGTTGGCAGGCGAAATCCGCCCCGTTCCAAGTGGCCAGGAACGTATTTCTGAAGCGGCAAAACATGGCTTTAAACGTGCCATCGTGCCTCAGGCTAACGTACCGAAAAAATTACCTGAAGGGATGCAGGTATTTGGTGTGAAAAAACTCGCCGATGCGCTATCGGTATTTGACGACTTATAATTGATACCCGTCATACTTCAGGTTGCAGTGGCGTAGGCTACTCTCGCTAACCCGAATCATTTACTTAGGTAAGTGATTCGGAATAAGCTCCCTTGCCGCCGCTGCAACTCGAATTATTGAGGGTATATTTCCTATTTTGCAGGAGGCAGGCAACATGTCGTCTTTCGAGTATCTGAAGACCGCAATTCGTCAGCAAAGCGTTACGCTGCAACAGGTGGCAGAATCCTGCGGCATGACCAAGGGCTATCTAAGCCAGTTGCTGAACGCCAAAATTAAAAGCCCAAGCGCTCAGAAGCTGGAAGCACTACACCGTTTCCTTGGACTGGAATTCCCCCGGCGCGAGAAAAAAGTGGGTGTAGTGTTCGGTAAGTTTTATCCGCTACACACCGGCCATATCTATTTGATTCAGCGAGCGGCGAGCCAGGTTGATGAACTGCATATCATCATGGGTTACGACGAAACTCGTGACCGCCTGCTGTTTGAAGACAGCGCCATGTCACAGCAGCCCACCACAGGCGACCGTCTGCGCTGGCTGCTACAGACATTCAAATACCAGAAAAACATTCGTATTCATTCGTTTAACGAAGAAGGGATGGAGCCGTATCCGCACGGCTGGGATGTCTGGAGCCGCGGCATTAAAGCTTTTATGGAAAGCAAAGGCATTAATCCCGACCGTATCTATACCTCGGAAGAGAGCGATGCGCCGCGGTTTATCGAACAGCTCGGCATTGAAACGGTGCTTATCGATCCGAAACGGACTTTTATGAATATCAGCGGCGGGCAGATTCGTGCCAACCCGTTCCGCTATTGGGAATACATTCCAACCGAAGTAAAGCCGTTCTTTGTTCGAACCGTCGCCATTTTAGGCGGGGAATCCAGCGGTAAATCGTGGATGGTGAATAAGCTTGCCAACATTTTCAACACCACCAGTGCCTGGGAGTTCGGACGTGATTACGTCTTTTCCCACCTCGGAGGTGATGAGATGGCGCTGCAATATTCTGACTATGACAAAATTGCC
>DASXXQ010000153.1:0-19261 GCA_036502985.1 Buttiauxella sp.
GTTAGCCATTTGGCTTTAGACGGTGAATCATCCAACCAGAACCAGACGACCAGCCCCAATATTACGGACGGGAACCCTTCCAGCAGGAATAACCATTGCCAGCCTTTCAGATTGAGTAAACCGTCCATATTCAGAATATAACCGGAAGCGAGAGAACCCAACGCCATTGTCACTGGCATCGCAATCATAAATAGAGCATTCGCACGGGCACGGTATTGTGAGGGGAACCAATAGGTTAAATAGAGCAGCAATCCCGGCAAGAAACCGGCTTCAGCAATACCGACCAACATACGCAACACGTAAAGGCTTCCTGGGCCGCTTGCAAACATGGTTGCGGTGGAAGCAATACCCCAAACCACCATCAAAACGGCAATCCAGCGGCGTGCTCCGACAATACCTAACATGATGTTACTGGGTATACCGCAAATGACATACATCACATAAAACAGCGTTGTTGCGAGGCCAAACATGGTACTTGTCAGGCCAAGATCTTTACCCATTGTCAGGCCAGCAAAACCAATATTAATACGATCCAGATATGAGAAAACAAACAGCACAAATAAGAATACGATCAACCGACGAAATAGTTTTTTAACTACCGCTTGTTGCCGAGGGTCCAGAGGTATTTGTGTGGGAGCTGGCGGGGCCAACACCTCGGAGCGAGTCTGTTCCATAGAAGGACTTTCGTTCATGAAGAGCTCCACATTGCGTTTATAAGAATGATGAGTTCGGTGTTTTCATGGATTGAGTATTGCCTGATCCCTCCCAACGCAAACACGTGCGCTAACGTATAGGAAAGAGGGGGAATGGATGTCAATGTGCTGTTTGATAAATGATACAAAAATGTTAATTGAGTGGCATTTTTGAATCATAAAGTGTGCGGTAATCGCCCCAAACTCTGGATTGCGCCGCGGCTTTGCCCAAGGCGCTATAGCGGCCAGGGTTTAGCAGGTATAATCGCTAAATCTAAGACTTTTTTGGTAAGGACCCTCATGAACACCCAAAAACAAACACCGGATGTTGAGCCTGCGGACCCCGCATTTCACCGTGAAGAGTTCCCGTTTTACTGGATAGTGAATGTCTACGCGCGCTATACCCAAATCATGGAAATCACGCTGAAAAAGTCACAATTGGATGTTTCCCGCTTTCGGGTGTTGATGGTCACGCACCAATACGGCAAAGCCAGTATTTCGCAAATCTCAGAATACGCGATGGTGAAAATGCCGACGGTGACCAAAATTGTTGGCCGCCTGCGGGAAGATGGCCTGGTGACGACAGCAAGCAGCGAAGCAGATGCGCGCGTCACCGAAGTGATGTTAACCGCCGTAGGACTGGAAAAGGTGGAAGAAGCTAACCGCCTGGCCAGCAAAGTTTTTGAGAAAGGATTTAAAGGAATGAGTGTTGCACAGGTGGAAAAAATGAATCTTTCACTGGGAAAAGTTCTCGATAACCTCAACGACCTCTGAGTTAAAACGGGCATAATGACAAAATTGTGACCCCGTTAAACCTTTCATCTAACCCGCTATAAAATAAAGTAATTTATCCGTTCGTCGTTCTGGGTTCTCATGACGACCTTTTTCGCTATTGGTGCTTTTTCTCTTATTAATTCATCAGCATGAATAAATAACCCTTTCAAACATCAGGTTAATGATATGTTATTTTTTCGTAAAAATAACGTGAAATATTACTTGAATTTTCATCTAAATATTCCATGATTGATTAATCTTCACTCAGAACGAAAAAGCAGCATTGACTGCTAACTAAACGTGATTCGTTTTTTCTGATTAAGGTTTTCATTATGAAGTCATTTTGTGAGAGCAATGGTTATGTTGAGCGGTTTGACCTCGGTGAGGGGGAACTCCGTTTCGCGGTAAAAGATACGCTGGATATTGCGGGTTTCCGCACTCGTGCCGGGTGCCGTGCACTGGACACCGTTCCGGTTGCGCAGCAGCATGCAAGCGTGGTTGAAACATTACTCGACAAGCACTGTGTGCTGACCGGCAAAACAACGCTACACGAACTGGCATTCGGCGTGACGGGGATTAATCCCTGGAGCGGAACGCCGGTAAATCCCTGCTTCCCGGCGCTTATTCCTGGCGGTTCTTCGAGCGGCTCAGCAGCCGTAGTGGCAGCCGGCGACGTTGATTTTTCTCTGGGTACGGACACCGGAGGATCTGTGCGCATGCCGGCAGCCTGCTGCGGTATTCTTGGGTTTAAACCCGGTTACGGTGTTGTTAGCCGAAATGGGGTTTTACCCGCGAACAGTTCGCTTGATTGCGTCGGTATTTTTGCCCGCGAACCGGCGGTGCTTCGCCAGGTTCTGGTAAACCTTTCCATCCCTGTCGATGAGCCGCTGGCGGCATTACCGGCGGTGGGATTTGTTCAGGCGGCAATCCCTGAAATTGATGCGCTTATCCTGACTTATCTTGAACAAATGGGCATTCGTCCACAGCCTTCTGAACTCCCGTTGCTTAATGATGCTCATCGCGCAGGCCTTGCGATTATCAGCCACGAAAACTGGCAGGCGTTTAACGCGCTGCTCGGGAGCGAGGCGATTTCGGCCGATGTGGCAAGCCGAATTCGGGCGGGCAAAGATGTTGATGCTGCTTCTCTTGCTGCCGCCGAAAATGTCCGGGCTCAATTCAGCAAACAGGTCGATACGTTGCTGGAACAGACGCCACTCCTGGCGCTGGCAACGTTGCCCGAGCTTCCTCCCACGCTGCAAGAAGCGAAAGACCCTCTTAGCGTGGTTAACCTGACTCGCCTGGTTCGGCCTTTTAACCTCAGTGGTCACCCGGCATTGACTCTGCCTGTGGGCGAACTTCATGGGCGTCCGGTGGCATTGCAACTGGTCGCGGCCAAAGGTTGCGATGGTTTGCTAGTCCAGGCCGCAGAGTGGTTCGAGCGGCGACGATAACGTCGCACAGTTGTCGGGTGGATTAGCGTAGCGACATCCACCGTTTTACCCGATCTACAAAAAATCCTACGAAAAGGTTTGTCATTAACGACTGTGAGCTCAGCTCATTGCGGCTTCGTGCAACCTTTTTTCAAGCTGAGAGTTCTATTCGGGAGTGAGCTATGTCTGTCGTAAACGTTCGTGAAGAGCTTGTCCCGCTACTGAGTGAAGTGACAACTCGTAGCGCTGATTTTGAGCAACAGCGCCATATTTCCGACGACATTATCGCCCGTTTTAAACAGGTGGGTGTTTATCGTGCTTTGGTCCCGAAAATTTACGGTGGCGATGAGTGCTCTCCGGCTCAGTTTTGTGAACTGATTGAGCAGATAGCCACGGCAGATGGTTCGGCAGGCTGGGTTGCCAGTTTTGGCATGAGCCCGTTTTATCTCGGTGCCTTGCCGCTGGACACATTAAAAGAGTTATACCGCGCTGGGCCTGACGTGGTGTTTGCCGGCGGCATTTACCCGACACATAAAGCGAAGCAGGAAGATGGCGGTTATCGCGTAAGTGGGCGCTGGAGTTTTGCCAGCGGCAGCATGGGCGCATCGGTATTTGGCGTGGGGATCCAGCCGGATGGCGACCAGTCTTTGCCGCGAATGGCCGTGTTGCCGCGCGAAAGTATTCATATCGATCCGGTGTGGGACACGGTGGGATTAGCCGGAACCGGTAGCCACGACTTGCTGGTGAACGACACGTTTGTCCCGCAGGAATGGACCTTTATTCGTGGCGGCGCACTGAATCTGGAAGGGGCGCTTTATCGCTATCCGGTGCTTTCTCTGGCAACCCAGGTTTTGTCAGTGGTTGCGCTCGGAATTGCTCGGGCTGCACTCAATGAAATCTATGTTATCGCCCATCGCCAGCAATCCGTTACCGGGGCTCCACGCCTTGCCGACAGACAACAGGCGCAAATGCAAATTGCCCGCTGCGAAGCAGAACTTCGCTCAGCTCGATCCTGGTTTTATGAAGCGATTGATGATGTCTGGCAGCGCCTGTTGGCGGGCGATGAAGCAAGCCAGGAACAGATCAATGCCTTGCGCCTGTCGTCAACACACGTCACTCGCGTAGCGGCAGACGTGGCTCGCCAGGCGTTGGCACTCAATGGCATGGGAGGAATCACGATGACAAGCCCGCTTCAACGTTATGTGCGCGACACCATGGTGATTACGCAGCACGCCTTTATGGGCGACCTCTCTTATATCAATGCCGGTACGGTCTTTTTCGGTGGTAAACCGCTGCCGGGTTACTTGTGATTTTTCCTTAAGGAGCAACAGATGAGCCAGACAAATAAATTGCGTGTGCTGTTTTGCATCGGTGTGAATCAGAACTTTTTTGATGCAAGCCCGGTTGAAGCGAAACAAGTGTGGGGTGCCTTTGGCGTAATGATGAAAGGGGTTGAAGAAACGCCAGGGATTCGAGTGATTGGCAATATGGATGACGACCAACTGATGGTAGGCCCGTCGACCACCGCGCCATGGACGACCTATATCCTGGCCGATGCTGATGCGCTGGAAAATGTGGCAGCGGTTTGCAATCTGTTCCGTACCACACCTGTTGGCGACAGCAGCAAGCTGTGGAAGTACTGCAAGATTGAAGCGCGCGTTGGGCGTGAACTGATTATTCAGGGCTAACGGGGGCAATGATGAATTCACAGGATGCGCAGCGTTTGCGGCAGCTCGAAGACCAGCAGGCTGCCCGGGTTTGTATCAGCAACTACATGCGGTTGTGCGACAGCCTTGAGAGTGCCGAAACGGTAAAAGCAATCGGTGCGCTGTTTACCCATGATGCCTGTTGGGAAGGGGTGGGCGAGCCTTACGCAACGCGACTGGGAAGACATCAGGGACGCAAGGCCATTGAAGACATGATGGCCGGTTACGTACGAACCCCTGCGCATTTTGCGATGAATGCGCATTTTCTGTGTTCAGAAGCTATCAGCCAGCAGGCAGAAGGTGAGCTCAGTGGCCGCTGGCTGATGCTGCAAACCTCGGCTTTTAGCGCCGGAGGTGCCCATCTGAATGCCGCAGAAATTATCGTGAAATTCCGCCGTGAAGAAAGCGGTGTGAGTATCCAACATTTTACCACGCGCAACCTGTTCAGCCGCCCTGTAGACCATTGGCATGCTGCGGATGAATTGCCGGTACCTGACCAAAAATAGACAGCCGAATACGTGCAGGAGATTGGACATGCATTGTGACAACATCATCAACATCAAAAATATTGATACCACGGCGGCAACGGTTCCTGATTGCGCGGAAATTGCAGCCCTGGTTCAGCACGACAGGGTACACACGTCACTCTATAACTCAGACGAGTTGTTCAAGCTCGAACTGGATCGTATTTTTAGTAAAACCTGGGTTTGGGTGGCACACAGCAGTGAAATCCCTGAAACCGGAAGTTTTAAAACCACAGAAATAGGCACGCAGCCGGTAATCGTGGTGCGTGATCGTAAAGGTACGGTTCACACGCTACTTAACCGTTGCCGCCACCGTGCCGCCACCGTTTGTGAGCACCGCACCGGTAAAACCAACAGCTTCGTGTGTCCATACCACGGCTGGGGCTACGCGCTGGACGGCAGTTTGCGTGGCGTTCCGCATCCAGAAAGCTACGCCGATCAGCTGGAAAAAGGTGAGTTGGGGCTGGTGTCGCTGCGTACTGAACAGTATGCAGGCATGATTTTTGCGACCTTCAACGAGCACATTGAACCGCTGGTCGATTTCCTCGGCCCGGCAAAAAAATGGATGGACCTGTTTATGAAGCAGGGCGCGGGTTTCCCTATTAAGACTGGGCCTGCACACCGTTTCCGTTTCCCTGGCAACTGGAAAATCCAGCTGGAAAACACCACTGATGGCTACCACTTCCCGGTTGTGCATCGCTCCTTCCTGAGCTCTGTCGATAAGCAGACCGAAGAGATGCTCAACTTTGTTGATGGCAGCGGCTATGTCGAAGATTTGGGCAATGGCCACAGCGTGATGGTGATGATCCCTGAACTTGTGGATTTGGATGCGAATCTCGATGCCCCCATCCCTGAGCGTTTTACCGAACTGGCAGACGCCCTGCGTCTTGAGCACGACGAACAGCAGGTACGACGCATTGTCCGCGCCGTTGGCGGCTCCGGCTTTAACCTTAATCTTTTCCCTAATATCGCCTGCTCGATGGCCTTCTTCCGCGCATTACAGCCGATTTCAGTGCATGAAACCGAAATTCATCATGCGGTGATCATGATGGACGGCGGCCCGGAAATTGCCAACCAGGCAAGACTGCGCCTGCATGAACATTTCCAGGGGCCGATGGGCTTTGGTACGCCGGATGACTCCGAGGCCTGGGAACGTGTACAGCGCGGTGCAACGTCAGGCAATGACCTGTGGATCATGCTTAATCGCGGTTTGGCAGGGGAATACCGCACCGATGACGGCTTGCGCAGCGACGTAAGCGCCGAAACCGGTATGCGCGCGGCCTACCAGATGTGGAAAAAACTGATGACGGAGACGGAATAAATGACAACGCCAGATTCTGTACTGTTTGCGGCTACGTCGCTGATTAACCTGGAAGGCGATCTGCTTGATCAAGGCGAATTTAATGCCTGGCTTGAGTTATGGCAGCGCGATGGCCTGTATGTGGTGCCGATTGATCCACAGGAAACGGATTTCAAAAACACGCTGAATTATGCCTGTGACGATCACGAGATGCGCGCCAGACGCGTTAAACGCCTGTACAGCGGCGAATCGATTTCGACCACTCCGCGAGCCAGAACGCTCAGAACGTTGTCGCGTTTTCGTCTGCTTGAATCACAGGATGATGTGATTGTGGTGCGGGGTGCGCAGTCGCTTTGGGAGCATCGTAAAGGCCACAGTCGCCACTACGCCGCAGATATTACGTGGCATCTGCAACCCCAGGGCGACACGTTGCTCATCAAACAGAAAGTGATCCGTTTGATTAATAGCGACGATGTCCTGCACAGCATTGGTTACATCCTCTGAGGAATCTCTTATGACACAAACCGTATTAGTCACCGGCGCGGCGGCGGGACTTGGCAATGTCATCGCTGCAAGTCTTCTGGAGCAAGGGTTCCAGGTTGTGCTGTCGGATGTGAACATCGAACGGGCGCAACAGGCGGCAGACTGCCTGGATAACGGCCAGGGGAAGGTGCTGGCCGTTGGTCTGGATATTCGCCAGCCGCAAGATTTTGAGCGAGCGCTGGCGGTAACTCTCGAACGTTTTGGCAGCCTTGAGGTACTGGTGAACAACGCCGCGCTGACGCTGGCCACTCCCGTTATGGACATTGACGTCGAAGAGTTTGATCGGGTGATTTCGACCAACCTGCGTGGCACGTTTGTTGGCTGCCAGACGATGGGGCGCTACTTCGCCAAACACGGCTATGGCCGCATCATCAACCTGGCGTCACTGGCGGGACAAAACGGCGGCACCGCCTCGGGTGCGCATTACGCTGCATCGAAAGGCGGGATTCTGACGCTGACTAAAATATTCGCCCGCGAGCTGAGTAAATCAGGCGTCACGGTTAACGCGATTGCGCCAGGCCCAATGGATTTACCCTCGGTTCATGCGCTGGTTCCGGAAGAGAAAATGGCTGGGTTATTACAAATGATCCCGGTCGGCAAATTGGGCGAGGCCGAGTTTGTCGCTCAGGCCGTGGCATTGCTGGCTTCACCACAGGCATCGTTTGTCACCGGGGCAACCTGGGACATCAACGGTGGTCTGTTTATGCGTTAAGGGGCCAACATGCTGCTGACATTACACATTACCAGACGCGAATTGCAGGGCGACGTTGTGCTGCTGACGCTGGCCCATGCAGACGGTATTGAGCTGCCGCAATTCAGCGCCGGTGCGCATATCGACCTGCATCTGACGCAAGATTTGGTACGCCCATATTCACTGTGCAGCAACCCGAACGATCGCTATCACTACCAGCTGGGCATCCTGAAGGACGGTAAATCCCAGGGCGGTTCACTGGCGGCACATGCCCTGCGTGAAGGCGACGAGATTCAGGTCAGCGTGCCACGCAATCTGTTTTCTTTGGATGCGCGCGGGGCGCACAGCTTGCTGATTGGTGGTGGGATTGGCGTCACGCCGATGCTTGCCATGGCCGCAGAGCTGCATGCCGCAGGTCGTTCATTCTCTTTGCATTATTCGGCACGAACGCGTGCGCAGGCCGCGTTTATCGCTCAGCTGGAAAATACGCCGTATGCAGACAATGTTCATCTGCATTTAAGCGATGAGCAGCGCTTAGACCTGCACTCGGTGCTGTGCGATGTTCCGGCGAATACACATGTTTATGTTTGCGGCCCAACACGGTTGATGGATGCGGTAAATGAGCAGGCGAAAAGCCTGGGATATCAACCGGACCATATTCACCAGGAGTGCTTTAGCGCAGACGTACACATTCAAGGTGAGGCTTTTGAAGTGGTGGCCGCAACCAGCGGAATAACCGTTCAGGTGGCTGAAAACCAAAGCATCGTCGAGGCGCTGGCACTCGCGGGGCTGAAAGTGTGTGTTTCCTGTAAACAGGGGATTTGTGGCAGTTGCCTGACTGACGTGCTGGAAGGGGAGCCGGATCATCGCGATAGCTACCTGACGGATGACGAAAAAGCCGATGGCGACCAGATCCTGCTGTGTTGTTCCCGTGCGAAAAGCGCCCGCTTGATTATCGATTTGTAAGGAATATCTCATGACACTGCAAACAGAGTTTCGTAACGCGATGGCACAACTGGGGAGTGCGGTATCTGTTATTACCACAGATGGCCCAGCGGGTAAGTTCGGCTTTACGGCTTCCGCCGTATGCAGCGTGACTGACCAGCCCCCAACGTTGTTGGTTTGTATGAACCGCCACTCTTTCGCGAATGATCATTTCAAACAAAACGGCACCTTATGCGTCAACGTGCTTTCCGGTGAACATCAGGATTTATCAGGGGTTTTCGCCAATGCCAACCTGCGTTCAGAGCAACGATTTTTGTATGACAACTGGCAGGTGCTGTCCAGCGGGGCACCGGTTTTAAGCTCATCGGTGGCAAGCTTCGACTGCATCATTGATACCTGCCATGAAGTGGGTAGCCACACGGTCTTTTACTGCCAGGTGCAGGCGATTCGTATTAGCGAGCAGCCACGCGGATTGGTCTATTTCAACCGTCGTTACCACACCATTGGCGACGATGTTGAAGTGTAAGCGGAAATTCAACCCACGAGGTAACGCTTGATGAGTGATATCGCCGAAAAAAATGCGCAGAACGCTACTGCTGCGCACGACCCAAAGCAGATGCGCAAACTTATTGTCGCATCCGTGCTTGGCAATGCGCTGGAATGGTATGACTTCTTTTTGTATGGAACGGCAGCCGCTCTGGTGTTTGGCCCCTTATTCTTCCCGGTTGGCGGCGACCCGCTACAGGGAACGTTGCTGGCGTTTTCAGGGTTTGCGGTTGGCTTTCTGGCGCGCCCGTTGGGTGGGATTGTTTTCGGGCATCTGGGCGATCGCTACAGCCGTAAGATGACGCTTATCATGACCCTGACGCTAATGGGGGCGACGACGTTTGTTATTGGTCTGCTTCCGGTGTATGCCCAGATTGGCATTTGGGCCCCGATATCGTTAATCAGTCTGCGTTTTTTACAGGGTGTGGCATCGGGTGGGGAGTGGGGTGGTGGTGTATTAATGTTAAGTGAAAACGCGCCGCCAACACGACGTGGCTTCTACACAGCATGGAGCCAGATGGGCGTGTCGGGCGGTTTCGTCTTATCTGCATTTGCCTTTTATCTGGTACAGAAACTACCGGAATCCTCTTTTATGAGCTGGGGCTGGCGAGTACCGTTTTTATTGAGTCTGCTGATTTTCCTGGTGGGTGTTTATATTCGTAAAAACATCCGCGAAAGCCAGACCTTCCAGCAGGCTAAGCCAGAAGAAAAACACGAAAAAATTCCGCTTGTTGTATTGCTTCGCGATCACCGCAAGGCATTGCTCCAGGCCATCGCCCTGCGTTTACCTGAAAATGGCGCGTCCTATATCTTTTTCACCTTCTCGGTGGTGTATGCCAAACACATTGGTATCAGTACCGGCATTATTATCAGTGCGGTAACGCTCGCCATGCTGGTGGAGTTTTTCTCGATTCTATTTTGGGGAATGCTGTCTGACCGCATTGGTCTGAAGCCTGTTTACTACATTGGTGTCATTGGCCTGTTGGTGATGGCGTTCCCGTTCTTCTGGTTACTTTCTACCGGCGACTATGGCTGGATTATGGTTGCGATGCTGTTGGGCTTACCGGTTTGCCATGGCGCGATGATCGGCACGCAGCCCTGCATCATGAGTGACCTCTTCCCGGTGCGGGTGCGTTATTCAGGGCTGGCGCTGGGGCATGAAGTGGGATCTATTTTTTCTGGCGGGCTGGGGCCGATGCTGGCGGTGGCGCTGCTGATTGAATTTGATACTTACTGGCCCGTTTCATTATTGCTGATGGGTTATGCGCTCGTGGCGTGGATTGCGCTGTGGAGTTTGCCATCACAAGACGCGCCTGCAATCCCATCCGGCATGTCACGTTTAACCCCTGGAGTCGTCAATGAGTCTCACGATTGAGTCAATTTCTTGCTGGCTGGTGGATATCCCCACTATTCGCCCGCACAAACTGTCGATGGCAACCATGGGATGCCAGACGCTGACCATCATCAAAATGACATGCGAGCAGGGCGTGGTTGGATGGGGTGAGGCGACAACTATCGGCGGTTTGAGCTATGGCTCAGAAAGCCCGGAGGCGATTAAGTCTGCCATTGAAGCTTATCTGGCTCCGTTGCTGTGTGGGAAGACGTTTAACGGCGTGGCAATGCTTGCGGAAACCATGAACGCCAGTGTGAAGGGTAATACCTTTGCAAAATCGGCGCTGGAAACTGCATTTCTCGATGCGCAAGGCAAAACGCTGGGATTACCGGTGAGTGACTTGCTGGGCGGGGCGCTTACTCAACGGCTTCCTGTGCTCTGGACGCTGGCGAGTGGCGATACAGATAAGGATATTGAAGAAGGAAAACGTCTGCTGGCGGAAGGGCGACACAATACCTTTAAACTCAAGATTGGTGCGCGTGCGCTTGATGTGGACCTTCGTCATACGCTGGCGATTAAAGCCGCCCTCGGCTGCGATGTCAGTATTCGTGTTGACGTCAATCAGGCCTGGGATCTCACCACGGCGATTAAAGGTATGGCCCAGTTACAAGAAGGGGGAATCGACCTGGTGGAGCAACCCACTCCGCTGTGGGACCGGCAAAGTTTAATCAATCTGAGCCAGCGCTTTTCCATTCCTGTTCTGGCAGATGAAGCCGTGGCAACCAGCCATGACGGTTACGCGTTGGCAAGCGGTGGATTCACCGGAGCCTGGGCGCTGAAAATTGCCAAAGCAGGTGGCCCGGTGCAGGCGCTGAAACTCGCACATGTCGCGCAAGCAGCAGGCATTGGGCTATATGGCGGCACGATGCTGGAAGGCACGCTCGGCACCGTCGCTTCACTACACGCCTGGTCGACCGTAAAAATGCAGTGGGGGACAGAAATGTTCGGTCCATTGCTGCTCAAGGACGACATTGTGGTACGCCCGCTGGAATTTAGCCACGGGCACGTCACATTACCGCACGGCCCCGGACTGGGCATTGAAATTGACGAAGATAAGCTGAAGTTTTACACCAGAAAATAATAATTACCCTACAGTGAGGAATAAACAATGTCAGTTAATCCGGTAAAAACATCTGAATTAGAAAAATTACTTGCCGTTAGCAGTGGCTTAGTTTCCCTGCAAGGCAACGAGCGCTTTAAATCAATTATGCATCAGTTGCTTGGTGATATTTGCCATTCGATTAAGAAGTTTGATATCACGGATGAAGAATTTTGGCTGGCAGTGAATTATCTGAATGAATTAGGTGAGCGTAAAGAAGCTGCATTATTGGCGGCGGGTTTAGGGCTGGAGCATTATCTTGATATGCGCGCGGATGAAAAAGAAGCCGCAGCGGGGATTGAAGTGGGTACTCCGCGTACCATTGAAGGGCCGCTGTATGTCGCCAACGCTCCGCTGAGCCAGAATTACGCCCGCATGGATGATGGCACTGAGCAAACGGAAATTATGTGGTTGCATGGCAAAGTCACTGATGCCCACGGCAAGCCCGTTGCAGGCGCAATTGTCGATATCTGGCATGCGAATACGCTGGGAGGATATTCGTTCTTTGACCAATCACAAAGCCAATATAACCTGCGTCGCCGCATCCAGACGGGCACTGATGGAAGTTATGCCGTGCGCAGTATTGTGCCTTGCGGCTATGGTTGCCCGCCTGATGGCCCAACCCAAAAATTGTTAACTGAACTGGGCCGTCATGGTAATCGCCCGGCACATATTCATTTCTTTATCTCCGCACCCGGTTTCAAACATCTGACTACGCAGATTAACCTGAACGGTGATGCTTATTTATGGGATGACTTTGCGTTTGCCACTCGCGAAGAATTAATTGCCGAGCCGGTTAAAATTAACGACGCTAACATTGCTGAGAGCCGTAATATTAATCAACCACACACGGAAGTGAATTTTGACTTCACGCTGGTTCCCGCCATTGCTAATAACGAAGAAACAAAAATTAAAAGATTACGTGTAATGGAATAATGCTGAGTAAATAAAAACCTGAACATATCGTTTTATACTCACGACGATATGTTCAGGGCTACAGGGAGTATTAAGCAATCTCTCCCAGTGGACTTCCCGCTTCTATCGCATGACCGGTTTCAGCTTGCTGTTTCAAGGTTCCACTGCGATGTGCCATGACCTGAACTTCCATTTTCATGGCCTCCATTACCGCAATCACTTCGCCTTCCTGCACGGTTTTGCCATTGTCTACCAACCAACTGTGCAGCACGCCAGAAATAGGCGCTTCAACTGAGGTTTCATTGATGGATTCAGGTGATGCCTGCGTTACGCGACCCGGCTCCGAAAGCGCGGCGCCACGCAGCAAGTTTGCGGGCAAACCTAGCTGCACACGGCGACCATCAAATTCAATCCAGGTGCGCGTTAGGGCTTCATCCTGTTTCGGCGTTTGACGTGGAGCAAATTCAATGCGGCCGGCAAAATCGGTTTCAATCCAACGGGTATGAACGGCGAATTGTTCGGTGAAGTCGGCATCGTCCATAACCGCACGATGGAACGGGAGCACGGAGGCAACGCCATCAATTTCAAACTCACGTAGCGCGCGCCGTGCGCGTGAAATGGCCTGCTCGCGCGTGCTGCCCGTCACGATCAGTTTTGCCATCAGCGAATCATAACTGCCTGGTACGCATGAACCCGATACAACGCCACTGTCTACACGAATCCCTGGCCCAGCCGGAGCACGGAAAACGGTAACGTTGCCAGGCGTGGGTAAGTATCCTTTTCCGGCATCTTCTGCATTAATGCGAAACTCAAATGAGTGGCCGCGTGGTGCAGGCGTTTCCTGAATGCTAAGTGGTAAACCTTCGGCGATGCGTAATTGCTCCACCACAATATCAAGCCCGGTAGTCTCTTCGGTGACCGGATGCTCTACCTGGAGACGGGTATTCACTTCGAGGAACGAAAGCGTTCCATCGCGGCTTAACAAAAACTCGACTGTCCCTGCGCCAATGTAGCCGGCATGAGCGCAAATATCGTGTGCTGCGGTATGGATTTGTTCACGCAGGCTATCGTTAATAAAGGGGGCAGGTGCTTCTTCTACCAGTTTCTGATTACGACGCTGGAGTGAACAATCACGCGTGCCGAGCACCACAACATTGCCATATTTGTCGGCAATAACCTGTGCTTCGATATGACGCGGGCGGTCAAGATACTGTTCCACATAACACTCAGCGCGGCCAAATGCGCTCAATGCTTCGCGTGTGGCGGAGAGGTAAAGCTCTTCAACTTCTTCAAGCTTCCACGCCACTTTCAAACCGCGACCACCGCCGCCAAAAGCGGCTTTAATCGCAACCGGCAAACCGTGCGTGATGGCAAAATCCAGCACTTCCGCCGCACCATTGACCGGATCTGAGGTGCCTTTTACCAGCGGTGCACCAACGGCCATCGCAATTTTGCGTGCCTGAACTTTGTCGCCGAGTTTTTCGATGGTGTCGGGTTGCGGGCCAATCCAGATAAGCCCTGCTGCCTGGACGGCACGAGCAAATTCAGCGCGTTCAGACAGAAAACCGTAACCCGGATGCACCATTGTGGCACCGCTGCGCTTAGCAATATCCACCAGTGCATCAATGTTGAGATAGGTGTCCGCAGAGCGTGTACCGGGCAGCGCCCAGGCCTCATCTGCCATTTGTACGTGCAGCGCATCGGCGTCAGGGTCAGCATAAACCGCGACGGCCTGTACACCGTAATCCTGGCAGGCACGAATAATACGAACGGCGATTTCGCCACGGTTGGCGATCAGAACTTTATGCGGCGCGAGGGTCACTGGCTTCACTCCCTGTTAATTCAGTAAATGGTTGAATGATGTTAAACCTGATGAAGGCACCCGGCGGGATTTGCCCGGCCAAATCGAGATGGTATTCAGCGACGGCGGCAATCACCGGGTAACCGCCAGTCAACGGGTGATCATGCAAAAACAGCACGGGCTGGCCGCTGGCGGGAACCTGTATCGATCCGCTGCACGTACCTTCACTGGGGAGTTCCTGATGCAGGCGGCGTTCCAGTCGTTGTTCCCCCGCAAGACGCAGGCCGATGCGGTTAGACTGCGGTGTGACTTGCCAGCTTTGCGCCGTGAGTTGATCAAGGGCTTGTGTCGTAAACCAGTCGGTGCGCGGCCCAGCAATAATATCTAATGTCACTGTTTCGCCGACAGCTGGAAGCCCTGACGGGGGAAGTTCATCAAGCAGTACGGCATGGCAATGTTGATGTGCGCCGGTCTGTAAAATATCGCCAACACAAATCGGTTGCGGGCCTAATTGCGCCAGACTGTCACGCGCCGTACTTCCCAGAATTTGTTCGACAACAAACCCGCTGCGTACCGCCAGATAGCTACGCAAACCATGAGTCGGGGTGCCTACGTGGATTTCATCTCCGGCGGCTAAATTTAGCGGACGATAGCCTTCAACGGAGAAACGCTCACCGTCAGCTGTTTTCAGGGTTAACGGGCAGGGTGCGCCGGTAACACTGATGACGACATCCTCGTTTGCCCTGGCACGAAAACCGCCCTGGGTTATCTCAAGACAAGGTGATTGGCTCGGGTTACCGACAATGCGATTTGCGGTGTGCTGCGCATTTTTGTCCATTGAGCCAGATTCCGACAGGCCGAGAGCGGCTTTCCCCGCACGTCCGTCATCTTGCCAGGTGGTTTGCAGCCCGGTAGCCAGTACCGTTAGGGTTGCGCTTTCATTGGCTACTGGCTTGTGCTGCGGAGTTTTAGTTGGCAGCGAAATCATTGGTGATTTTGCTTCACCATCAACAAACTGAACCTGGCTGCCTGGCAACAGTAATGCGGGTTGCTCGCGAGCCAGATCCCACATTTTTAGTTCAGTCTGGCCGATGAGTTGCCAGCCGCCGGGGCTGGCCTGCGGATAAATCCCGCTGAACTCTCCAGCCAGTGCCACAGAGCCCGCGGGGATACGCGTGCGCGGTGTACTGCGGCGCGGAATTTGCCAGCCACCTGTGTCAGAAATCATATAGGCAAAACCAGGGGCAAAGCCCGTGAACGCGACGTTCCAGACGGATTCCTGGTGGCGGCGGATAACCGTTTGAATATCGATACCCATCAGTTCAGCAACCGCGGGAAGGTCTTCGCCGTTGTAGTGCACGGGGATGGTCACCAACGCACCACTACGGTTGCCGTGTTGCGTCAAAGGCTTGTGCGATATTTTCATGGCCAACTGCGCCATGCTGGTTTGCAAGGGTTGATAGCGAATCAGCAGCGTGCGTGCTGCCGGGATAATCTCTTCGATCCCGTGCTCCGGAAACGCACTGAGCGCATCAAAAAGCGCCAGCGTATCGTCAAGCGATGCGAGTTCTACCAGGAAGCTGCTTAGGTTTACGGCTAAAAATCTCACCTCACGCTCCCTGCCAGGCGGCATCGGGAACATCGGTAATGAACATGTGGCCTGGTGCGTGGCTAAGGGCAAAAGGTACCCCTGATTTCATCACGGCAGCCTGTGGCGTAACGCCACAGGCCCAGAATACCGGGATTTCACCAGGCTCAATACGTACCGGGTCGCCAAAGTCTGGACGGGAAATATCACTAATACCCAGTAGATGCGGCTCGCCAATATGAACGGGCGCACCGTGCACGGCCGGGAAGCGCCCGCTGATCATCACGGCATCAGCCACGCGATCGGCAGGAATAGGGCGCATGGAAACGACTAGCTCACCTTGCAACCGGCCTGCCGGACGGCAAAGACGATTGGTTTTATACATCGGCACGTTGCAGGCGTCAGTAATATGGCGCACGTCGATACCGGCTTCCCGCAGTGGCGTTTCAAAGGTAAAACTGCAACCGATCAAAAAGGTGACTAAATCGGGGTGCATTTCCCAGACTGCGCGGGCATCGGTGATTTCATCGACCAGTTTGCCGTGCTCCCAGACACGGTAGCGCGGAATATCTGTACGTAAGTCAGCTTCTTGCGCCAGCACTGTCTGATGGCCTCCCGCTTCAATGACATCCAGCACCGGGCAGCTTTGCGGGTTACGTTGGGCATAAAGCAGAAAATCAAAAGCCCAGTCTCGCGGTAGACAAATCATGTTCGCCTGAGTCATGCCTGGCGCCATTCCGGCAGTGGGCTTATCAAAACCGTTACGGATAGCAAGACGGGCTTCGCGCGCGGCAGCGATCGCCTGCTGGCTGGCTTTCATTAATGCTTTCATCGCCGTTCCTTATGCCTGAGAGATGAATGAGCGAATGGCGATGCCCTGAGACTCAAGCAACACGTGAATCTGGCTTGCCATGGCTATCGCACCCGGGCTGTCGCCATGCACACAAATAGACTCGGCCTGAATCGGCGTGAATTTGCCTTCGATGGATTGCACGCCACCTTCGGTGATTAATTGCAGCATACGTTCTGCTACTTGTTGGGCATCGTGCAATACAGAACCTGCTTCACGACGGGAAACCAGCGTGCCGTCAGCGTGATAGGCACGGTCGGCAAAGGCTTCAGATATTGTTTTCAACCCCTTTTGCTGTGCCAACTGCAACACCGGGGAGCCTGCCAGCCCCACCAGCGGCAACTGTGGGTTAATCGCCAGAATCGCGTCGATTACGGCCAGCGCTTGTCGTTCGTTATAAGCAATGGTGTTATAGAGTGCGCCGTGGGGTTTGACGTAACGTACTTCAGTGCCAGCGGCACGCGCCAGCCCTTGCAGCGCACCAATCTGGTAAATGACATCGGCGGTGAGCTCATCGCTTGCGATGTCCATATTACGGCGACCAAATCCCACCAGGTCAGGGTAGGCGACATGCGCACCTACTGTTACACCCTGGGCTTTTGCCGCGTTCAACGTCTCAAGAATGCCTGCCGGGGAACCGGCGTGGAAACCACAGGCTACGTTCGCGCTGCTAACCAGTTTCAGGATTGCGGCATCGTCGCCCATGCTCCATTGGCCGAAGCTTTCGCCCAAATCGCTATTGAGATCAATCGTTTTTAACATGTGCTTTTCCTCAGACAACTTTCAGGAAATTGAAAATAGCGCCAACGGAGAGCGCGCCCATGTACCAGGTCAACGCACAGGTAATAAGCCCCGTCCAGAGCAGCCAGCGTGGGTATTTATAACCCGACATTAAGTCGGCACGTTTCCAGCCCACGTAAACAAAAATAGTCAGGCCAATAGGGAGAATCAGACCGTTAAAGCCGCCCGCAAAGACCAACAGTGCCGCAGGAGCCGTACCCAGCAGTAGATAAACCACCAATGAAACGGCGATGAATATAATGGTCGCGATGTTGCGCTGGCGCTCTGTCATTTTCTGATTAAACACCGTCATGAAGCTGACGGAAGTGTAGGCTGCGCCAATGACGCTGGTCAGTGCTGCGGCCCAGAAGATAAAGCCGAAGATCCTGACGCCAATGTCACCAACGGCATGTTGAAATGCCTGTGAAGCTGGGTTCGCAACCTGGCTGGAAATATCCAGTGTCACCCCACTTGCCACCACACCCAGCACGGCCAGGAACAGCACGTAACGCATCAATCCTACCACCAGGATACCTTTAGTGGCTGCGGAGGACACCGCGGCAATATTCTCGACGCCGGTCATGCCTTTATCTAACAGACGATGCGCTCCTGCATACGAGATGTAGCCACCGACGGTACCGCCCACAATGGTGGTTATCATGGCAAAGTTCATGCTGTCCGGGAACACGCTCTGGCGCAGCGCTTCACCCACCGGAGGGGAGGAGGCGAATGCCACATACAGCGTCAGGCCAATCATGACTAAGCCAAGGATAATGATCAGGCGGTCAATAGCGGTGCTCGCTCTGCGAGATGAAAATATGTAGATAGCCAGCAGCGCACTGAACAGCCCGCCCCATTTTGGCGAAATCCCAAACATGGCATTTAAGCCCAGTCCCGCCCCGGCAATATTGCCGACGTTAAACACCAGCCCGCCGAAAATCACCAGCACCGCCAGCAGATAACCGCTGCCCGGGAGCGCCTCGTTAGCCACATCGGATGCACGCATTCGTGTGACCGTGACGACACGCCAGATATTTTGCTGTACCACAAAGTCGATGATTATTGAGGCGAGAATACCAAAGGCGAATGCGGCGCCCATGGTGGCGGTAAAGGTTGCAGTTTGGGTGATGAAACCGGGTCCAATAGCTGAGGTCGCCATCAGGAATATCGCCGCAAGCAGCGAAGAGCGCCGCTTCTGGACAAAGGATTTGTTTTCGATATCTTGCGCTGCCATCTGACTCACTCCGTTATTAGAATTATGACCTTGTCTGTTAAGCAATAAGCGGACCATTGTTGAAGTAAAGAACGGTATTGTTAATCAATGATTAAATTATTGTTGAACAATAAGCTAGTGAATGTAGATAAATTAGACAAACGGAATCGAATTCCGAATGATAAAAAGCCGATGCCGATCACTTTTTCGTGGATGGTGCCGGTGTGGAAGTGAAGAATTGCACCGTTAAGGTGCATAAAAATGCAGATATGCGCTTTTTCAGTGCATTAAGCGGAAATAAACCCGCCGGGTCAATGCCTTGCTGCTCTCAGGCGAATATGTGAAGATTGCCGCTCACAGGGCTACTGCGCAGAACACCATGAAGAAAGATGTATCCTCTCAGATGTTAAGCGAGAAAATCGCCGAAACCATCCGCCAGAAAATTACCGCAGGTGAATTAGCGTCAGGCAC
>DASXXQ010000154.1:0-10198 GCA_036502985.1 Buttiauxella sp.
TTCAGGCCAAACTGTTCGGCTATTTTGTAACCAAACGGCGTTGCACCAAGACCTGGCATTGAAAGCCCACCGGTTGCGATAACCAATTTTGCCGCTTGTACGCTGTCGCCATTTAATTCGATGGTATAGCCGTTTTCGTCACGTTCGATACTCAACACTTCGCTGCGCAAGCGCATGGTGACTTGTCCTTTTTCACACTCTGCAACCAGCATGTCGACAACCTGCTGCGCTGATTCGTCGCAAAAAAGCTGGCCCAATGTCTTCTCATGCCATGCAATACCGTGCTTACCGACCATGTCGATAAAATCCCACTGGGTATAACGTGCGAGGGCAGATTTACAAAAATGAGGGTTTTGGCTGAGATACGCGGCAGGTTCGATATAAAGATTAGTAAAGTTGCAGCGCCCTCCTCCAGACATGAGGATTTTACGGCCTGGTTTTTTACCGTTATCGATAAGCAACACTCGACTGCCTGCTTGCCCAGCCATCGCTGCACAGAACATTCCTGCGGCACCCGCACCAATAATAACGGTATCAAACTTTCCCACGACCTACTCCCGACTATGCTTAATGCAAGGAATTGTAAAGATAGCTGCCTGGCCGCACCAGCTAAAAGCGTCTTAACAATTGCAGGTGATTGAAATTAAATATGTAAATCTTTTCGATGTTTGACGCTTAAAGGACAAACATCAAGAAAAGTCCATATTTCTGTTGGCGCATTACAGAGTTGTCTTACATAATGCGCCGCGTTCATGTCCTCAAAATGGCGTAACGTCTATGGAATTTCTGTTTAATGGCCTGGATATGCATACCGGGCTTTTGTTATTACTTGCTCTGGCGTTTGTTCTCTTCTACGAAGCGATCAATGGCTTTCACGACACTGCTAACGCAGTGGCAACTGTTATCTATACCCGTGCAATGCGATCGCAACTTGCGGTGGCAATGGCGGCGTTATTTAACTTCCTCGGCGTTCTGCTCGGTGGATTGAGTGTTGCGTATGCGATTGTGCATATGTTGCCAACCGATCTGCTGTTGAACGTAGGGTCCGCTCATGGCCTCGCCATGGTGTTCTCTATGTTGCTAGCCGCTATCATCTGGAACCTTGGCACCTGGTACTTTGGTTTGCCGGCTTCCAGCTCCCATACGCTTATCGGTGCCATCATTGGTATTGGTTTGACGAATGCATTGATGACCGGAACCTCGGTAGTTGATGCGCTGAATATCCCGAAAGTCATTGGGATTTTCATGTCGTTGATCCTGTCGCCATTGGTCGGTCTGGTGATTGCGGGCGGGCTTATCTTTTTGCTACGTCGCTACTGGAGCGGCACCAAAAAGCGCCGCCGTATCCACCTCACACCTGCTGAGCGCGAGAAACAAGACGGCAAGAAAAAGCCACCATTCTGGACGCGTATTGCCCTGATTCTTTCCGCCATTGGCGTGAGTTTCTCTCATGGTGCGAACGACGGTCAGAAAGGTATCGGCTTGATAATGCTGGTCCTGATTGGTGTTGCACCTGCGGGCTTCGTGGTGAACATGAATGCATCCGGCTACGACATAGCGCGTACTCGCGATGCCATTACGCACCTTGAGCAATACTATGCACAACATGGTGATGCGATTAAGCACGTGATTGACCTCAACCCGGCTATCCCAACCCCTGACGAAGTCCAGGGCCAGGATAAACCTGCTGAGTTCCATTGCGATGCCAGCCGCGCCATGCTTGCTGTACAGCGTGCGAAAGAGTTGCTGGGCAATATCGACAGCTACGACAAGCTTAGCGTTGAACAGCGCAGCCATATGCGCCGCCTGCTGCTTTGCATCTCTGACACCGCTGAGAAAGCTGCAAATCTGCCGGAAACCAAACCGGAAGATAAGCGCTTCCTGAAAGAATTGAAAACTGACCTGCTGTATACCATCGAGTATGCCCCAATCTGGATAATCATGGCGGTCGCTCTGGCGCTCGGCATCGGTACTATGATTGGCTGGCGTCGTGTGGCGACAACTATCGGTGAGAAGATTGGTAAGAAAGGTATGACGTATGCGCAAGGTATGTCCGCGCAGCTGACCGCCGCCGTCTCCATTGGTGTTGCAAGCTATACCGGTATGCCAGTGTCCACCACGCACGTACTTTCGTCTTCCGTTGCGGGGACAATGATTGTTGATGGTGGCGGTTTACAACGTAAAACGGTGACGAACATCCTGATGGCGTGGGTGTTTACTTTGCCGGTGTCGATTCTGCTTTCCGGTGGTTTGTACTGGATTTCCCTGCACTTCATCTAAACATGATGTAGCGATCGCAAAACGACAAAAAGCGGGTCAGGAAACTGGCCCGCTTTTTTATGCTCCGAAACCGCTAATGCCAGATCATCAAACCGATAAGACTAATCACCACAAGCCCACACAGCGCGCTGGTCAAAATAAACTGGCGGCGTAGGCGTTCGCAGCGGCGGATAAACTCATCGTCATGATGGTCCAGATAACGTTGGCCGTAGATATAACTCACCAGACGGATCTGTTTGCTGGGCTGCCCGTGAGAGGTAAAAAAACCGCCTCCATCGACATACTGATACAGCAAGGGATCGCATCCACGCAGTACCACCAGCAGTGCACGCAAAGATGAGTAATAGCGCGCCATATTCACAACACAAACTACACAAAGCGCCCAAAAAAGCGCGACGGTGCTGATCATCATATTTCTCCCCCCGGTGAAGCCCCAGTACATCACTCCAGGGCAACGACTCACCCCGAAAACCAGAAAGACCATTCAGCGAGCCCAAAAAGCCGATCCGGTTCACATTACTATTCCGGAACGGCTTATTTAATAGTGTAGGAGATCCGTTAATTTTTTTGCCACATCATTAATCTTTATCAAGGCGATAAAACTCATTTTTGGTTTCAATGTATACAACGGTGGCACATTGACGATTTCTATCATTCGCTATAGGGTAGAAATATCATCTACAATTTAGGTCTTTACGCGCGGATAGCACAGATGCAAGGCATCGTATTATCCGACCAGGCTGGTCATCGACAACTTATGGAAGGAGTAAAATTATGGCTTACAAACACATTTTGATCGCGGTAGATCTCTCCCCGGAGAGCAAAGTACTGGTGGAAAAAGCGGTTTCTATGGCTCGCCCATACAACGCGAAGGTTTCCCTGATTCATGTCGATGTAAATTACTCCGATCTCTATACCGGATTGATTGATGTAAATCTGGGCGATATGCAGAAACGCATTTCCGAAGAAACTCACCACGCGCTGAGTGAACTGTCTACTGGCGCCGGTTATCCGATTACTGAAACCCTGAGCGGCAGTGGCGATCTCGGCCAGGTACTGGTCGATGCCATTAAGAAATACGATATGGACTTAGTGGTCTGCGGGCACCACCAGGATTTCTGGAGCAAGTTGATGTCTTCCGCACGCCAGCTTATCAACACCGTTCACGTTGATATGTTGATTGTTCCACTGCGTGACGAAGACGAAGATTAAGGTTTAGATACCATGTTGAAGCCCCGCAAATTTGCGGGGCTTTTTCATTCTGGCGTACCTGGATAAATATCAAATCGATGGCCTTTAGTCACCACCGCATTATGCGTTTCCACGCCACCAAGCGGTGGTGCGTAATCCGGGCGTTTCACAACAACACGTTTTGTCGCTAATTTTTGTGCAGGCAACAGCAAGCCATCGGCATCTTCATCCGGCCCCACCAGCGACTGAAACACACGCATCTCTTTCTTCACCAGCGCGCTTTTTTGCTTATGCGGGAACATCGGGTCGAGGTACACCACTTCCGGGCGTGGCGTAATGTCGCTTAACGCAGTCAAGCTCGAGGCATGGATAAGCTGCAAACGTTCCTGTAACCAGCCGCCGATTTCTCCATCCTGATAACCACGGCGCAAACCGTCATCCAGCAATGCAGCTACCACTGGGTTACGTTCTAACATTCGCACCCGACAGCCCACAGACGCCAGGACAAATGCATCGCGCCCAAGCCCCGCAGTCGCATCGACAACATCTGGCAGATAACCGCTTTTGATACCCACGGCTTTCGCCACCGCTTCACCGCGCCCACCGCCAAACTTACGGCGATGCGCCATCGCACCCGAGACAAAATCGACAAAAATGCCGCCGAGCTTTGGCTCATCTCGCTTGCGCAGCTCCAGATGTTCCGGTGTTAAAACCAGCGCCATCAGTGCATCTTCGTCGTGCGTCAAACCCCAACGCTCGCTCAAAAGAGATAAGGCGCCAGAGTCGGCGCCTGATTCAGTTAATAAACAGATTTTCACAGAATGGATTAGCCCTTGATACCGTAATGAGCCAGCATCGCATCGAGCTGTGGTTCACGGCCACGGAAGCGTTTGAACAGCTCCATTGGCTCTTCAGAACCACCACGGGTCAGGATGTTATCAAGGAAAGACTGCCCGGTTTCACGGTTGAAAATACCTTCTTCTTCAAATCGTGAGAATGCATCCGCCGCCAGCACATCAGCCCACAGATAGCTGTAATAACCCGCAGCATAACCGCCTGCAAAGATATGGCTGAAAGCGTGCGGGAAACGACCCCATTTCGGTGAAGGCACAACCGCAACCAGCTTCTTGATTTCATACAGAGTGTCCAGCACTTTTGCGCCTTGCTCTGGGTTGAATTCAGCATGCAGACGGAAGTCGAAGAGACCGAACTCCAACTGGCGAAGGATAAACAGCGCAGCCTGATAATTCTTCGCCGCCAGCATTTTATCCAGCAGTTCTTTAGGCAGCGGTTCGCCCGTTTCGTAATGACCGGAGATAAACGCCAGTGCTTCAGGCTCCCAGCACCAGTTTTCCATAAACTGGCTTGGCAGCTCGACAGCATCCCACGGCACGCCGTTGATACCGGAAACACCCGCCGTTTCGACTTTGGTCAGCATGTGGTGCAAGCCGTGGCCAAACTCATGGAACAGGGTGATCACTTCGTCATGGGTAAACAGCGCCGGTTTGCCGTTTACCGGGCGGTTAAAGTTACAGGTCAGGTATGCGACCGGTTTTTGCAGCGAACCGTCTGCTTTGCGCATTTGGCCCACGCAATCATCCATCCACGCCCCGCCGCGTTTGTTTTCACGGGCATACAGGTCGAGATAGAAGCTGCCGCGCAGTTCGCCTTTTTCGTCATACAGCTCGAAGAAACGCACATCAGAATGCCAGACATCGATGTCTTTGCGTTCTTTCGCGGTGATACCGTAAATGCGTTTCACCACTTCAAACAGACCTTTAACCGCGCGATCTTCCGGGAAGTACGGGCGCAGTTGTTCATCGCTAATGCTGTACAGATGTTGTTTCTGTTTTTCGCTGTAATAGGTGATATCCCACGGTTCCAGCTCCGTGACGTTAAATTCTTTTTTCGTAAACTCGCGCAGTTGCGCCAGTTCAGCTTCACCTTGTGGGCGCGCACGCTTAGCGAGGTCAGTTAAGAACTCCAGAACCTGCTGCGGGTTTTCAGCCATTTTGGTGGCCAGGGATTTTTCTGCATAGTTACCAAAGCCCAGCAATTGGGCCAATTCATGGCGCAGCGCCAGAATCTCTTCCATTACTGGCGTGTTATCCCACTTGCCTGCATTCGGCCCTTGATCGGAAGCACGAGTGGCATAGGCGCGGTACATTTCTTCACGCAGTTCGCGGTTGTCGCAGTAAGTCAGCACGGGCAAGTAGCTTGGAATATCCAGCGTCAGCAACCAGCCGTCCCGGTCTTTCGCTTCGGCTTGCGCACGAGCGGCCGCCAGTGCACTTTCCGGCATACCTGAAAGCTCGCCGTCATCAGTAATCAGTTTCGTCCAGCCCTGAGTCGCATCCAGCACGTTATTGCTGTAGGTGGAACCCAGTTCAGACAAGCGCGCAGCAATTTCGCCATAACGCTTCTGTTTCTCTTCTGGCAAACCGATACCAGAAAGCTCGAAATCACGCAGCGCGTTATCAACGGCTTTTTTCTCAGCAACGCTGAGATCGGCGTAATTCGCACCGTCACGCAAGTTGCGATAAGCCTGATATAGCCCTTCGTTCTGGCCCACCCAGGTGCTGTATTCAGACAGCAGCGGAAGCGTTTGTTCGTAGGCTTCACGTAACTCCGGGCTGTTTTGCACCGAATTTAAATGGCTTACTGGCGAGAAAATGCGTCCCAGACGGTCATCAACTTCAGCCAGCGGCTGGCAAAGATTTTCCCAGCTATAAGGCGCGCCTTGTGCCACCACACTTTCGACTTTCGCTCGGCAATCATCCAGTGCTTGCTGCACGGCGGGGACAATATGTTCAGGTTTTAAAGCGGAAAACGGCGGCAGGTCGAAAGGCGTTAACAATGGATTAGTCATAAGCGCGGTTCCTGATATCTGAGAAATGGAGCGCGCAATGCGCGCTACAAAAGCAATCTTATTAAGATGAGGCTTAGTGTAGCTAATTTCAATGCCAGGCGGGGATGAAGCGGGGCAAGCTAGTTGCCCCTAAGCCAAAAATCAGTGAATTTTTTGCGCCATTGAGTACGCCGCAGGCAAATTCACACGCTGCCAGAATTGTTGATCGGCGGTTGTACCTGAGAGCGGATAGCCTGCGGGCAGTGCGGTTTTGACCATTACTGCACGGCGTTGGGCGACAGAAAGATGCGGTAACGCGGTTTCCAGGAGCACTTCAGCCCCTTCGGGCACCTGTATCTGTTGTTTCTCACCCTTTTGCTGTGGCAAATCGTAAGTCATGGTGAAGCGGTAGAAAGTATTCATCGCCGGGTCACGATACGGGTCGTCTTTGCCACCACTTTTCGCACATTCCGCCAGCGACGTTCCACACTCTTTTTCCAGCGCGGCGCGTAACTGATCTCGCGCTTCGTTGAACAATGCGCGGTACTTATCGTCATTCAGATAGTGGGCCACATTGCGCTCGGCTACCATCCGCGATCCCATCACATCCAGTGGATAATGCACGCCCAGCACAATGCGTGAATAGCCGTAGCGAGCACCGCGAATAACCAGCGCATCAAAGCGTTCCGGGATCATCTGCGCCATCAACAATGCGTCTGTATAACCGGTGTTAGTGTGGCCGCTTGGGAATGAGCCGCCGTCAGCCGTATAGGGCTTGTTGTCCTGAATAATCACATCATCTGGTACCAGGTGAATGGTATTCCCCTCCCCCAGGAAAGGACGCGGGTAGTTGAAGTGCTTTTTCGCCGCCCCCGTACTGACTTCACTGGCTTTAATCAGTGCCGCCGCTTTGCTTAACTCACCTTTGTCATAGGCGGCGAGAAACGCTTTACCGAGGCGCGGCCCCATTGCGTCACTCAGGAAGAAGAGGAAACTGATGCCTTCGGCGTCAACAAGCGCCTGCTGTCGGGAAGTTTGCGTAGCGTCCCGGTTGATGGCGGCTACGGTATCGCGATTGGCCTGCAATACTGAATCCGGCAGAGTGCTAAAAGCAGAAAGTAACGCTATACCCGCCTGCTGATTAGCCTTGCTCTGGAAATCATAACCGCTTGCTTTAAGCCAGGCGGTGTCAGCCTGCGTTGTGTTCTGCGCAGCTTTTGCCAATTGCTCACGTTTTAAGGTGGCGGCGCTACCTTTAATGGCATTACGCAACGCCGCAAGCGATTGACTTTCCAGTGCGTCAAACGCCGGGCTGCTCGAGGCTTGCGTAACACTACCTGCAATTGTACCCGCCTGGGCTAACGGAACATTCTGTGCCAGCACGGGCAGGGTTGCCGCCATCAGGGCGGCTAACATCAAAAGACGTATTTTCATTATTTTTCCTTTTACTCAAACAATTACCTTGCCTGAATACGACGCTAGCGCAGCAAATTGATACTTTTATGACAGGCCGTTCGAAACAGCCGGCCAGCCTCTGCGGTAATCTGCAGCAATCTGCGGTAAACTGTGTGAAATTTGTTTTCTCATTTCCGGAATTCCTGCATCCATGCTCAGTTATCGTCACAGCTTTCACGCCGGCAACCACGCCGACGTACTAAAACATACCGTTCAATCCTTAATCATCGAATCGTTAAAAGAGAAAGAGAAACCTTTCCTTTATCTCGATACACATGCGGGAGCGGGCCGATACAAGCTGAGTAGTGAGCATGCCGAGCGTACCGGTGAATATCTGGAAGGGATTGCTCGCATCTGGCAGCACGATGATTTGCCAGCCGAACTTGAGCCCTATATCAACGCCGTTAAAGCCTATAACCACAGCGGCCAACTGCGCTATTACCCAGGTTCTCCGCTGATTGCGCGCCAGCTTCTGCGCGAGCAAGACAGCCTGCAACTGACCGAGCTGCACCCGTCAGACTTCCCGTTGCTGCGTTCTGAATTCCAGAAAGACAATCGTGCCCGCGTTGAACGCGCTGATGGTTACACCCAACTAAAATCTAAACTGCCGCCGGTTTCGCGTCGTGGTTTGATTCTTATCGACCCACCGTATGAAATTAAAACGGACTATCAGGCCGTGGTTGCGGGTATCAGCGAAGGCTACAAACGTTTTGCGACAGGGACTTACGCGCTGTGGTATCCCGTCGTTATGCGCCAGCAAATCAAACGCATGCTGCGTGAACTGGAAGAAACAGGTATCCGCCGCATTCTGCAAATTGAACTGGCTGTGCTCCCGGACAGCGACCGCCGTGGCATGACGGCCTCCGGCATGATTGTTGTCAATCCGCCGTGGAAACTCGAACAGCAAATGGCTAATGTACTGCCATGGCTGCATAAAACCCTGGTTCCATCAGGCAATGGCTCCACGACGTTAAGCTGGGTCGTACCGGAATAACGGCTATCACAGCCATCGGTGCAACCTTGCTGCTAAACACTCGCGACGCGCTACAATCGCGCATATTTTTCGACTCAATAGGGAAACATCATGACCAAACATTATGACTACCTCGCCATTGGCGGCGGCAGCGGCGGGATTGCCTCCATTAACCGTGCGGCAATGTATGGGAAGAAATGCGCACTGATTGAGGCGAAAGAGCTGGGCGGCACCTGCGTAAACGTGGGTTGCGTACCGAAAAAGGTGATGTGGCATGCGGCACAAATCGCAGAAGCCATCCATAACTACGGCCCGGACTACGGTTTTGACACCACGGTGAATAAATTCGACTGGGACAAACTGATTGCCAGCCGCACCGCGTATATCGACCGCATCCACACCTCTTACGACAACGTGTTGGGTAAAAACAACGTAGATGTGATCCGTGGTTTTGCCAAATTTGTCGATGCGCACACCGTGGAAGTTAACGGTGAAACCATTACCGCAGACCACATTCTGATTGCGACCGGTGGCCGTCCAAGCCGCCCGTCTATTCCAGGCGCTGAATACGGTATTGATTCCGACGGTTTCTTCGCGCTGACTGCGCTACCAAAACGTATTGCGGTCGTAGGTGCAGGTTATATCGCTGTTGAAATCGCCGGCGTGGTTAACGCGCTGGGTTCAGAAACACATCTGTTTGTGCGTAAACACGCACCGCTGCGTACTTTTGATCCGCTGATTGTTGAAACGCTGCTGGAAGTGATTAATACCGAAGGCCCAACTCTGCATACTCAGGCGGTGCCAAAAGCCGTTGAGAAAAATGCCGATGGCAGCCTGACTTTGCATCTTGAAGATGGCCGTTCAGAAACTGTAGATTGCCTGATTTGGGCGATTGGCCGTGAACCGGCAACGGACAGCTTCAATCTGGCGGTTACCGGTGTGAAAACCAACGCTCGCGGTTATATCGACGTCGATAAATTCCAGAACACCAACGTACCAGGCATTTATGCCGTGGGCGATAATACCGGTGCTGTGGAACTGACTCCCGTCGCGGTTGCCGCTGGCCGTCGTTTGTCAGAACGTCTGTTTAACAACAAGCCAGACGAACATCTGGATTACAGCAATGTGCCAACCGTCGTGTTCAGCCACCCGCCAATTGGTACGGTCGGTTTAACCGAGCCACAGGCGCGTGAACAGTACGGCGACGATAATGTGAAGGTGTATAAATCTTCATTTACTGCGATGTACACCGCAGTCACCTCTCACCGCCAGCCTTGCCGCATGAAGCTAGTCTGCGCGGGCCCAGATGAGAAGATTGTCGGTATTCACGGTATTGGCTACGGCATGGATGAAATGCTGCAAGGCTTTGCGGTCGCACTGAAAATGGGCGCAACCAAGAAAGACTTCGACAACACCGTGGCGATTCACCCGACGGGGTCGGAAGAGTTCGT
>DASXXQ010000155.1:0-8136 GCA_036502985.1 Buttiauxella sp.
CAGCAGTAATGGCAGTACTTTTCTTTGCATGGGGCACCCTGCTTAAAAAGGAAGAATTTTTATGAGTTGTTATTCTCTGACCTGAATACGGTAGGTGAGTTATGACTATTCACAAAGTCCAAAAGATACTTTGCTTATAAACATTAGGTATATCCCATTCCTTGAGGGAATGATGGCGCGTGGCCGAAATAAAAACGCCGGGCATTTGCCCGGCGTTTCGTCATTTAAAAATACTATTCGTTAATCCGTGGATGCTGGTGCACCAGATTGGTACGCTTCGCTTGTAATTCTTCAATCTCACGATCGATATCTTCAATTTTCTGCTCGATATTATCGTGATGTTCCTGAACAATTTCACGCGCTTCGGCAATGTCTGATGCTGCGGGTGTGGCCCCTTTCAGCGGCTTATTCGCCGTTTCCTTCATGGTCAGCCCGGTAACCAGGCCAATAACGGCAACCACCATCAGATAATAGGCTGGCATCATCAGGTTTTCGGTCGTCTCGACTAACCATGCAGCAAGCGTTGGTGTGATACCTGCAACCAGTACCGAGATATTAAAGGCACTGGCCAGCGCACTGTAACGAATATGCGTTGGGAACATGGCGGGAAGGGTGGACGCCATAACGCCGGTAAAGGAGTTAAGAATGACCGCCAGAATCAGCAGCCCGGCAAATATCAACCCCAGCACATTACTGTTAATCAAAATGAAGGCCGGAATTGCCAGAACGAGTAATGCTACGCTGCCGAAGACAATAAACGGACGGCGGCCATAACGGTCACTCAACAGGCCAATGACCGGCTGCACAAACAGCATCCCAATCATGATGGCGATGATGATCAGCACACCATGTTCTTCAGAATAATGCAGGTTATGCGAGAGATAACTCGGCATATACGTCAGCAACATGTAGTAGGTGACGTTGGTAGAAATAACGATACCAATACAGGTCAACAGGCTGCGCCAATGTTTAGTCGCAATTTCTTTAAAGGAGACTTTTGGCCCTTCAGTCAGGCCTTCTTTATCGCCTTGCTCAAGTTTTTCAATGTGTTGCTGGAAGGCTGGGGTTTCTTCAAGCGCATGGCGCAAATACAGGCCAATAATGCCCAATGGCAACGCCAGGAAGAACGGCAGACGCCAGCCCCATTCGAGGAAGTTATCTTCACCGACAAAAGCCGTAATTAGCACGACAACACCTGCACCGCAGACAAATCCGGCGATGGAACCGAAGTCCAGCCAACTGCCCATAAATCCGCGTTTACGGTCCGGAGAGTATTCCGCCACGAAGATTGAAGCACCGGTGTATTCACCCCCCACTGAGAACCCTTGCGCCATTTTCGCAAGTAACAACAGGATTGGCGCCCAGATACCGATAGTCGCGTACGACGGAATCAGGCCAATACAGAAGGTACTCAATGACATAATGATGATAGTGATGGACA
Organism: Buttiauxella sp.; assembly: GCA_036502985.1. Taxonomy (GTDB): domain Bacteria; phylum Pseudomonadota; class Gammaproteobacteria; order Enterobacterales; family Enterobacteriaceae; genus Buttiauxella. Next base: position 1,442 of record DASXXQ010000155.1, read on the forward strand.
GAATTTTCTGGCGCCCATACTTATCGCCCAGCATGCCAAAGAACAGGCCACCTAAAGGACGAATCAGAAAGGGAACAGAGAAGGTACCCAGTGCGGCAATCATCTGCACGCTTGGGCTGGCATCCGGGAAGAAGACCTTACCAAGAGCGAAGGCAACAAAGCCGTAGACGCCGAAATCAAACCACTCCATCGCGTTGCCCAGAGAGGCTGCTGTGATGGCTTTTTTAAGACGACTATCGTCGATAATCGTAACGTCACTGACCTTGATAGGTCTGACTTTCTTTTTCCTTTTTAACATTATTATCCTCTTTTTCCTTGCAGGAGCGAAACCGTCTCCCGAACTAAGTGTAGTGGGCTGGTTGCAATTTGAAGGTCAAAACTCCAGCACTTAGCGACACTATGATAAAGCCATTAATAACTGTATGAAATTATTAAGAAATGTAGCTCTGCACCAAATCATTATAAAAGTTATGGCTAAATTAAAAAAGTGTGATCACCATCGAGTTTAACCGCTAAAGTAAATCTTTGCAGCGCCGAAATAACAACATAAATAAAAATATTAACAATCGGATAACCTGCCAAGGGAGTTGCTATGACTGCGCGCACGGCTGCTACACAGCATGAATACCTGCTGGACGACGACACGACGTTGATGTCCACCACCGATTTAAAAAGCACTATCACCCATGCCAACGATGCGTTCGTTAAAGTCAGTGGCTACCCGCTTCATGAACTTACCGGACGCCCACACAATCTGGTGCGCCATCCGGATATGCCAAAAGCGGCCTTTGCTGACATGTGGTACACCCTACAAAAGGGGGAACCGTGGACGGGCATCGTGAAAAACCAGCGCAAAAATGGCGATCATTACTGGGTGCGGGCCAATGTAGTGCCGGTGGTACGTAACGGCAAAACTACCGGCTATATGTCGATCCGTACTAAAGCCATGCCGGAAGAAATTGCTGCTGTTGAGCCGCTGTACAAAGCGCTAAGAGAGGGGCGCTGTAAACGTCGCTTGTTTAAAGGGCTGGTGTTGCGAAAAGGCTGGCTGGGCAAATTACCCGCCCTACCGCTGCGCTGGCGTATTCGCCTGATTATGAGCGGTGTGTTTTTGTTGGTCATGGCAGCCTCCATCGCGTTGGGGCAAGGCGCGGGTTACCTGCTAATGAGTGCATTGGCGAGTGTGTTGGCCAGCGTTTTACTGGAATGGCAAATTGCGCGCCCTCTGGAAAATGTGGCACGTCAGGCGTTGCAAGTTGCCACCGGAAATCAACAGCGCGTGCAGCATCTTGGGCGTACTGATGAAATCGGCATGACGTTGCGGGCAATTGGCCAGTTAGGATTAATGTGCCGTTGGTTGATTCATGATGTCAGCCATCAGGTCGAAAACGTGCGTAGCGGTAGTGAGACGCTGGCCCAGGGCAATTTGGAACTGAATGAACGGACCCGCCAGTCGCTGGCAAATGTGCAGCAAACCGTCGCGACCATGAGCCAGATGGCGGTATCGGTGCAGAACAACTCTGAAACCGCTGCTGCCGCAGATAAGCTTTCCAGTTCTGCGAGTGCTGCCGCAGCACACGGTGGCAAGTCGATGGAAATCGTTGTGACCACCATGGATGACATTGCTGACAGCACCCAACGTATCGGCTCTATTACCAGCCTTATCAATGATATTGCCTTCCAGACCAATATTCTGGCACTTAACGCAGCCGTTGAAGCAGCGCGAGCCGGAGAGCAAGGCAAAGGGTTTGCGGTGGTCGCGGGTGAAGTGCGAAACCTGGCACAACGCAGCGCGACGGCAGCTAATGACATTCGTAAATTGATTGATGCCAGCGCCAGTAAAGTGCAGTCCGGTACGATTCAGGTTCACGAAGCGGGGCGTACCATGAATGACATAGTTGAGCAGGTACGCAACGTCACTCAGCTACTTGGGCAAATCAGTCATGCCACTTCGGAACAGGCGGAAGGGCTATCTGATTTGACGCGTGCGGTAGCTGAACTGGATGCGATTACGCAGAAAAATGCGGCGTTAGTCGAAAAAAGTGCAGAAGTGTCTGCGATGGTGAAACACCGGGCGGCGCGTCTTGAAGATGCTGTGACGGTTTTGCATTAAATTTAAAAACGCTTAATGGCACTTTTTCACCCCTTGGCGGATTTTTTTTAGCTAGTCTGGGACAGATTGACCGTTTATTCACGACCCTAATCTATGGAGAGAATTATGACGCAGTCGTCCCAAACTAATCGCCGTTTTGTCCTGGCGAAGCGCCCGCAGGGCATGCCGACCCATCAAGATATTGTGCTTGAAGAAGCCCCGGTGCCGCAGCCTGCCGCAGGCCAGTTATTGCTTAGAACGCTCTATTTATCTCTCGACCCGTATATGCGCGGGCGCATGGATGATGCGGAATCCTATACGCCAGGATTGGCTATTGGTGAAGTGATTGGTGCAGGCACGGTTTGCCGTGTCGAGAAATCCGAACATGCGGATTACAAAACGGGTGACCTGGTTCTGGCCTATACCGGCTGGCAGGATTACGCGCTGTCCGACGGTGAAGGTTTACAGAAACTGGATGCGAACATGAAGCATCCTTCTTATGCACTTGGCCTGCTGGGTATGCCAGGTTTCACCGGATATATGGGATTGACCGATATTGGCAACCCGCAGGCGGGAGAAACCGTAGTCGTCGCAGCGGCCAGTGGTGCCGTGGGTTCAGTGGTTGGGCAAGTGGCGAAACTGCTGGGGGCGAAAGTCGTCGGCATCGCGGGCGGTGCAGATAAATGCCGCTATGTGACCGAAACGTTGAAATTCGATGCTTGTCTTGATCACAAAGCACCTGACTTTGCTGAACAGTTGAAAAAAACCTGTACCAAAGGCATTGATGTCTATTTTGAAAACGTCGGTGGCGCGGTGTTTGACGCGGTACTTCCGCTGCTGAACACCAAAGCGCGTATTCCGGTGTGCGGTGTAATCAGCCAGTACAATGGTATGAATAGCGCGTTTGAACAGGACAGATTGCCATTGCTGATGGGCACGATTTTGAAGAAGCGCCTGCGAGTGCAAGGTTTTATTATTTCGCAGGATTACAGCGACAGTTACCCGGAATTCTTTAAACAGATGAGCCAGTGGCTGGCGGAAGGGAAAATCCAGTTCCGTGAAGATATTGTCGATGGCCTGGAAAACAGTGTTGAGGCGTTTCGTGGTTTGTTGGTCGGCAAGAACTTTGGCAAGTTGATTATTAAAGTCGCTGACTGAGTGTTGGGTTGGTCTTGTCGGATGTCGCTACGCTAATCCGACCTACGTAGTGCGAGGTCTGACATGGATTGTAGGGTGGATTAGCGTAAGCGACATCCACCTTATATTATTTACCGGCAAAAGGCCCGTTAACCACTGAATTTCTGACCAACAAATCTGATGTGAAAACATTTTCTTGCGACAAATACCCACCGTCCAACATGGATATTAAACGGCTGATGACTTCACTTATCATATCGCTAACCGGATCTTTGATGCTGGATAACGCGGGTGAAAGATAAGGTGCGGTAGGAATATTATCGAAACCTATTATCGATATTTCTCCGGGTACGGAAATCCCTTCATCATTTAATTTCTTCATCGCACCAATCGCCATTTCATCATTACTGGCAACAATTGCACTGACCTTTTCTTTGCGTGAAAGCAGCAACTCAACGGCAGCAACTCCGCTTTCTGGCGTCCATTTTCCTTGCAAGATAAGATTATCGTTAATACTAATATCGTATTGATTTAACGCTTCTTTGTACCCAGATAAGCGTTCGATAGCGGTAGGGGAATCCATCGAGCCGGTAATAAACGCAATATCACGATGCCCACGCTCAATAAGATGTTGTGTTGCGAGGAAACTCGACCCTTTATGGTCGCAACAAATACAGTGGCTTTGGTGTTTTCTTAATTTTCTGTTCACCACCATAATTGGCTGCTTATGCTTTTCGATAATTTTGTCCATTTCATCAATGGTCAAAAAGCGCGGATATATAATCACCGCATCACAACGCAAATCCAGTAAGAACTGAATGGCTTCCTGCTCTTGCTGCGCGCTGTGTTTACCGTCCACCAGAATAAGCTGGCGACCGTTGTCTTCTAATTTCTTCGCCGCCTGAGACAATATTTCACTAAAGTAATTGCCGTGATAAAGGGTGTTCGTCACCACCAAACCGATACATTCCGATTTATTGGTCGCCAGGTTGCGCGCCAGTAAATTTGGCCGATAACCCGCTTCTTCTATGGCTTTATAAACCTGTTCTTTTGTGGCTTCGCTAACATATCCCTTGCCGGATAAAACGCGTGAAACAGTCGCTTTTGAAACACCGGCTTTGTTTGCCACTTCTAGCATTGTCGACATGGGAGCTTCCAGGCTTTTTTGAATGCGCCCATTTTACACATTCCCGCACGACAAAATACTGCCAGTAAGGTCTTTAGCAGGGGCTGGATAGCACCATGATGACGATCATCATCACAAAAATAACAATATGTGAAATTAGTGTTTGATCTGTTTGTTTTGCCTGGTCAATCTAATGTGGAACCGGTTACCTACTTCTTTAGCCCCTACAAGTTGGCATGACGTTACCGGATAAAACATTCATAACTTTATGAATTTAAATAATAAAATTAAAACCGAGCGAGTGGTAACTCATGGCTAAGAATTATGCAGAAGTCTCTCAGTCGATAGTCGAGGCAATTGGCGGAGCGGCGAACGTAGGTGCGGTAACACACTGTATGACACGTTTGCGGTTTGTCTTAAACGACGACAGTGTTGTGGATACCGCAAAACTCAAAGCCATCAATGGCGTATTGGGCGTGGTGCGCAGTGAAAACCAGTGCCAGGTGATCATCGGTAACACGGTTTCTCAGGCTTATGCTGAAGTACTGAAACTTCTGCCCGAAGGTATGCAGCCGGTAGTGCCTGCTTCTGGTAAAAATAAAATCACTCTTAAGCGTATTGGTGCCGGGATCCTCGATGCACTGATTGGCACCATGTCGCCGCTGATCCCTGCGATTATTGGCGGATCAATGGTAAAACTGCTCGCCATGATTCTGGATATGACGGGGATCTTTGGCAAAGGATCGTCAACGCTTATCATCCTTAACGTGATTGGCGATGGCGCATTCTTCTTCCTGCCGGTGATGGTTGCCGCGTCGGCTGCGGTAAAATTCAAAACCAATATGTCGTTGGCGATAGCCATCGCTGGCGTGCTGGTTCACCCAAACTTTGTTGACCTGATGGCGAAAGCTGCACAAGGCCAACCAGTTGAATTTATGGGGATGTCGGTCACTGCGGTAAAATATACGTACACCGTTATTCCGGCGCTGTGCATGACCTGGCTGTTGTCTTACATCGAAAGATGGGTTGATCGCATCACGCCTGCGGTGACAAAAAACTTCCTGAAGCCGATGCTGATTGTGCTTATCTCCGCTCCGATTGCCATTATGTTGATTGGCCCGCTAGGGATTTGGATTGGTACCGGGATTTCCTCATTGGTTTATACCATTCATCACTATCTGGGCTGGTTATCTGTCGCCATTATGGGTGCATTGTGGCCGTTGCTGGTAATGACCGGGATGCACCGCGTCTTTACCCCATCGATTATCCAGACCATTGCTGAAACAGGCAAAGAAGGCATGGTTATGCCGTCAGAAATCGGTGCCAACTTGTCGCTGGGTGGTTCATCTCTGGCTGTCGCGTGGAAAACGAAAAACCCTGAACTGCGTCAGACAGCACTTGCTGCCGCGGCATCGGCGATTGTGGCGGGTATTTCTGAACCTGCACTTTATGGTGTTGCAGTTCGTTTGAAACGCCCACTGATTGCGGCATTGATCAGCGGTTTTGTCTGCGGTGCTGTTGCCGGAATCGGCGGGCTGGCGAGCCATTCAATGGCTTCTCCTGGCTTGTTCACCAGCGTGCAATTCTTTGACCCCGCTAACCCAATGAGCATCGTGTGGGTGTTCGGTGTGATGATTCTGGCTGTGGTGCTCTCTTTCTTCCTGACATTGTTACTGGGCTTCGAAGATATCCCGGTAGATCAAAGTAACGAGAAACCCCAGACCGATGCCGCTTCTGCACCGCAACAAGCTGTAAACGCTAACTAATTTAGAGAGGATCTTCATGTCAGCATCAATTTTTCCAGATGATTTTTTATGGGGCGGTGCGATAGCAGCGAACCAGGCTGAAGGCGCGTATCTTGAAGGCGGAAAAGGGCTGACCACGGTTGATACTATTCCGCACGGTAAAGACCGTATGGCGGTAAAACTTGGCCTTGAGAAACGCTTTAGTTTGCGTGATGACGAATATTACCCGAGCCATGTGGGCATCGATTTCTATCATCGCTACAAAGAAGATATTGCGCTAATGGCGGAGATGGGTTTCACCGTTTTCCGTACGTCGATTGCCTGGAGTCGCATTTATCCTAACGGCGATGAATTAGTGCCGAATGCGGAAGGCATCGCTTTTTACCGCGATATGTTCGCTGAATGCAAAAAGTATGGCATCGAGCCACTGGTCACGCTGTGCCACTTCGATGTACCGATGTATCTGGTGAAGGAATATGGTTCGTGGCGTAACCGCAAAATGGTTGAGTTCTTCACCCGCTACGCCCGTACCTGTTTTGAAGCGTTCGATGGGTTGGTGAAATATTGGCTCACCTTTAACGAAATCAATATCTTG
>DASXXQ010000156.1:0-4442 GCA_036502985.1 Buttiauxella sp.
CTCAGCAACAGCGTACTCAGCAATAAGACGGAAAAACGATGCTTAATCATGTTTCTCTCCAGTATTCAGTTCACGAATGATTAGCAAGCTCATTAAGGGTAATCCGCAAGTGAAAGCTCGCGAGAAAAGTAGCTGGAAAGAGTGTGTGTAAACATTTCGTCGAATTGCGTTACGGCTTACAGTCGCTGGAATATTTTCCGTGTTACGCTAAATATTCACTGTCTTTAATCGTGCTGTTTCAGGAAGAAATATGGCTTACAAATACGCTCTGATGTTGCTTATCCCCCTCGCTATTTCCGGTTGTTCTTCGGATACCTCAGGCTATGACGGGCATCGCACACACAGCACATCTGAAGCAGACGACGCGTTTATCCGCACGCAACGCCCAGATCCTTACTACAACCGCGAAAATTTAACTACGGAACAGCGCAGGGCGATAAGCGAACAAATGCGTGCAGATAGGTTGGAAGCCAGAGGCCGCATGGATAACAGCACCGACAGTGGCGATGGTTTTGGGCAATCCGTTCCCCGCGGCTTTTAATTAGCGCAGCACGCTGGCAATTCAGCGCCCCTTTTCCAATAAATTCGAGATATCTCCCGACACGATATCTTTCAGGTACTGGCTAATTTTTTCGACCGGCCAGTCCCACCAGGCTATCGCTTCCAGCTTTTCAATATCTTGCTCTGGAAAGCGCAATTTGATCACTTTCGCTGGGTTGCCGCCCACAATGCTATAAGCCGGTACATCAGAGGTAACCACCGAGCGAGAAGAGATGATGGCGCCGTTGCCAATTTTCACGCCCGGCATAATCAGCGCTTCGTAGCCAATCCACACGTCATTACCAATTACCGTGTCGCCTTTGTAGGGTAAATCACTCATTGCTGGCATGACCTGTTCCCAGCCGTTGCCAAATATCTGAAATGGGTAGGTGGAGATGCCAGAAAGCTTGTGATTGGCGCCATTCATAATGAACTGCACACCTTTAGCGATAGCGCAGAATTTACCAATAATCAGTTTGTCGCCAATAAACGGGAAGTGATAGAGCACGTTACGCTCAAAGTTTTCTGAATCTTGCGGGTCGTCGTAATAGGTGTAATCGCCGACGATGATATTTGGATTGGTTATCGTATTTTTAATAAAACAAACCTGCGGAAAACCTGCCATTGGATGTTTATTTTTAGGATCGGGCCCGTGCATTCAGTGCTCCTTTCAGAAAATTTCATTCCCAATTTATATATAGCTAACGATGTGCTGTTTATGAGTAGGAAGCACAAAAACAAAAAACCCCGCTGGTGAGGCGAGGTCTTTTGTTTTTACTGTGTAGTGCCGATTACTGCATCGCACATCTAGTAACTTCAACCTCCAAAATATACGACGAAACCTGGGGCGGTGCAAATGCTTGCTGAAATTATGAGCAGATCATAAATGTTCTGTATGCGAAGCCGTTCGCATTTTTCATCATTATACTGTTTATTTATACAGTATAATGAGTATACTGATGATGTTGACAGGGATGTGCTCTGAGGCCGCAATCCGCCGCGGAATACAAGTCCTGGCTGAAACGGGTGGTGCCGTCAGTGCCTTAACCTCAGAGGAGCGCATCTAGTAACCTCAACAAACTCAGCAGGCTACAGGCAGCGGAAAGGCGCGTCGGCTGAAAGTGCTCCTGGCCACAGGAGAAAGCGTATGGGATTGATGGGACTGGCTATTTTGTTTCTGAAGCTCATGGTTGCGTTGTTGCAACTGCTTGAAGTCGCGATGAAATACTTCAGGTAATTCATCTTCTTTAAGCCGTACCAAAGGAAGGCGGGAAACCGCCTTCCTTTAATAAATCGCGGCCACCGTTTCGCTGGCAACAAAAATTGCCGTTCAGGCTTTACACGCTGCCATTTTATCCCTCGATCAAAAAGCATTGCACCATAGGGTTACCTCGCCTTATATGGTAGATTCCTCTCGATTTTCTGGCGTCGTCAGTTTTATACACTGGCGATTGGCATCTGAATCACTACAACACTCCTGAGAAAATGAAAAAGTTAGCCAATATTCATCTGTTGATGATGTTAATTCTGCTGGTTGCCGTCGGGCAGATGACGCAGACCATTTATATTCCTTCAATTCCAGATATGGCTCACGACTTTGGTGTACGCAGTGGCGCAATCCAGAGAGTGATGGCCGCCTATCTGCTGACGTATGGCATATCGCAACTTTTCTACGGGCCGATTTCAGACCGCATTGGCCGCCGTCCGGTGATTCTGGCGGGCATGAGCATTTTTATTCTCGCCACACTTTGGGCACTGTTTACCACAAGCCTTTCGGCGCTAGTGTTTGCCAGTGCATTACAAGGAATGGGAACCGGCGTTGCAGGCGTGATGGCGCGAACCATGCCGCGCGACCTCTACGAGGGCCCATCGCTGCGTTATGCCAATAGTTTGTTGAATATGGGGATTTTGGTCAGCCCACTGTTGGCCCCTGTGATTGGCGGGATGCTCGATTCTGTATGGGGCTGGCGTGCTTGTTACGGCTTCCTGTTGGTGCTGTGTGTCATAGTCGCCTTCTGCATGTTGCGCTGGCTGCCGGAAACCCGTCCGATTCAGGAGAAACCTCAGCGCCTGGTTGCGAGCTATAAAACATTGCTCGGCAGCGGTTCGTTTAATTGCTATTTGCTGATGTTAGTCGGCGGGCTTGCGGGCGTGGCAGTGTTTGAAGCCTGCTCCGGCGTATTGATGGGTGGCGTGCTGGGGCTTAATGGCGTCGTGGTCAGCATTCTGTTTATTCTTCCGATTCCGGCTGCGTTCTTTGGTTCCTGGTACGCTGGCCGCCAGAGCGCACGGTTTGCATCGATGATGTGGCAGGCAGTGTTGAGCTGCCTGTTTGCTGGCATTTTGATGTGGATCCCAGGCTGGTTCGGCGTGATGAATATCTGGACGCTTCTGGTGCCTGCTGCACTGTTTTTCTTCGGTGCAGGAATGCTTTTCCCACTGGCAACCAGTGGTGCAATGGAGCCTTTTCCGTTCCTGGCGGGTACGGCGGGCGCGCTAGTTGGCGGGTTGCAAAATATTGGTTCCGGGGCGATGGCGTGGTTTTCAGCGCTGCTGCCGCAAACCGGGCAATTCAGTTTAGGTCTGTTGATGACGGCGATGGGCGTGATGATTTTGTTCTGCTGGCTGCCACTGTCACATAAATTTCAGCAGCATGAAGAAACGGTTTAATTTTTAGCGTAGCCCTCTCCCTTTAATGGAGAGGGCTACAGGCCTAAAGTACTTTACTTAAAAACTCTTTCGTACGTGGGTTAGTCGGATTGCTGAATAGCTGCGACGGTGGCCCCTGCTCCTGAATCACACCCTGGTCGATAAACACCACCCGGTCAGCGACTTCACGGGCAAAGCCCATTTCGTGCGTCACGATAACCATCGTCATGCCTTCCAGTGCCAGCTGTTTCATAACAGCCAATACCTCGCCCACCAGTTCCGGGTCTAATGCAGACGTCGGCTCATCGAACAGAATGATCGACGGCTCCATTGCCAGCGCCCGGGCAATCGCCACTCGCTGCTGTTGCCCACCAGAAAGGCTCGACGGCCAGGCATCAATTTTGTCGATCAGGCCAACTTTTTGCAGCAGTTTTTCCGCCCGCGAAACAGCTTCAGCTTTCGACAAACCTTTCAGAGACATAGGTGCCATCGTCAGGTTTTCAAGCACCGTCATATGCGGGAATAAGTTAAAGCGCTGGAATACCATGCCCACGCCAGCACGCAGTGTATTCAGGTTGGTTTTTGAGTCGTGAACCGCAAAACCGTTCACCAAAACCTCCCCACCATCTGGCTTTTCTAACGCATTTAAACAGCGCAGAAAGGTACTTTTACCGGAACCGGATGGGCCAATAACGCACACCACTTCTTGCGGCGCGATATCACATGAAATGCCGCGCAGGACATGGGTTTTGCCAAACTGTTTCTGTAAATCCTTAACGTGAATCACTTTTGCCAAACCTCTTTTCCATGTGTTGCACCATCAGCGAAAGCATGAACGTCAGCACCCAGTAAACCAGTGAAATCGTCAGGTACGGTTCCCAGTAAGTAGCATAAGCACCCGAAACGGTACGTGCGGCGTAAGCGAGATCAGCCAGACCAATCGCTGAAGCTAACGAAGAGTCTTTTACAATGGCGATAGCGTTATTGCCCAACGGCGGCAGAATACGACGAAACGCCTGTGGCAAAATCACTTTACGCATCGTTTTGCCCCAGCCCATACCCAGCGCACGCGATGCTTCCATTTGGCCTTTGTCGATCGACTGAATACCCGCACGGAAGATTTCCGAAACATACGCCCCGGCGTTAAGCGTAATCGCCACTACGCAGGAGAGAAACGCGCCGTATTCAGAACGGAGTTCGCGGGCAAAATCTGTCGACATCAAGCCACTGGTCACCAACATGCCATCTCGCGG
>DASXXQ010000157.1:0-21210 GCA_036502985.1 Buttiauxella sp.
AAGGCGTTACCGGTTGGTGTTATCCACTGACAGGCTGCTTTGTTGGGCTTCTATTTTGTCCTGATGATGGTACCAGGCACCGATAGCAGAGTAGACAAAACGGCCAAAAAGGAAGAGAAAACTGATGAGCAGAATAATGCGGGTCATACGATTGTTAAACTTATGTCGTCTTCGCATACTCGTAACCTGTGTCACGCAAATGATCCTTGATGTTTGCCCGTCAACCGCGGGCGACGGTGATATTTATACACAGTGATGCCGTAAGGTCAATTCCGGGGTGCCAGTGAATTTATCATTCAATCATTTATCCTTGTTATATAAACATTTCTTAATATTAGTTGATTAGTATATATCCAGTTATTTTTCTGAATTATTTACGAGTGAAACTGAAACTCCAGTATAAAATTGATCTAAATCAACTTAGCTAACCCAGCCATAACTAGAATCTGCACTCTATTCCATAGCGATATGGTCATATCGATTGGGTTGGATACCTGATTGAAACTTACCCGAGCTGGATGACAGGGCTCCTGGCGATGATTTAATGTATCTGGCAAGCTGGTATAAAAAAAATAAAAACAAATGGTGGGCACTTCCTCTGGTGCTACCGAGTCTACTCCTTCCTGTTGCTGTATGGTGTAACGCGAATACCGTGTTGGATGGGACGCGTGTTTTCCTCGTCTATATGCCATTAAGTTTAATGACGGCATTTATGCTTATTTTCGGTAGGGCTGCCCTGCCGGGAATTATTGTCGCGGTATTACTTCGTTATATCCCAATGAAAGGTGAAATGACCGCAATGCTGTCGGTTATTCACTTCTTAATCCCTCTTACGATTAGTTGGGGTGGCTACCGTATTTTCGTTCCCCGGCGTAGCTCGGTGATGTTTGGGGTAATCAAACTCACCGCGCAACGCATGCTGTGGCTTGTTCTAATTAACTCTTTGATATTTATCATAATCTACCAGGCAAGTCTCTTTTTCGGCTGGTACGACGGTACTGGCACTACCGTCGCGAAAAATCCGCTCTATACGGGGACATTAGTTAATTTTCAGGCGGTGATGATTGGCTGTTTAACGGGAATACCTTTCTTCTATTGCATCATTCGCATGTTGCGTAACCCACGCTTTGTTTTCTCGTTCTGGTCGCGAATGAAAGCGCAGATGCAATCTGGCGTAACGAAGAGTGAGATTGCGCTATGGGCCATTATAGTTGCCATTCTGGTTAGCTTACTGCTAGCCCCAATCAGTGATTCCGGCTCGATTTTCACCACCGATTACACATTAACGCTAATCCTGCCACTGATGCTTTGGGGCGCAATGCGCTTTGGTTTTCTGTTTATCACCACCCTCTGGACGGTGATATTAATTATTCTATGTAGTGGGTTTCACAACTATTTGCCCGCGTACATGGGTTTCCAGCTCCATTTGGCGATAGCCTCATCTTGTTACGCAGTATTTTCTATTACCATCTATTTGATGGCCCTGGTCACGACGCGCCAACGTTTCTTACACGGTAAAGCGCGCCGTGTTGCGTTTATCGACCCCATAGTACAAATGCCGAATCTGCGGGCTTTGAACCGCGATTTATCTCATCATTCGTCATCTGCATTAGCTTTTCTGCGCATACCGGAACTGGAATTACTGGGTCGTAATTACGGTGTGCAGCTTCGTATTCAATACAAACAACAGCTCAACGCTTACCTTCGACTCATTTTGAGCGCGGACGAAAAGGTTTATCACCTTTCGGGGCATGAAGTGGCTATTCGTTTAAATTACGAGTCTTATCATGAGCATATTGAAACACTCGACCAGCGAGTGAAGCAGTTCCGCTTTATGTGGGACGGCATGCCGATGCAGCCTCAGGTGGGTATCAGTTATTGCTATATACGCCAGCCAGTCAGGCATATTTATTTCTTGTTAGGTGAGCTGAGCGCTATGGCTGATTTGTCGCTTTCGACATCAAAGCCTGAAAGTTTGCAGCAGCAGGGGCCAAACCATGTGCAAAATGGGGTGCGCAATAAAGTTGCGATGATGAACCGTTTGCAGCTTGCCATTGATTCCGGGAATTTTCTGCTGATGGCCCAGCGTATCGAAGGGATTCGTGGCGATAGCTATCATGAAATTCTGCTGCGCATGAAAGGTGATAGCGAAGGGGATAACTTATTCATGCCGGATGCGTTTTTGCCAGTGGCTCACGAATTTGGTTTGTCTTCGAAAATCGACAAATGGGTTTTAGAAACCACGCTAAAGTTCATGGATACTCATCGCGAACAACTCCCCGGCAGCCGCTTTGCTATCAACCTGACTCCAGCGTCGGTGGGGCGTTTACACTTTGCATGCGAAGTGAAGCAGTTGCTGCAACATTACAATATTCAACCGTGGCAGCTCATTTTTGAAGTGACGGAAAGCAACTCATTGACGAACCTCGAGCAGGCTAATGCGACGCTTACCGCTTTGCAAAATATGGGATGTCGAGTGGCAATTGATGACTTCGGCACAGGCTATGCCAGCTATGCGCGGTTGAAAGACATCAGCGCAGATATACTGAAAATCGACGGCAGCTTTATCCGCAATGTGTTGACCAGCAGTCTGGATTATCAGATTGTCGAATCTATCTGCAAGTTAGCGCGAATGAAAAAGATGTTGCTGGTTGCGGAGTATGTTGAAACTGAGGCAGTTAAAGCGGCAGTGCAAAGTCTGGGGATCGATTACATTCAAGGGTATTTGATTGGGCGCCCGCAGTTGCTCGAAGCGTTACTTGAACCGTGAAGTTAGCATAAATAAAACAAACGCCCTGATGGGCGTTTGGTTGTCTTAAACAGTCAGGCTGCAACGTTTGGACTGGCTTCTTCTTCAATCTGAAGCCGCCAGGTGGGAGTATTCTCCCAATATTGCTGTTCACGTTCTAGATCCAGCAATACCAGGGTGTTCAAACTAAACCAGTCGTGCGGGAAACGTAGTGTCCAGTGGTTTTCTTCTGTTTCCAGAACCAGTGTCGGAGGTGTTGTTGTCGCCTGGCGCTGGTTATTGAGTAATACGGCCAACCTCAGAATCTGAATCAATGGCAGAAACTGTTTTTTCTTAAACAACGTGAATCGCGGCAGGTCATCAATTTTTATCGCTTTGCGGTGATAACGCACCAGAGAAGCAATAAGCATCTGCTGTTCCTGATTAAAGCCAGGCAGATTGCTGTGTTGCAGAATATAAGCCGAGTGGCGATGAAGCCCACTGTGGTTAATATTCAGCCCCACCTCATGCAGCATGGCTGACCATTTCAGTAACGCCGCCATTTGAGGATTTGCCAACTTTGGGTTTTGTTCTTCCCATTGCTGGTAAATATGCTCGGTGGTTGCTAACACGCGCTTAGCCTGATCGCTATCTATATGGTATTGATTTGCGAGACTTTGCGCGGTACGGATACGAATATCCTGATGGCGGAAACGGCCTTCCATTTCATACAGCACACCTTCGCGTAGCGCTCCGTCAGACAGTCGCAGTTCGCGAATCGCCAGTGAGTCAAACACCCCACAAAGAATCGCAAGCCCAGGCACAAACACGGCTTTACGCTCTTCGGATAAACCAGGCAGGCTCATTGAGCTGAAATTCTTATACTTCAGAACTTCATCACGCAGCATTTCCAGGCGTTCTGGCGTAATAATGCCGTCTTTTTCGCCCATATGAACCAGCACTTCATGAGCGGCTTTGATGGTACCAGACGCGCCCATCGCCACATTCCAACCCTGTAGGCGATACTGCCAGGAGAGATTCTCCAGCTTTTGTACCGCAGCAAGTCGGGCTCGTTTGAAGTTTTCTGGCGTAATCATCCCTTTTGGGAAAAAGTTTTGCGCGAAGCTGACACAACCCATGCGGCGGCTTTCGACCAGCATCGGCTCGAAATCTTCGCCAATCACTAACTCGGTTGATCCGCCGCCGATATCAATAACCAGCTTACGGCCTTTTTCAGGTTGGGTATGTTCCACCCCCATGAAAATCAGACGAGCTTCTTCGTTACCGGAAATAATTTCAATTGGGTAGGGGATAACCTGTTCGGCACGCTTGAGAAACTCCTCGGCGTTAACCGCCTGGCGCAAACTGTGAGTACCGACGATACAAACGTTATCTGCGGAGAATCCTTGAAGACGTTCAGCAAATAACGCAAGGCACGACAGCCCACGTTCTATCGCCTCTTCACTTAACTCATTTTGGGCATTCAGACCATCGGCCAAATGGACGCGCTGCTTCAGGCGCCCGATGATTTGCATCGCGCCATCTACCACACGTGCAATAACCATGTGGAAACTGTTTGAGCCAAGATCGACCGCTGCGAACTCTTGCGGCCGTGGAGTGTGTTTTTTTATCGGCATAATTTTATAGTCGACATAGTGCGTTATTCAGGTTGTTCCAGAGATTTAATGTAATCGTAAATCGCCAGTTGCGAGCGCACCTTGCGGCGATTACCGCGCGGCACATAGCGATTACTCAGTTCTTTGTCGATGTAGCGCGCTTTCACCGTATCACTAAACAGAATTTCAATGATATCCAGCACCCGTTGTTTCAGGCGGGGATCGAGTATGGCGACAGCTACCTCAATACGGTAATCAATGTTGCGCGTCATCCAGTCGGCTGAAGAGAGATAGACTCTCTTATCGCCGCCATTTTCAAACACATACACGCGGTCGTGTTCGAGATACCGGTCAACAATGCTGATCACGCGAATGTTATCGCTGATGCCTTCCAGGTTAGGGATCAATGAACACATCCCACGCACCAGCAGATTTACTTTCACGCCAGAGCTTGAAGCAGCATATAGCCGGTCTACCAGTCCTTTATCGACCAGGTTATTCAGTTTCAGAGTAATGCCAGACGGCACACCGTTTTGCGCGTTGGCAATTTCTTTATCAACCAAATCATAAAGCAGACGACGTGAGTTCTGTGGTGAAACCATCAGATGCTCAAATGTCACCGGACGATACGGGTTTTCAATAAAGTTGAATACCCGACGCACTTCATTGGTAATGCGTGCATCGCAGGTCAGAAGTGAATAGTCGGTATAAAGTCGCGCCGTTTTCTCGTTAAAGTTGCCGGTGCCGATATGGGCATAACGCACCACATCTTCACCTTCTTTGCGCGAAATCAGGAACAGTTTGGCGTGAATTTTCAGACCCGGTGCGGAGAAAATAACGTGTACGCCCGCTTCAGTCAGGCGCTTCGCCCAGTGAATGTTGGCTTCTTCGTCAAATCGCGCCTGCAACTCAACCACCACAGTGACTTTTTTGCCATTATGCGCCGCGTGGATCATCGACTCGATAATGCGCGAGTCTTTTGCCACACGGTAAATATTGATTTTAATCGCCAGTACGCTTGGGTCGAACGAGGCCTGGCGCAGCAATTCCAGAACGTGCTCAAAGGTGTGATACGGATAGTAGAGCAGCACGTCACGATTGCGGATTGCATCGAAGCCGTTGCGGAATTTATCGAACCAGATATGGCGTAAACGCGGCAACGGTTTATTGACTAAATTAGCTTTGCCGACATTGGGGAAGTTAATGAAGTCTTTGAAATTATGGTAGCGCCCGCCGGGTACGATGGAATCGTAATTGGTGATAGTCAGTTTATTGCGCAGCATTTCGACCATGGCATCAGGCATATCACGCTGATACACAAAGCGCACCGGTTCGGCTGTCAGGCGCTGTTTCAGGCTCGATGACATCAATTCCAGAAGGCTGGATTCCATTTCTGTGACCAAATCGTATTCTGCATCGCGGGTCATTTTCATCGAGTAAGCGTTCAACGAATCGTAATCGAAGAAGCCTTTGAAGATGTCGTCCAGGCAATAGCGCAGAATGTTGTCCAGCAGGATCATTGGTTTGCGGCGGCGCGGGGCTTCTGGTGGCAGGTTTACAAAGCGCGGTACTTTATCTGACGGGATTTCCAGCAAAGCGTAATGAATGTCATCGCCGCGAATAATCTCCACCGCCAGATAGGTGTAATCATCTTTGAGAAACTGCACCAGATCGGTGTCACGATTAATCAGGATCGGTGTGATGTGCTGGCGCAAATAGTGTTTAAAGTAGTGACGCAGCCAGTTTTGCTGATTTGGAGAAAGTTGGCGTTCGTTGATTAAGAAGATCTGATTACGTGCCATTTCCAGCAGCAGATCGTTATACAGCCCGTCAAACTCTTGATCAGCTTTCAGTACGCGAGCCTGAATTTTGTTGAGCAAATGGCGCGAATTAGGAGCAGTTCCTTGTTCTTCACTGATCAGAATACGCCGCTTTAGCTCGGCGAAACGGACCTTGTAAAATTCATCAAGGTTATTCGAATAGATGCCGAGAAAACGCATTCTCTCGATCAACGGATTAATTTTATCCGCTGCTTCCTGGAGCACACGTTCGTTAAAAGACAACCAGCTCAGTTCTTTTTCGATATACAACTTATCCTGACCCATTAGCCTCACACTCCGTTTTCGTGGACGTAAAAATGCCGTCACGTCTGTCATTATGGCGAGCTTTGACGTGGAATGTCCAACGATGGCCGTAAAGTATGACAAACCGTGATTAGGCAAGAAAGCGTTGTAGGGTGAAGATATTAAAAAAGGGGCCTTAGCCCCTTAATATTACTCGTCCGCGGCATAACCTTGCGGCGGCAATTCTCTACCATCAAGCCAGGCGCTATTAGCGCGCATCTCAAGACGGCCTTCCAGATACCAGGAAACGACTAACGGATAAATAGCGTGCTCCTGATGCTGTACGCGTGCGGTAATGTCGTCTTCGTCATCACCTTCAAATACCGGGATTTTGGCCTGTAAAATAACGGGCCCACCATCAAGCTCATCGGTAACGAAATGAACAGAGGTGCCGTGTTCTTCGTCGCCGTTTTCCAATACCTGACGATGCGTATGCAGGCCTGGATATTTAGGCAACAAAGAAGGGTGGATATTGATAAGACGACCAGAATAGCGCGCGACAAACTCAGGGCTAAGAATGCGCATGTAACCGGCGAGCACCACGAGATCCGGCGCATAGGCGTCGATTTCCTGGATTAACTCACGATCGAAAGCGGCGCGATCGGCGAATTGGCTGGCAGCCAACGCGTGAGCAGGTATCCCCGCTTCGCGCGCACGCTCAAGGCCGAAAGCATCGGCCTTATTACTAAACACAGCGCTCAGGGTGCAATTAATCTTTTTCTGCTTACAGGCATCAATAATTGCCTGAAGATTGCTTCCGTTACCGGAAATTAGCACCACAATGCGTTTCATCACTCAATAACCACACGCTCAGAAGTATCAGAAGCTTTGATACTACCGATTTTCCAGGCGTTTTCACCTTTTGCAGTCAAAAACTCGACGGCTTTATCAGCTTCTTCAGCAGGCAGGGCAATAAGCATACCGACGCCGCAGTTAAAGGTGCGGTACATCTCGTGACGGCTGATATTCCCGGCTTGTTGCAGCCAGTTGAATACTGCAGGCCAACGCCATGAAGACTCAGTGATAACCGCTTGAGTGTTGTCAGGCAGAACGCGAGGGATATTTTCCCAGAAGCCGCCGCCCGTCAGGTGAGCAATCGCGTGCACGTCTACTTGCTCAATCAATTCCAGAATCGGTTTCACGTAGATGCGAGTGGGTTCCAGGAGGTGATCGGCCAGTGGTTTGCCTTCCAGTTCGGTGGTCAGAGGGTCAGTACCGCTGACTTCCAGGACTTTGCGTACCAAAGAGTAGCCGTTAGAGTGTGGTCCGCTGGATGCCAGTGCAATCAGCACATCGCCATCGGTTACTTTGGAACCGTCAATGATCTCAGACTTCTCGACTACGCCAACACAGAAGCCAGCCACGTCGTAATCTTCACCGTGATACATCCCCGGCATTTCAGCTGTTTCACCACCGACTAATGCGCAGCCAGATTGCAGACAACCTTCGGCAATGCCGGTGATAACGCTTGCGGCAGTTTCAACTTCAAGCTTGCCGGTTGCGTAGTAATCGAGGAAAAACAGCGGCTCAGCGCCCTGTACAACCAGGTCGTTCACACACATGGCGACTAAATCGATACCGATTGTGTCGTGACGTTTTAAATCCATGGCCAGACGCAGCTTAGTCCCCACACCGTCAGTGCCGGAAACCAGAACGGGTTCACGATACTTCTGAGGTAACGCACACAGCGCACCGAAACCGCCCAATCCACCCATCACTTCCGGGCGGCGGGTTTTTTTCACTACGCCTTTGATTTTATCGACCAGAGCGTTACCAGCATCAATATCAACACCGGCATCTTTATAGCTGAGAGAGGTTTTGTCGGTCACTGCTAAGTCCCCGCGGATGGGTTAGTAATAAAAAACGCCGCAATTCTAACAGTGCAGGCAAACGTTTGCGAGCCTCTTATTCAGCGGGATGTAATTATTGTTGATATATACTCAATCCAGTCTAGTTGATCTTGATCAACCCCAATACCTGTGGCGCCGCTATGAAAAAGCGGTATAATCCGGCGATTTTTTTTGTGGTGGCCAACTATCTCGGGGAGAAAGAGTATGAAGATCGTGGAAGTCAAACACCCACTCGTCAAACACAAGCTGGGCCTGATGCGTGAGAACGACATTAGCACCAAACGCTTTCGTGAACTCGCCTCAGAAGTTGGCAGCTTGCTGACTTACGAAGCCACGGCGGATCTGGAAACTGAAAAGGTCACTATCGAAGGCTGGAACGGCCCGGTAGAGATTGATCAGATCAAAGGTAAGAAGATTACTGTTGTGCCAATTCTGCGTGCCGGTCTGGGCATGATGGAAGGCGTGCTGGAAAACGTACCAAGCGCACGTATCAGCGTTGTGGGTATCTATCGAAATGAAGAAACCCTGGAACCAGTACCGTACTTCCAGAAACTGGTTTCAAACATTGAAGAGCGTATGGCGCTGGTGGTTGACCCAATGCTGGCAACCGGTGGCTCGATGATTGCAACTATCGACCTGCTGAAAAATGCCGGTTGTTCTAGCATTAAGGTGCTGGTTCTGGTTGCTGCACCTGAAGGTATTGCCGCGTTGGAAAAAGCGCACCCGGACGTAGAGCTGTTTACAGCGTCTATCGATCAGGGCCTGAACGAGCACGGATACATTATTCCGGGGCTCGGCGATGCCGGCGATAAGATATTTGGTACTAAATAATAAAATGAGCCGACTTCGATAGTCGGCTTTTTTTTGATTTGTTCGACCCATTACTTCTAAAAACAAGACTCAGAGGAAAACAACATGACACGCCGCGCCATTGGGGTGAGTGAAAGACCACCCCTGTTGCAAACGATACCGTTAAGTTTGCAACATCTGTTCGCCATGTTTGGTGCCACCGTTCTGGTGCCAATCCTGTTCCACATTAACCCGGCGACGGTGCTGCTGTTTAACGGGATTGGGACACTGCTGTATCTCTTTATCTGTAAAGGTAAAATCCCCGCATATCTGGGTTCCAGCTTTGCGTTTATTTCACCTGTGCTGCTGCTGTTGCCGCTGGGTTATGAAGTGGCGTTGGGTGGTTTTATCATGTGTGGCGTGCTGTTTTGTATTGTGGCGCTGATTGTTAAAAAAGCCGGTACTGGTTGGCTGGATGTGATGTTCCCACCGGCGGCAATGGGTGCGATTGTTGCGGTAATCGGCCTTGAACTGGCGGGTGTCGCCGCGAATATGGCGGGTTTATTACCTGCTGATGGCACATCGCCTGACTCAACCACCATTATCATTTCGCTGGTCACGCTGGCGGTCACTATCTTCGGTTCTGTCCTGTTCCGTGGTTTCCTGGCAATCATTCCGATTCTTATCGGTGTTCTGGCGGGTTATGCGCTTTCCTTTGCCATGGGCGTAGTTGATGTCACGCCAATTGTTGAAGCGCACTGGTTTGCCTTGCCAACCTTCTATACTCCTCGTTTTGAGTGGTTTGCCATCTTCACCATTCTGCCAGCTGCTCTCGTGGTTATCGCCGAGCACGTTGGTCACCTGGTGGTAACGGCGAACATCGTGAAGAAAGATTTGATTCGTGACCCGGGCCTGCACCGCTCGATGTTCGCGAACGGGATTTCGACTATCTTCTCCGGCTTCTTTGGTTCTACGCCAAATACCACTTATGGCGAGAATATCGGCGTAATGGCGATCACCCGTGTTTATTCCACCTGGGTGATTGGCGGCGCAGCGATTCTGGCGATTCTGCTTTCTTGCGTAGGTAAACTCGCAGCAGCCATTCAAATTATCCCGGTTCCGGTAATGGGCGGCGTTTCACTGCTGTTATACGGCGTGATTGGCGCATCCGGTATTCGTGTGTTGATCGAATCGAAAGTGGATTACAGCAAAGCGCAAAATCTGATCCTGACCTCAGTAATCTTGATTATCGGTGTGAGTGGCGCGAAAGTACACATTGGCGCAGCCGAGCTGAAAGGTATGGCACTGGCGACCATCGTTGGTGTGGGTCTGAGTCTTATCTTCAAACTTATCAGTGTTCTGCGCCCAGAAGAAGTGGTGCTGGATGCCGAAGAAAGCGACGTAAAATCGTAGTTTTTCTCCTGGCCGGGCGGCGTGTTCGCCCGGTTCTACAGCTTCCCAATTCTGTGATAGACTCTCTGCGTTTTTCTGCCTGTTATGGTTGAGGTAATTCTGAATACGCCGGCACAGCTTTCACTGCCACTCTATTTGCCTGATGACGAAACGTTTGCTAGTTTCTGGCCGGGTGATAACCCTTCTTTACTCGCCGCACTCCAGTCCGTGCTCCGTCAGGATCACAGCGGATATATCTATTTCTGGTCGCGAGAAGGAGGAGGGCGCAGCCATTTGCTGCATGCCGCCTGTGCGGAACTGTCCCAACGTGGCGAAGCCGTCGGTTATGTGCCGCTGGATAAACGCACCTGGTTTGTTCCGGAAGTGCTGGACGGCATGGAACAGCTTTCATTGGTGTGTATCGATAATATCGAGTGTGTTGCAGGTGACGAACTGTGGGAGATGGCGATTTTTAATCTCTACAACCGCATACTGGAATCGGGAAAAACGCGCCTGTTGATTACCGGCGATCGCCCTCCGCGTCAGCTCAATCTGCAATTACCCGATCTTGCCTCGCGCCTTGATTGGGGGCAAATCTACAAGCTGCAACCTCTGTCGGATGACGACAAACTCCAGGCTCTGCAATTGCGTGCCAGACTGCGCGGGTTTGAATTACCCGAGGACGTTGGGCGTTTCCTGCTAAAACGTTTGGATCGCGAAATGCGTACCTTGTTTACGACGCTCGATCAGCTTGATCTCGCTTCGATTACTGCGCAACGTAAACTGACGATCCCGTTTGTGAAAGAGATTCTCGGGCTTTAACGTACAACCGCTGGTGGATGTCGCTTGCGCTAATCCACCCTACAACACCTTTCTTGTCGGTCGGATGTTGCTTGCGCTAATCCACCCTACAACACCTTTCTTGTCGATTGGATTTCGCTTGCGCTAATCCATCCTACAACACGTTTCTTGCCGGTTGAATGTCGCTTGCGCTACTCCGCCCTACAACATCTTTCTTGTAGGTCGGATTAGCGCAGCGACATCCGACATTAATCGCAGAACTACATAATTTCCAACACTGACTCCGGCGGGCGACCAATCCGTGCTTCGCCATTCGCCAGAACAATCGGGCGCTCAATCAATTTCGGATTCTCAACCATCGCCTGGATTAACTGCTCCTCACTCAGCGTTTGGTCAGCCAGTTTCAGCTCTTTATACAAATCCTCTTTCTGACGCATCAGGTCACGCGCGCTGGCAAAATCTAATTTGCCGAGCAAAGATTTGATGGTTGCAGCATCTGGCGGGGTTTCCAGGTACAACACGACTTCGGGTTCTACACCATTGGCTTTTAGCAGGCTTAACGTTTCACGGCTCTTAGAGCAGCGTGGATTGTGATAAATAGTAACGGCTGTAGACATCGTAACTCCTGTTACATCTTAGAATACTGAAGGAAGCGTTTTTGCAATTCGCGGAATTGGTCGATTCGCGCATCGTAACGAGCTTGTTGCAAACTCCCCAATTTTACCTGACCACTGGCGCTACTGAGCAGCGAAATCGCCTGGTCGATTCGTCCGACAAGGGCCATGACTTCGGCGCGTGCGGCAAGTTCCTGGTCACGATTACCGAGTGCCGCTTCGGATTGTGCCAACAAATCCCAACCGTTGCTGTCATCCGGATGAGTAAACGTATAACGATTAAGAATGGCTGCGGCCTGAGCAGGCTGTTTTGCCTGAACGTAGGCATTCGCAAGGTTAAGTTGCAGCACCGGGTTTTGTTTCAGGTCAGGCGCATTTTTCAGCCGGTTAATCGCATCTGCGGACTTATTCTGCCCAAGATCGATATCCGTGGATAAATCGAGATACCAGGTGTTAGCGGGTTGAGCGGCTAACAGCGGCTGTAAAAGTTTACGAGCTTCCTCCCACTTATCAGCCCCCATTGCCTGAAGCGCACGACCATAAGTCGCCGCATGCTGCTCACGAATATTGCCTTTCGACCAGCTATCCAATAAATCGCTGGTTAGCTGATTGCGACCAGAATTATACATGCCAAGCGTACGCGCTTTTGCAAAGTAAAAATCTTCAGAAGATTGCACCACCACCGGACGCATTTGGTTAGCGCGGTTGCGGGCATCTGCCAGACGGCTTTCAGGTAATGGGTGGGTAAGCAGAATTTCAGGTGGGCGAGAGGAATAACGCGACTGATCGAGCAGTTTTTCAAGGAACGTCGGCATGGCTTGTGGATCAAAGCCGGAACGTTGCAACACTTGAATACCGATGCGGTCTGCTTCCTGTTCGTTTTGCTGAGTAAAACTGATCATGCCTTGCTGCGTTCCCGCGAGCGTCCCACTCAATGCTGCCATACCCGCTTGCGGGCTGGCCATCGCCAGTAAAATAGAACCTAACGCGCCAACCCAGGTGAGCGGGGCGTTCTTTTTCTGATCTTCCATTGCTCGCGCCAGGTGGCGCTGCGTAACGTGCGAAATTTCGTGCGCCATTACGGAGGCAAGTTGGCTTTCGTTATCGGAGTATCGGAATAACGCGGAATGAAGCACGACATTGCCACCAAAGAAGGCAAAGGCGTTGATTTCATCATTGTTGATCAGGAAAAAATGGAAGGGGGTCTTTACAGAATCTGCGTGGCTAACCAGTCGCATACCCAGTTTATTAATGTACTGCACGAGCAAAGGATCATTGATTAATGGAGCACTGCCTCGCAGTTGACGAACATAAAAGTCGCCCATCTGCATTTCCTGGCCGATTGACAGTGTGCTTCCGGCTGTTGTTCCCATATCTGGCAGCTGATCGGAAACATCCGCAAAGGCTGGCGCTGCCGGGCCTGCGAGCAAAGCCGCCATCAGTGTTGCAACCAGCGATTTTTTCAACTGCTTGAACATACGTCCTGTCCTGTTTAATCAAAGTTAATCTTCGACATGTATTACATGGTTTTGTTCGCATACAAAGAAGAACTGTAGCCCAGCGAATGACTGAGACCTATCTTAATCTAAGACAATTTTAAACTGCTATTGAACAGAGATAAAAAGCGAAGTCTTTACTGTGACATTTAGATACAATCCGTCCTCGCACAATGTTGTCACGGAAGGGATTTATGCTTGAAATGTTGTTGCAGTGGTATCGACGACGGTTTAGCGACCCGGAAGCTATCGCGCTGCTGGTCATTCTGGTTGCAGGGTTTGTTATCCTGTTCTTCTTCCATGGACTGTTAGCGCCTTTGTTAGTAGCGATTGTGCTGGCTTATTTGTTGGAGTGGCCGACTGCGCGGCTTCAGCGTCTTGGATGTTCCCGCACCTGGGCTACAACGATAGTCCTGGTGCTGTTCGTGGGTATTCTGCTGTTGATGGTTCTGGTGGTGGCCCCTGTTGCCTGGCAACAAGGTATCTATCTGATACGCGATATGCCTGGTATGCTCAACAAACTCTCAGATTTCGCCGCAGCGTTGCCTAAACGTTATCCGGCGCTGGTTGATGCGGGCATTATCGATGCCATGGCTGAAAATATGCGTGGTCGCATGATAGGCATGGGCGATCAGGTGGTTAAGTATTCTCTCGCTTCATTAGTGGGTTTGTTAACACTGGCAATATATTTGGTGTTAGTTCCACTGATGGTGTTCTTCCTGGTGAAAGATAAAGATCAGATGCTGAATGCCGTACGTCGCGTTTTGCCGCGTAACCGTGGGCTTGCGGGGCAAGTATGGCTGGAGATGAATCAGCAAATTACGAACTATATACGTGGCAAAGTACTGGAAATGCTGGTCGTGGGGATCGTGACCTATATCGGTTTTGTGGTTTTTGGTCTGAATTATTCGTTATTGTTGGCGGTTCTGGTGGGCTTCTCGGTGCTGATCCCCTACATCGGCGCGTTTGTTGTGACCATCCCGGTAGTCTGCGTGGCGCTTTTCCAGTTTGGTCTGGGTCCAGAATTTTGGACGTTGTTCGCCGTGTACTTAATCATTCAGGCGTTGGATGGCAACTTGCTGGTGCCGGTGCTATTTTCCGAAGCGGTAAACCTGCACCCGTTGGTGATTATTCTTTCCGTGGTGATTTTTGGTGGGCTGTGGGGATTTTGGGGCGTGTTCTTCGCTATCCCACTCGCTACGCTGATTAAAGCGGTGGTACATGCCTGGCCGGACAGTATGTTGATAGACGACAAACCAAATTAGAGACAGTAAAAAGCCGACGTGAAGTCGGCTTTTTTATACAGTCCGCGCAATTATGCGTTTTCTTTCAGCCAGTTCACCACAATATCGTGATGGTTGCTGGTTTTGAAATCATCAAAGACTTTCTCAACTTTCCCTTCGCCATCCAGCAGGAAGCTAATGCGATGGATGCCATCGTAGGTTTTGCCCATAAACGATTTCTCGCCCCAGACACCAAATTGCTCGCAGACCTTGTGGTCTTCATCAGAAAGCAGCGTGAAGTTGAGTAGCTCTTTTTCGGCAAAACGTGAAAGCTTTTCTGGTTTGTCGGTGCTGATACCCAGTACTTCCACACCACTTTTTTTCAACGCATCCATGTTGTCGCGCAAACCACATGCTTGCACGGTGCAGCCTGGCGTCATCGCTTTAGGATAGAAATAAACCAGAACACGCTGTCCCTGGAAGTCGGTTAAATTTATTTGCTCGCCGTCTTGATCAGGCAAGCTAAATTTCGGTGCGATATCACCGGCTTTCAGTGGGCTCATTACAACTCTCCGTCTTAATCATCTTGCTGTGGATAATTCACAACGTTAATACTGCCCTGTGCTTTGAGTTCTGTACAGAGGGCCTTGAAAGCATCTTCGATCACGCTCGCATCTTGTGACGCAGGACTATGAGCTGTAATTTGAATGTATAGCTGCGGTGGTACCCCATCCTGAGCCGGTTGGGTACGCGAACTCAACTCAGCAATATTCATATGGTGAATATCAAAAAGGTTGGTGAAACGCTCGATTAAATGAGGTGAGTCGCTCACTTCTACCTGCACCCAGACTGTCGCGGGCATCGCCGGTCGCTCTTGCGCCGCGGTGCGCTTCATCACAATCAGCAAATCAAGCTCTGCACCTTTAAGCGGCAGTGTCGATTCAATCAGGGTGATTGCATTCCAACTGCCCGACAGCAGCATAATAAACGTGAACTCTTCACCAAGCATTGCCAGGCGACTGTCTTCGATATTACAGCCGCAACTGCTCACATGGCGGGTGATGGTATTAACAATACCAGGCCTGTCCGCCCCAAGGGCTGTGATGACCAAATAATGGTGTGGTGAGGGAGTCAAACGTATTCTTCCTGTGAATCGGTGAGATATCATAAGGAAAGCACAAAAAAAACTTGCGTACAACCGTGTAGCATCACCTGGTGACTTGCTTTTGATCCTGCACCAAACGTACCATTGAGACACTTGTTAGCACAGAGGATGGCCAATGTTCACTGGAAGTATTGTCGCGCTTGTGACGCCGATGGATGAGAAAGGTAATGTCTGCCGGTCAAGCCTGAAAAAACTGATTGATTACCATGTCGCCAGCGGAACCTCGGCGATTGTTTCGGTAGGGACTACCGGAGAGTCAGCAACGTTGAGCCATGACGAACACGGTGACGTGGTCATGATGACGCTGGAACTGGCCGATGGCCGTATCCCCGTTATCGCAGGGACTGGCGCTAATGCCACCTCTGAAGCTATCTCCCTGACGAAGCGTTTCGAACACAGTGGAATTGTGGGTTGCCTGACAGTCACGCCATACTACAACCGTCCAACCCAGGAAGGGCTGTACCAGCACTTCAAAGCGATTGCTGGAAGCACTGACCTGCCGCAGATGCTGTACAATGTACCGTCTCGTACCGGTTGCGACATGCTGCCTGAAACCGTTGGTCGCCTGGCGAAGATTAAAAATATTATCGGTATCAAAGAAGCAACCGGGAACTTAACTCGCGTAAACCAGATCAAAGAGCTGGTTGAAGATGATTTCATCCTGGTGAGCGGTGATGACGCCAGTGCACTGGACTTCATGCAATTGGGTGGCCACGGTGTGATTTCTGTGACGGCAAACGTAGCCGCGCGTGAAATGGCAGAAGTGTGTAAACTGGCCGCCAATGGGCAATATGCGCAAGCGCGCGTTATCAATGAACGTTTGATGCCGCTGCATAATAAATTATTTGTAGAACCCAATCCTATCCCAGTGAAATGGGCTTGTAGGGAGTTGGGACTTGTGGCAACCGATACCTTACGCCTGCCAATGACACCGCTGACTGAAGCCAGTCATCCGGTGATTATTAGCGCGCTTAAGCATGCTGGTTTGCTGTAAAGTTTAGGGAGATTTGATGGCTTACTCAGTACAGAAGTCGACGGTGGCGAAAGTTGCAGTGGTTTCGTTAGCCATGCTGCTAGCAGCATGTAGCTCAGACCAGCGTTATAAGCGCCAGGTCAGTGGTGACGAATCCTATCTGGATGCAGCACCCCTCGCGGAAATCCACTCCCCGGCTGGGATGATCCTGCCGGTGCAGAATGGTGAATATAATATTCCGGTCACCAACGGCAGCGGTCCAGTAGGCAAAGCGTTGGATATTCGTCCGCCAGCTCAACCTTTGGCATTGGTCAACGGGGCGCGTACTCAGTTTACTGGGGATACCGCAACGTTGATGGTCGAAAATGCGCGTAGCGCTACACTGTGGCCACAAGTAGTCAGTGTTCTACAGGCGAAAAACTACGGCATTGATAAACGTGATGACGCCAGCCAAACCCTGACGACTGACTGGGTAAACTGGAATCGTGCTGATGAAGACCAACAGTATCGTGGGCGCTATCAAATCAGCGTGAAACCACAGGGTTATCAACAAGCTGTAGTGGTTAAGCTGTTGAACCTGGAGCAGGCAGGCAAGCCGGTTTCTGATGCAGCATCTATACAGCGTTACAGTGCCGAAATGCTGAACAGCATCAGCGCAAGTCTGGATAAAACCCAGACTGACCAGCAGAACGCGAAAGACAATCGTGCAGCAACGCAACTTGATGTACAAAGTGCGGCTGACGACACAGGCTTACCGATGCTGGTGGTGCGCGGCCCATACAACGTAGTCTGGAGCCGTTTACCGGCAACGCTTGAGAAAGTTGGCATGAAAGTCACTGACTCTACGCGCTCAACCGGTAGCATTACTGTTACGTACAAACCATTGTCAGACAGCGCATGGCAAGATTTAGGGGCGAAAGACCCGGGTCTGTCGAGTGGCGATTACAAACTGCAAGTTGGCGACCTCGATAACCGCAGTAGTCTGCAGTTCATCGACCCGAAAGGTCACACGCTAACACAGTCCCAGAATGATGCTTTAGTAGCCGCATTCCAGGCGGCGTTTAGCAAGTAACTTTTAAAGGCCAGAGAAATCTGGCCTTTTTTCTGATAGGCTACGCAAACGTGTGCGTAGCCACAAATAGCGGAATTTTTAGTTAAATCACACCTGGAGTAAGAAAGATGCAAAAGCAAGCTGAGTTGTATCGTGGCAAAGCGAAGACCGTATACAGCACGGAAAATCCGGATCTGTTGGTGCTCGAATTCCGCAATGATACGTCAGCAGGAGACGGTGCGCGCATTGAGCAGTTTGATCGCAAAGGTATGGTAAACAACAAATTTAACCATTTCATTATGACCAAACTTGAAGAAGCGGGTATTCCAACTCAAATGGAAGCGCTGTTGTCCGATAACGAAGTGTTGGTTAAGAAGCTCGATATGGTGCCGGTTGAGTGTGTTATCCGCAACCGCGCTGCGGGCTCTTTGGTTAAACGCCTGGGTATTGAAGAAGGCATTGAACTGAATCCGCCGCTGTTTGACCTGTTCCTGAAAAACGATGCGATGCATGACCCAATGGTCAACGAATCTTATTGTGAGACCTTTGGCTGGGTGAACAAAGAGAATTTGGCTCGTATGCGTGAACTGAGCTACAAAGCTAACGATGTTCTGAGCAAATTGTTTGATGATGCGGGTCTGATCCTTGTCGATTTCAAACTGGAATTTGGTTTGTTCAACGGTGAAGTCGTGCTCGGCGATGAGTTCTCTCCAGACGGTAGCCGTCTGTGGGATAAAGAAACTCTCGATAAAATGGATAAAGACCGTTTCCGCCAGAGCCTGGGCGGCCTGATTGAAGCCTACGAAGAAGTTGCCCGCCGTCTTGGCGTTAAATTAGACTAATTTCTCCCCCGTTTTACTCTTAAAGGCCGAATGTGTTTTGCACTTTCGGCCTTTTCACATCTTGTTTCTTATGGTAATCCGGCAATTAACCACCTACGATCTATCTATTACAAATTGTGAACGATGAGGTCAGCTATGCGTTGGCAAGGTCGTCGCGAGAGCGACAATGTGGAAGACAGAAGAAGTAACTCCTCAGGCCCAGGGTTGGGTGGGGGAGGTGGCGGATTCCGCTTGCCGGGCGGTAAAGGCGGTATCGTATTATTAATTGTTGTCGTTGTAGCGAGCTATTACGGGGTTGACCTCACCTCGATGCTGTCCGGCGGGCAACCGGTACAGCAGCAATCCACTCAGCGCTCCATCAGTCCTAAAGATGACGAAGCGGCTAAATTCACTTCGGTTATTCTTGCAACCACTGAAGATACATGGGGACAAATCTTCCAGAAGATGGGCCGCACTTATCAGCAGCCAAAACTGGTGATGTACCGTGGTGCGACACGCACTGGTTGTGGTACCGGCCAGTCAATTATGGGGCCATTTTACTGCCCGGCAGACAGCACGGTTTATATCGACCTTTCATTCTATGACGAAATGAAAAGCAAACTGGGTGCGGATGGTGATTTTGCGCAGGGCTATGTGATTGCCCATGAAGTCGGACACCATGTGCAGAAATTGTTAGGTATTGAACCGAAAGTACGCCAACTCCAGCAAGGTGCAACTCAGGCTGAAGGTAACCGTCTCTCCGTCAAAATGGAATTGCAGGCGGACTGTTTTGCTGGTGTCTGGGGCAACAGCATGCAAAAACAAGAAGTGCTGGATGCCGGCGATTTACAGGAAGCCTTGAATGCTGCCGAAGCCATTGGTGATGACCGTCTGCAACAAAAAGGGCAAGGGCGCGTGGTGCCTGACAGCTTCACCCACGGCACTTCAGAGCAGCGTTATACCTGGTTCAAACGCGGCTTTGATAGCGGTGACCCGGCCCAGTGCAACACGTTCGGTAATACTGTCAAATAACGAGATGTGACAAGGATTAAAGCCATGGAACAGCTAAGGCAAGCTACCGCCTGTATGGCTGAAGCAGGTATCCGCCGTATGATAGTCATGGCGGGCGAGAGTAAGTGGAGCAGCCAGCAAATCTGCTCTCTTACGCGGTTATTGCCTGGCGACTGGCTCTGGGTCGGAGCCGCTCCCGAATTGCCACTTCATTGCGCGCCATCTGCAATGCGTACTTTGCTGGGGCGTGAGTTTTTACATGCGGTATTTGATGCACGAAACGGGCTGGACGCAGAAGCCTTAGCTGCACTTGCCGGCACACTCAGAGCGGGAAGTTGGTTGGTTCTTCTTGCTCCACCATGGAGCGACTGGCCGAAGCAGCCAGATTGCGACTCAAGCCGCTGGAGCGAGCAATCTGAAGCGATCCCCACGCCTCATTTTATCAGTCATCTACAGCACTGTATCCGAGCCGATAGTGAATGCTTGCTATGGGAGCAGCATCAGCCGTTGCACATTCCTGAGTTCTCTCCACGCCCTTTATGGTATGCAGCCAGCGGTGCACCTTTCGACGAGCAGGCAGCTATCCTGAATACGCTTTTGCGTATGCCAGCAGGTGTCGCTGTTGTCACCGCTGCGCGAGGGCGAGGGAAATCTGCGTTAGCAGGCATGCTGTTGCACAGGATCACGGGAAAGGGGCTGGTCACCGCGCCGGGCAAAGCAGCAACTGATGTTCTTGCCAGTCATGCAGGCGATCGTTTCAACTTCGTTGCACCGGATGCATTGCTGGGTAATACCGAAGCGTTTCAGGCTGATTGGTTGATTATTGATGAAGCTGCCGCGCTCCCGGCACCTCAGTTACGCAAACTGATTTCTCATTTCCCACGGGTTTTGCTGACCACCACTGTTCAGGGTTACGAAGGTACTGGGCGTGGATTTGTTCTCAAATTTTGTGCAAACCTTGATGCACTCACGCGTTACACCCTTTCCACACCGATTCGTTGGGCATCCCATGATCCGTTGGAAAAACTCATCGACACCGTTTTGTTGTTTGATGAAGTTGATGTGACAACGGCTTCTCAAGGCGCAGTATCATTGCAAGTTATTGAGCGCGGTGACGCGATACAACCTTCGCAACAACTCCAACAGATGTACCGCTTACTGTCCGGTGCGCATTATCGCACCACGCCGCTGGATTGGCGCAGAATGCTGGATGCACCGGGTCAGCATTTCATTGCCGCCACCAGTGGTGACGAAACGATTGGTGCCGTCTGGCTTGTGGAGGAGGGGAGGCTGGATGAAAAACTGAGCCGTGCGGTGTGGGCGGGATTTCGGCGGCCGAGAGGGAACTTAGTCGCACAATCGCTAGCCGCTCACGGTGGCAGCCCGTTGGCAGCAACCTTAAAAGGACTGCGCGTTAGCCGTGTTGCGGTCCATCCGCTACGTCAGCGTCAGCAAATTGGCCAGCAGATGATTGCCCGGGCGAAAGCACATGCCGGGCTAACTGCCGATTACCTTTCGGTCAGTTTCGGTTTCACCGATGAATTATGGAATTTTTGG
>DASXXQ010000158.1:0-8330 GCA_036502985.1 Buttiauxella sp.
GTCATTCGCCTGGTTTTTACCGGGCGTATTACCGATTCAACACTCTTTTTTCCTTTCACTGAATGCCAACCAGGCGATTTTGATAAAAATTGCCGATCCACTAATTATTCCGCTTATTTCCTCATCATTTTTCAGTAATCAACAATCACTGTTGAACTATTTATCCCTGAAAGACTAAAGGACTTGCATTCCCGACAATGATTGCGCATTTTCATAATCATACAACGCAACAAAACAATTTAATGGCTCAAAGAAGCATTACGGAGAGTGTTCTATGTGTTCAATTTTTGGTGTTCTGGATATCAAGACCGATGCGGTCGAACTGCGTAAGAAAGCGCTCGAATTATCCCGCCTGATGCGCCACCGTGGCCCTGACTGGTCTGGTGTTTATGCCAATGATAAAGCCATTCTTTCTCACGAACGTCTCTCTATTGTTGACGTTAATGCCGGTGCTCAGCCGCTGTATAACAAAGCAAAAACTCACGCTCTGGCTGTAAACGGTGAAATCTACAACCACCAGGCTCTGCGCGCAGAATACGGCGACCGTTACGAGTTCCAGACAGGTTCAGACTGCGAAGTCATCCTCGCGCTTTACCAGGAAAAAGGCCCGGAATTCCTCGACGATCTGCAAGGCATGTTTGCATTCATTCTGTATGACGAAACACAAGACGCCTATCTGATTGGCCGCGACCATATCGGCATCATCCCGTTGTATATGGGTTATGACGAGCACGGCAACATGTATGTAGCTTCAGAAATGAAAGCGCTGGTTCCAGTTTGCCGCACGATTAAAGAATTCCCTGCGGGGAGTTATCTGTGGAGCAAAGACGGTGAAATCCGCAGTTACTATCAGCGTGACTGGTTCGAATATGATGCAGTAAAAGATAACGTCACAGATAAAAATGAATTACGTCAGGCACTGGAAGACGCAGTGAAAAGCCACCTGATGTCAGACGTGCCTTACGGCGTGTTGCTGTCTGGTGGTCTGGATTCATCGGTTATCTCTGCAATCACAAAGAAATTTGCAGCTCGCCGTGTAGAAGATGAAGAGCGTTCTGAAGCCTGGTGGCCACAGCTGCACTCTTTTGCTGTCGGTTTAGTTGGCTCCCCTGACTTGAAAGCTGCACAAGAAGTGGCAAACCACTTAGGCACAGTTCACCACGAAATCCATTTCACCGTGCAAGAAGGCCTGGATGCGATTCGTGATGTTATCTATCACATTGAAACTTATGATGTGACTACGATTCGCGCCTCAACTCCAATGTATTTGATGTCCCGTAAAATCAAGGCGATGGGCATCAAAATGGTGCTGTCTGGTGAAGGTTCTGACGAAGTGTTTGGTGGCTATCTGTACTTCCATAAAGCGCCAAATGATAAAGAGCTGCACGAAGAGACTGTTCGTAAGTTACAAGCGCTGCACATGTTTGACTGTGCTCGTGCTAACAAAGCCATGTCCGCCTGGGGTGTGGAAGCGCGCGTACCGTTCCTGGACAAAAAATTCCTTGATGTCGCGATGCGTATCAATCCAAAGGACAAAATGTGCGGCAATGGCAAAATGGAAAAACATGTCCTGCGTGAATGTTTTGAATCTTATCTGCCAGCAAGCGTTGCATGGCGTCAGAAAGAACAATTCTCCGATGGTGTCGGTTATAGCTGGATAGACACGTTAAAAGAAGTAGCGGCGGGCCAGGTGACAGATCAACAACTGGAAACTGCCAGCTACCGTTTCCCATACAACACGCCAGGCTCTAAAGAAGCCTATTTATATCGTGAAATCTTTGAAGAGTTATTCCCACTGCCAAGTGCCGCACAATGCGTTCCTGGTGGGCCATCTGTTGCTTGTTCTTCAGCTAAGGCCATTGAATGGGATGAAGCATTCAAAACAATGAATGATCCATCAGGCCGTGCAGTAGGCGTTCACCAGTCTGCTTACAAATAAGCGAACAAAATTAAACACACGGGCCTGCGGGCCCGTTTTTGTTTCTGCAATATTCCCCACCCGTTATTAGGGTTTTTGCATCAGTTAAAACGACGAAATAACCGATAATTGACGAATATTGCAGCAAGCTGTTCGTAAGCTGGTCAAACAGACAATTTACGCCACTTTTCGGGAAAAAATTTGTTGACGCCCAAAGGCCAACTACGCATAATGCGCCCCGCAACGCCGATAAGGTTACGCAGAAAAAAGAAGGCTACTTAGCTCAGCTGGTTAGAGCACATCACTCATAATGATGGGGTCACAGGTTCGATTCCCGTAGTAGCCACCATTATTCTTTTTTTAGCGCGGGAGTGGCGAAATTGGTAGACGCACCAGATTTAGGTTCTGGCGCCGCAAGGTGTGCGAGTTCAAGTCTCGCCTCCCGCACCATTTCCTTATAACGTTGCACGGATGGGGTATCGCCAAGCGGTAAGGCACCGGTTTTTGATACCGGCATTCCCTGGTTCGAATCCAGGTACCCCAGCCATTTTTTTCGACATAGCATGAGTTAGTTAGTGCACCCATAGTTGGGGTATCGCCAAGCGGTAAGGCACCGGTTTTTGATACCGGCATTCCCTGGTTCGAATCCAGGTACCCCAGCCAGTCGAAAAACAGTTTTAAGATTTACAATCAGGCTACTTAGCTCAGCTGGTTAGAGCACATCACTCATAATGATGGGGTCACAGGTTCGATTCCCGTAGTAGCCACCATATTTTTGGGGTATCGCCAAGCGGTAAGGCTCTGGTTTCTGATACCAGCATTCCGAGGTTCGAATCCTCGTACCCCAGCCAAAAAGAAAAGCTCGCTACGGCGAGCTTTTTGCTTTTCTGCATCTGACAAAAATCAAAAAGAGCGGTTTCCCGCTCTCGTACATCTCATCGAATCATAATCCTAATGCATACTTCAATGCCTGGCGTTTCAATACACCACCGCGTTCAGCTGCCATTAATCCTAAGTTTCGAATGACTCGTAACGGCCCCAACGTATTGCTGAAACCGGCGTAGAACAAGTCCATACCGCTTTGCATCAGGAAATTGTCCGCCTGCCGGCGTGTCTGATAGCGTTTTAACACCCGTGCATCCGCCCAGTTTTCACCATAACTGCGTGCGTTAATCATCACATCAAGCAATGCTTCCACATCGCGATAACCGAGATTTACCCCCTGCCCGGCTAACGGATGAATGGTATGCGCTGCATCGCCAACCAGTGCCAACCCCTGTTGGGTATAGTGCAAAGCATGGCGGCGGGTCAGTGGAAATGCTCCGCAGGCCACGGGGGTAACGTTACCCAGCCGCTCGGGGAAGTTCGCTTGAATCGCCTTTTGCAGTTGCGGCATCGACATATTTTGCAATTGGCGAATACGTGCAGGAGTGTCATACCAGACCAATGAAGCCCAGTTATCAAACAGCGGCAAAAACGCGTGTGGACCTGCTGGCGTAAAATGCTGCCAGGTGCTGTCACCGGGCGCATGTTCACTCTTCACCGTGATTAACATGCACGACTGGCGATACTGCCAGGCATGAATCCCAATTCCCGCCCAACGGCGAACCTGAGAATTCGCGCCATCTGCACCTATCACCATCGGCACCGTTAATGTCTGCTCATCAGCAAGCTGAAGCATCCACTTCCCTGCGCCACCCTGCATGCTGGTAATTTTCGACGGGCACAACAGCGTAACACCAGGATGTGCTTCCAGTGCCTGCCACAACGCGAGCTGTAGCACCTGGTTTTCAACCATGTAGCCAAGCTCCGGTAGCCCGAGTTCTTGCGCGTTAAAGCTAACGTGCGCACTTTCCCATTCCCAGGTTTCAAGTTGACGGTAAGCATGGCAGCGCATTGCCCGAATCGCATCCCACACGCCGAGTGATTTAAGCAAACCGACCGACGCACTGCTAATGGCCGAAATACGCACATCGGGTTGGCTTGCTGCATCAAATGCAGCGGGAGCTTGATGCTCAACCACCGCGACGTGAAAACCATTTTGCGCAAGTCCGAGAGCTGCGGCCGCACCAACCATTCCCCCGCCGACTACCGCTACATCAATTGGCTGATTCAACATGGTGATTTTATCCTTAAATTGTCTATCCTGATTCTACCGGATTTTTACCCAGGTTTCGTAGGCTGGTCACATCAAGGCCAAAGCATTACAATACGCCGCCTGAATTCCTGGCTTTAACTGAGCAATGGCAAGTCGATGACAAAAAAACTCCATATAAAAACCTGGGGCTGTCAGATGAACGAATACGATTCATCGAAGATGGCCGATCTGCTGAACAGCACACATGGCTATACCCTTACGGACAACCCTAAAGAAGCGGATGTGTTGCTGCTTAATACCTGCTCGATCCGTGAAAAAGCCCAGGAAAAAGTCTTCCATCTGCTAGGCCGTTGGAAACTCTTAAAGCGCAAAAATCCCGATATCATTATCGGTGTAGGTGGCTGTGTTGCTTCCCAGGAAGGCAAGCTGATTCGTAGCCGCGCACACTATGTCGATATTGTCTTCGGGCCGCAGACACTGCATCGCTTGCCTGAAATGATCAACAAAGTTCGTGGTAATCGCAGCCCGATTGTCGACGTTAGCTTCCCGGAAATTGAAAAGTTCGACCGTCTGCCAGAACCTAAAGCTGATGGTCCAACGGCTTTCGTTTCTATTATGGAAGGCTGTAATAAGTATTGTACTTACTGCGTGGTGCCTTATACCCGCGGTGAAGAAGTAAGCCGCCCAGCCGACGATGTGCTATTCGAAGTCGCGCAACTCGCTGCACAAGGCGTGCGTGAAGTGAACTTACTTGGTCAGAACGTGAATGCTTATCGTGGCCCGTCTTTCGATGGCGGCATCTGTTCTTTTGCAGAATTACTGCGTCTGGTTGCAGCAATTGACGGTATTGACCGCATTCGCTTTACCAC
Source organism: Buttiauxella sp. (assembly GCA_036502985.1). Lineage (GTDB taxonomy): Bacteria > Pseudomonadota > Gammaproteobacteria > Enterobacterales > Enterobacteriaceae > Buttiauxella. The sequence continues at coordinate 4,886 of DASXXQ010000158.1, forward strand.
CAGCCATCCAATTGAATTTACTGACGATATCATAGACGTTTATCGTGACACACCTGAACTTGTGAGCTTCCTGCATCTGCCGATTCAGTGTGGTTCTGACCGCATACTGAATTTGATGGGTCGCACTCATACCACGCTGGAATATAAATCGACTATTCGCAAACTGCGTGCGGTACGCCCTGACATTCAGATTAGCTCAGACTTTATTGTTGGTTTCCCGGGTGAAACCCAACAGGATTTCGAGCAGACCATGAAAGTCATTGGCGATGTGAATTTTGACGTGAGCTACAGCTTCGTCTTCTCAGCACGTCCCGGCACACCTGCCGCCGATATGGTGGATGACGTCCCGGAGAAAGAGAAATTACAGCGGCTGTATATTCTGCAAGAACGTATCAACCAACAGGCAATGGAGTACAGCCGTAAGATGGTTGGCACAATCCAGCGCGTGTTGGTGGAAGGTACGTCTCGCAGAAATATTATGGAGTTGACCGGGCGTTCCGAACATAACCGTGGCGTGAACTTTGAAGGTTCACCGGACATGATCGGCAAGTTTGTTGATGTAGAAATCACTGAAGTTGCGACTAACAACTCACTGCGGGGTAAAGTGGTTCGCACCGAAGACGAAATGGGGCTACGCATTGCACAGTCCCCTGAATCAGTGATTGCCCGCACTCGTAAAGAGAATGAAATCGGCGTAGGTATTTATCAGCCTTAATTCCCCTCTGCTGTGTCTGTCGGCTCGCTAACGCTGTGAGCCGACAGGCATTTTCATTGTTTGCACTTGCATTCTGAATCAGCCACCCAAATATCAAAAACCAGGCTTGCGCCATCAGCCCTCGCCGTAAATAATCTTTTTATGGTCTGCATTAATGCAGCAATTTCTTCTACTGGCCCTGAGCGACCCCGAGGATAAGTTTGAATATTGAAACTCGTGAAATTACGCTAGAACCCGCAGACAATGCGCGTCTGCTAAGCCTGTGTGGCCCATTTGATGACAACATCAAGCAGCTTGAACGTCGGCTGGGTATCGAGATCAACCGTCGTGACTATCATTTCAAGCTCTCGGGCCGCCCAATTCTGGTGAACGCCGCCGCAGATATTTTGCGTAATCTGTATGTTGATACCGCGCCGATGCGTGGTGAAATTCAGGACATCTCTCCAGAACAAATCCATCTCGCCATCAAAGAAATTCGCGTGCTGGAACAGTCAGCCGAAAGCATTCCTGAGTACGGTAAAGCGGTGAACATCAAGACCAAGCGTGGCGTTATCAAACCGCGTACGCCGAATCAAGCGCAATACATCGCCAATATTCTGGACCATGACATTACCTTTGGCGTTGGCCCTGCCGGGACAGGTAAAACTTATCTCGCAGTCGCCGCAGCTGTTGATGCGTTGGAGCGGCAGGATATTCGCCGCATTCTGCTGACACGCCCGGCTGTTGAAGCCGGTGAAAAACTGGGCTTCCTGCCAGGGGATTTAAGCCAGAAAGTTGACCCTTATCTGCGTCCGTTATATGACGCGCTGTTTGAAATGCTCGGTTTTGAACGCGTTGAAAAGCTGATGGAGCGCAACGTTATTGAAGTCGCACCACTGGCTTACATGCGTGGCCGTACGCTAAACGATGCGTTTATCATTCTGGATGAAAGCCAGAACACCACCATTGAACAGATGAAGATGTTCCTGACGCGCATTGGTTTTAATTCCAAAGCCGTGATTACCGGCGACATCACCCAGGTTGACCTGCCGCGTAGCACGAAGTCAGGCCTACGCCACGCCATTGATGTGCTGGCAGAAGTGGATGACATTAGTTTTAACTTCCTTAATAGCGAAGACGTGGTACGCCATCCGGTTGTGGCGCGTATTGTGAATGCCTATGAAGCGTGGGAAAACGCGGAACAGGCTCGTAAAGATGAACTCGCAGCAGAACGCAAGCGAGAAGCGATGGCGATTAACGCTGCCGCTCAGGAGAGCAAATGAGTCAGGTTATACTGGATTTACAGGTCGCGTGTGAAGATACAAACGGCCTACCAACAGAAGTGCAGTTTCAGGCATGGCTCGACGCGGTCATTCCACAATTTCAGGAAGAATCAGAGGTTACGATTCGCCTGGTGGATGACGCCGAGAGCCACGATCTGAACCTCACCTACCGTGGTAAAGATAAATCCACTAACGTGCTGTCGTTCCCATTCGAAGCACCTCCGGGCATCGAACTGCCGCTTTTAGGCGACCTGATTATTTGTCGTCAGGTTGTAGAACAAGAAGCAAAAGAGCAGCAAAAACCGCTGGATGCGCATTGGGCACATATGGTTATCCACGGCAGTCTGCATCTGCTTGGCTATGATCATATTGAAGATGAAGAAGCCGAAGAGATGGAATCCCTGGAAACAGAGATAATGCTTGCTCTTGGGTATGCTGATCCGTACATTGCCGAGAAAGAATAGTCTCCGTAGGGATTAATACCACGGAGCAAACACTAGCAGGCAGCGCACCATCAAGCCGCCTGCTATTTATTAATTAACCGAGGGGCCAAAAACCTAACGCCATGAGCGACGACAACTCACAAAACAGTGACACGCCTGCCAGTAAGAAGGGGTTCTTTTCCCTGATTCTCAACCAGCTATTCCACGGTGAACCTAAAAACCGTGACGATCTGCTGACACTTATCCGTGATTCTGAGCAAAACGATCTTATCGATCAAGATACCCGCGACATGCTCGAAGGCGTCATGGATATCGCCGACCAACGCGTCCGCGACATCATGATCCCTCGTTCTCAAATGGTAACGCTCAAACACAACCAGACGCTGGACGAATGCCTCGATGCCATCATCGAATCCGCACACTCCCGCTTCCCGGTGATCAGTGAAGACAAAGATCATATCGAAGGGATTCTGATGGCCAAAGATCTGCTGCCGTTTATGCGCAGCGATACTGAGCCATTTAGCATGGAAAAAGTGTTACGTCAGGCAGTTGTTGTGCCCGAAAGTAAGCGTGTTGACCGCATGCTCAAAGAGTTTCGTCAGCAGCGCTATCACATGGCGATTGTTATTGATGAGTTTGGCGGCGTCTCCGGCCTTGTCACCATCGAAGATATTCTCGAACTGATTGTTGGGGAAATTGAAGATGAGTATGACGATGAGGAAGACAGCGATTTCCGTCAGCTCAGCCGTCATACCTGGACGGTTCGTGCTTTGGCCTCAATCGAAGATTTTAACGATACCTTCTCTACCCATTTCAATGATGATGAAGTCGATACTATTGGTGGATTAGTGATGCAGGCGTTTGGTCACTTACCTGCCCGTGGTGAAACTATTGAAATTGATGGTTATCAATTCAAAGTCGCGATGGCAGATAGTCGCCGTGTTATTCAGGTTCATGTCAGAATTCCGGACGACTCGCCGCAACCGAAACTGGAAGATTAATTCAACGATGTCTATAGCCCTACT
>DASXXQ010000159.1:0-3250 GCA_036502985.1 Buttiauxella sp.
GAGACTGGCGCTGGTCGGTGAATCAGGCTCGGGTAAGTCGATGACTGCCCGGGCATTGATGGGCCTGGTGCGCAAGCCGGGCAAAGTGAACGCGACACAACTCAATGTACTGGGTAACGATCTACTGACGTTACACAACCGTGACTGGCAACACCTGCGCGGCAATGAAATTGCGATGGTGCTCCAGGATCCACGCTATGCGCTCAACCCGGTAAAAAGTGTCGCTCAGCAGATTGACGAGGCACTGCGTCTGCATCAAAAACTGTCCAAAGCACAGCGACGAGAACGAGTCCGCGACGCTATCAACGCCGTGGGATTGCCCGACAATGTGCTGCACTGCTATCCGACAGAACTTTCGGGCGGCATGGGGCAACGCGTGATGATAGCCATTGCGCTGGTTAATAATCCAAAAATTCTTATTGCCGACGAACCCACTTCTGCCCTCGATGCCCGCTTGCGTCACCAGATTCTGGAACTTCTGGTCGAACAATGCGAACAGCGTCAAATGGCTATGTTACTGATCAGTCACGATCTCCCGCTTGTGGCACAACACTGCCAGCGTGTGCTGGTGATGTATCAGGGGAAAAAAGTAGATGAAATGGCAGCACATCAACTGGAAACCGCAACGCATCCCTATACCCGAACACTCTGGACATGCCGCCCCAACGCTGCGACTTACGGCATGATGCTGCCAACGTTGGATCGCAGCCTGAATCTGCAAGGAGAAAACCGTGGCGATAATTGAAGTCAGCAATCTGTGCGTGCAATTTAGCGCAAAAGGCCAGGTCAAAACCGCCGTGCGCGACGCCAGTTTATCGATAAACGCCGGGGAAACCTTTAGCTTAATTGGTGCGTCAGGCTGTGGGAAATCAACTATTTTACGCGTGCTGGCGGGGTTGCAGCGTGAATGGCAAGGGGGTGTAAAACTGCTGGATGGCGCAATCAAACCCGGCGTGCGCTTTCAGGGTGATTTGCGCCGCAATGTACAAATGGTGTTTCAGGACCCGTACGCGTCTTTGCATCCCAACCATACGATTTATCGCACGCTGGCCGAGCCGTTAACGCTTCATGGCGAAACACAAATTGCCGCCCGTGTGGAAGAAGCGCTGCTTCAGGTTGGGCTACAGACAGACGCCATGAAGCGTTATCCACATCAGCTTTCCGGCGGGCAACGCCAGCGTGTAGCCATTGCCCGCGCGTTGCTTCTACGCCCCAAAATTTTACTACTTGATGAACCCACTTCCGCACTGGATATGTCTGTGCAGGCAGAAATTCTCAATCTGCTTAACCGTCTCAAGCAGCAGTTTGGCATGACTTACCTGCTGGTCAGCCATGATGCCGATGTCATTGCACATATGTCAGACAGGGCGGCATATATGGCAGGCGGCGTGATTGAACGTGAATTCAACCGTGCCGCGCTGGTGCGCGGAGAACACCGCATGGATGCCGCGTAAAAACTAGCCGAGCGTAACCATCTCATCTGCGATAGTGGACAAAATACAGCGGTTGCGCCCGCTATTCTTGCCGTAGTCGAGTTGCTCACAATATCCCACCAACTTGCGCAATGGCAGGCCTCTGCACCGTTAAGTAGCACGACGCATGGTCATGGTGCAACAAAACCAGATATCCCATAAGAAAGACGCCCCACACCAGCAGATTAACCCAAAAAACATCTCTCGCTGTGATTAATTATTACGCAATTTGCATTCCATCAGATCGTTTATCCTGATTTTGTTTAAGGGAAGCGAAGTGGCGTATTGCCTGCAATACTTATTTTGTGTATCGCGTGATACGTCATCCCCAGGAGCACATTTTGAACAGGTTACCTACCAGCGCTTCGGCTCTTGCCTGCACAGCGCACGCCCTCAACATCATCGAAAAGAAGTCACTGACCCATGAAGAGATGAAGGCGTTAAACCGAGAGGTTATCGATAACTTCCAACAGCATGTCAATCCGGGCTTTCTTGAGTATCGCAAATCAGTGACCGCCGGCGGGGATTACGGAGCCGTAGAGTGGCAAGCGAGCAGTTTAAATACGCTTGTCGACACCCAGGGTAAGGAATATTTAGATTGTCTGGGTGGGTTCGGCATTTTTAACGTGGGGCACCGTAATCCAACAGTGGTATCCGCCGTACAGCATCAGCTCGAAAAACAACCCCTGCACAGTCAGGAGCTGCTCGATCCATTACGGGCGATGCTTGCCAAAACGCTTGCGACACTCACTCCGGGTAAACTCAAGTACAGCTTCTTTAGCAATAGCGGTACAGAATCGGTTGAAGCGGCGATTAAACTCGCCAAAGCCTACCAATCGCCACGCGGGAAATTTACCTTTATCGCCGCCAGCGGCGCGTTTCATGGCAAATCTCTTGGGGCATTATCCGCCACGGCAAAAGCTGCTTTCCGTAAACCGTTTATGCCGTTGCTTCCGGGTTTCAGGCATGTACCCTTTGGCAATATCGACGCGTTACGCACAGTGCTGAGCGAATGCCGTAAAACCGGTGATGATGTCGCAGCCGTTATCCTTGAACCTATTCAGGGTGAAGGCGGGGTGATTATTCCACCAGTCGGGTATTTGCCTGCGGTGCGTAAGCTTTGTGATGAATTCGGCGCGTTGCTTATTTTCGATGAAGTGCAAACGGGTATGGGACGTACGGGCAAAATGTTCGCCTGCGAACATGAAAACGTGCAGCCTGATATTTTATGCCTCGCCAAAGCACTTGGCGGCGGTGTAATGCCGATTGGCGCGACGGTTGCGACAGAAGAAGTGTTCTCTGTGCTGTTTGATAATCCGTTCCTGCACACCACCACCTTTGGTGGCAATCCGTTGGCCTGTGCGGCAGCGCTCGCCACAATCCATGTTCTGCTTGAGCAAAATCTTCCGGCCCAGGCACAACAGAAAGGACAACTGCTGATCGACGGCTTCCAGGCCCTGAAACGTGAATTCCCGGAGCTGGTCGTCGATGCGCGTGGACAAGGTTTGCTGATAGCCATCGAGTTCAGCGACAACGACATTGGCTATAGCTTTGCCAGTGAAATGTTCCGCCAGCAGGTGCTAGTCGCCGGGACGCTCAACAATTCGAAGACTATTCGTGTTGAGCCACCACTGACTATCACTATTGAGCAGTGTGAGCATGTGTTGGGTTGTGCGAGGAAGGCGTTGCATAGTTTGCGAGTTCCGCAAACAGAAGTCGTTGCAGCCGAGCAAGAGTGAGTGCAACGATAAAGAAGGGGCATAAGTCTACTCTTTATG
>DASXXQ010000160.1:0-1754 GCA_036502985.1 Buttiauxella sp.
ACCAGGGTGGTATTTCAAGGACGGCTCCACCGAAACTAGCGTTCCGGTTTCATAGCCTCCCACCTATCCTACACAGATCGGTTCAAAGTCCAATGCAAAGCTACAGTAAAGGTTCATGGGGTCTTTCCGTCTAGCCGCGGGTAGATTGCATCATCACAAACACTTCAACTTCGCTGAGTCTCGGGAGGAGACAGTGTGGCCATCGTTACGCCATTCGTGCAGGTCGGAACTTACCCGACAAGGAATTTCGCTACCTTAGGACCGTTATAGTTACGGCCGCCGTTTACCGGGACTTCAATCAAGAGCTTGCACCCCATCATTTAATCTTCCGGCACCGGGCAGGCGTCACACCCTATACGTCCACTTTCGTGTTTGCAGAGTGCTGTGTTTTTATTAAACAGTCGCAGCCACCAGTTTATTGCAACCCTCTCACCCTCCTGGCGCAGGCCAGTCAAGCTACAAGGGCGTACCTTATCCCGAAGTTACGGTACCAATTTGCCGAGTTCCTTCTCCCGAGTTCTCTCAAGCGCCTTAGAATACTCATCTCGCCCACCTGTGTCGGTTTGCGGTACGGTCTTGTTAAACTGAAGCTTAGAGGCTTTTCTTGGAACCACTTCCAGTTGCTTCTTCACCGAAGTGAATGGCCTCGCACCCTTGAATTCCGCGCCCGGATTTGCCTAAGCGCCTTCTCCAATGCAAGGACCGGGACTTCCAACACCCGGACAACCTTCCGCGATCCGTCCCCCCATCGCATTTAACAATGGTGCAGGAATATTAACCTGCTTCCCATCAGCTACGCATTTCTGCCTCGCCTTAGGGGCCGACTCACCCTACGCCGATGAACGTTGCGTAGGAAACCTTGGGCTTACGGCGAGGGGGCTTTTCACCCCCTTTATCGCTACTCATGTCAGCATTCGCACTTCCGATACCTCCAGCGCACTTTTCAATGCACCTTCGCAGGCTTACGGAACGCTCTCCTACCATGCACATAAATGTGCATCCGCAGCTTCGGTATATTGCTTAGCCCCGTTACATCTTCCGCGCAGGACGACTCGATCAGTGAGCTATTACGCTTTCTTTAAAGGATGGCTGCTTCTAAGCCAACCTCCTGACTGTCTAAGCCTTCCCACCTCGTTTTCCACTTAGCCGATATTCGGGACCTTAGCTGGCGGTCTGGGTTGTTTCCCTCTTGTCCCCGGACGTTAGCACCCGGGGACTGTCTGCCGTGCTCGAGCTCTGCGGTATTCGGAGTTTGCCATGGTTTGGTAAGCCTATAGCGGCCCCCTAGCCATAACAGTGCTCTACCCCCGCAGGCAATACACGACGCACTACCTCAATAGTTTTCGAGGAGAACCAGCTATCTCCGGTTTTGTTTAGCCTTTCACCCCTATCCACAGCTCATCCCCGACCTTTTCAACGGGCGTGGGTTCGGCCCTCCAGTGGGTGTTACCCCACCTTCAGCCTGGCCATGGATAGATCAACCGGTTTCGGGTCTACGCAACGCTACTTAATCGCCCTATTCAGACTCGCTTTCGCTACGCCTCCGGCATCAAGCCTTAAGCTCGCAACGCAACGTAAGTCGCTGACCCATTATACAAAAGGTACGCCGTCACCAGCTTGCGCCAGCTCCGACTGTTTGTATGCATGCGGTTTCAGGATCTATTTCACTCCCCTCCCGGGGTTCTTTTCGCCTTTCCCTCACGGTACTGGTTCACTATCGGTCAATGATGAGTATTTAGCCTTGGAGGATGGTC
>DASXXQ010000161.1:0-12364 GCA_036502985.1 Buttiauxella sp.
ATATTACGCTTTCCTCTTTCAGAGTCAAGCGTTTATTTTCGCTTTTCATCTGGCTGACGGGCCGGTTTGTAAGCCGTTGTGCCGTGTCAGTGGAGGCGCAGTATAGGGATTTTCTGGAAGCTGACAAGTGTTTATTGCAAAAAAATGACTAATTACGCTTTTTTTCATCAAAATGGGTGTTTTAGACACTATTTGCTGTTTAAGTGCACAATTTCCTGGGCAAAACGCGCCACTTGCGGCCAGTCGGTATAGACAACTTCTTTACTGATATCGGTTTCGCCACCGGTCATCTTCATAATCAAGCGGATCATAACGCGGTCGTACCAGCGATAACGTGGGTAACGAAGCGCGCCAGCGAATACTGCACAATGATTTGGCTGCCATGGAGAGGCCAGCAAAAACTTACGCGTATAAGAGTTAGTTTGCGGAGACCTTTTCTCTGGTTTACGCGCAACCAGGTTTACCGAAAAGAAAGCACTGGGGATCTTATTCAACGCTTGCTGGTGTTTCTTCACAAATGCAGCAACCGAAGAATGGAAGTGTCCGTAACGAATAGATGCGCCAATAACGACGCGTTCGTAATTTCCCCAGGCGATATCTCCACTGCGATGCAAGTTAACGACATCACTTTCAACGCCCAGCTCATTAAGTTCAGATGCTATATAAGAAGCAATCTCGCGGGTTTGCCCATCGCGGGTTGAAAATAGAATCAAAGTTCTCACTACAGGCTCCGGTTACTCTCGCCAGAAAGTTGGCGTAAACAGTACGAGTAAAGTAAATACTTCAAGACGGCCAAATAACATATTGGCTATCAATATCCATTTCGCCACTGGATTCATGCTGGCGAAGTTATCTGCCACAACACCTAAACCAGGGCCAAGGTTATTCAGCGTTGCCGCAACGGAAGCAAAAGCCGAAAAATCATCCACGCCCGTCGCAATGATGGCGAGCATGCTGATAATAAAGACCAATGCATAGGCAGAAAAGAATCCCCATACCGCCTCGAGAATACGTTCAGGCAGCGCGCGGTTCCCAAGCTTGATGCTATATACCGCGTTTGGGTGCACAAGACGTTTAAGTTCGCGGTTCCCCTGCTTGAACAATAGAAGGATACGGATGACCTTCAGGCCACCACCGGTTGAACCCGCACAACCCCCAATAAAAGCAGAACACAACAACAATACCGGTAAGAATAATGGCCAGCGCGCAATACTATCGGTGGTGAACCCTGCCGTCGTCGCCATCGAGACAACCTGAAAGAACGCCTGGTTCACTGTTAACAACGCCGACTGGTAAGTATTGTGGAACCACAGTACCAGGGTGCAGATAACCACCAGAGTCAACTGCACGCCAATAAACATGCGGAACTCGGGATCACGCCAGTAAACTTTTAAATTACGCCCGCTTAATAAAGAAAAGTGCAGGCCATAGTTACAACCCGAGATCAGCAAGAAGATGGCGATAATCGTATTAATCGTTGGGCTATTAAAATAACCAATGCTGGCGTCATGAGTAGAAAAGCCACCAATCGCAATCGTCGCAAAGCTATGGCCGATCGCGTCAAACGCTGGCATGCCGGCAAACCAAAGTGCCAACGCGCATGCAACCGTCAGCAAAACGTAGATTAACCAGAGAGTTTTGGCTGTATCCGCAATACGTGGGCGCATTTTATTGTCTTTAAGCGGCCCCGGCATTTCAGCTCGATATAACTGCATTCCGCCTACGCCCAAAATCGGCAGAATGGCCACCGCCAGCACAATGATCCCCATGCCGCCAAACCACTGTAACATCTGCCGATAAAAGAGAATGGCGTGAGGAAGCGTATCCAGCCCAACAAGCGTCGTTGCCCCCGTCGTCGTTAAACCTGAGAACGACTCAAAGAATGCATCGGTGATAGTCAGGTTCGGCTGTTCTGCGAAGATAAAGGGTAACGCCCCCACACTCCCCAGCACTGTCCAGAACAATACGACGATTAAAAATCCTTCGCGCGGTTTGAGCTCGCTCTTTTGCCTGCGATTAGGCCACCACAGAAATGAACCGATGAGCAATGCGACGAAGAAAGTCTGGGTGAAAGCACGGCCAGCACCATCGCGATAAATTAAAGCTACCAACCCTGGAATAATCATGGTCACAGAAAACAGAATGACTAACAGACCAACGATTCGGGTTATGGCGCGAAAATGCATTTCAGCCGCTTCCTTAACTATCAAAAAATAACGAGTGGGGATTATTGTTCAGCCGGCAATAAATGCAATGCGCCGCGGCTAAAATCAGCAAGTCTGACTGAAAAGTCAGCGAGTTTCGCGTGTGGTAACGCGATTCGTAATGTTATAAACGCTTCAAATTCACTTTGCACGAGTTCGCCGCTGCACTGTTTAAGCAACGCTTCAATTCCCGCAAGCTGCGCATAGTCACACTGCAAAGTATATTCGGTTAATGGCACTTTGAGCACAGTAGGCAATTGATTTAATGCAGTCTGCACTCCACCGCCATACGCTTTCACCAGGCCACCCGTTCCGAGTTTAATCCCCCCGGAATAGCGCACCACTACAGCGGTAATTTCGCCGATGCCACTTCCCATCAGCTGGGCAAGCATTGGCTTTCCGGCGGTTCCTGCTGGCTCACCATCATCAGAAAATCCTAATTGCTGCGAGTCATCCGGCGCACCCGCCACCCAAGCCCAGCAATGATGCCGGGCAGCAGGGTGTTCTGAACGTACTTTTTCAAGAAACTCTTTCGCTGCTATTACGCCAGTCGTATGGGCGAGCAGCGTAATAAAGCGACTTTTCTTGATTTCCTCACTGACCGTGACGGATTCAGCAGGAATCAGCCAACTCTCCATTACGCCAGTTTCAGGTCGCGCGTCATATTTTCAATACTGTTTTCATGAACAATCACATTGTCTTCAATACGAATACCGCCGAACGGTTTCATTGCTTCAATGCGTTGCCAGTCAAAGTGTTTGCTGTACTGCCCTTCGCGCCATGGTGCGAGCAAAGACTCGATGAAGTAAATACCCGGCTCGATGGTCAGAACCATGCGCGGTTCCAGGATACGTGTGCAGCGCAGGTATGGATATTGAGAAGGTGCGGCAAGGTGCGTCCCGGTGTCATCTTGCATGAAACCGGCAACATCATGTACCTGTAAACCCAACGGATGGCCAAGGCCGTGAGGCATAAATGGCCCGGTAATACCGGTTTCAACCATCGCCTGTTCGCTTATGCCCGTTACCAGTTTATGGCGGCTCAACAGCTTCGCAATACGCTGATGGAACTGGATGTGGTAATCGGTATAGCGCACACCCGCTTTAAGGGTATCAATCAGCGCAAGTTGCTCGGTGTTAACGTCTTTCACCAATTGAGCATAATCGTTGTCATTATTGGCCGACCAGGTACGCGTCAAATCAGCGGCGTAGCCGTTGTATTCCGCACCAGCATCCAAAAGGAAGCTGCGTACTTCGGCAGGCGCACGGTTATCAAGTTTGGTGTAATGCAAAACGGCTGCGTGCTCGTTGAGTGCCACAATGTTGCCGTATGGCACGTCAGTATCGCGATGACCGGTTGCTGTCAGATAAGCCTGGTTGATATCAAACTCGCTCATTCCAGACAGAAATGCTTCGTGAGCAGCCTGATGACCTACTACGGCTGTTTTCTGCGCTTCACGCATGCATGCCAGTTCATAATCAGTTTTATAGGAACGATGATAATGCAGATAATCAATCACCCCTTTCGGGTTGATGTTTGCACCCTGGATTTCAAGCTGTACAGCGCGTTCTGGCACTGGCCCGATGTAGCCGATATTGCCGCGCGCAGCAGGCAGTTGGCTGCCAATACCGTCGGCTTTTGGCAAAGCAATAACATCTATTTCGTCAGTCCAGAAGGATTCTGGCAGCGGCTCAACGTTGTGCCAGTAATCAACTGGCAGGTAGAACCACAATTTCGGTTTGTTCACACCATCAACCAGCAACCAGCAATTGGGTACTTGCGTCACCGGAACCCAGGCTTTGAATTGCGGGTTAACTTTGAACGGATATGCATGATCATCGAGGAAGACGTTGAATAACTCGCCCGAGTGAATCAACAACGCGTCCAGGTTGAAGCGCGCCAGAACATTGCGGGTACGTTCCTGCAAGGTTGCCACATGATCTTGATAAAGTGAGGCCAGTGAATCCATGATTTACCCTTCTGTTTTTTTATAAACTGAACGCCACGCATCTTAGCACACCGCAAAGTTCTCGAACTTATTTCCAGCGGCTGTGATCATCTTTGCAAATATTTAAAGAGTTATTTGCATTTCATTAACATCAATTCCACACTCCTTTCCATCTGGTACGACCAGATCCCATTGCTGGATTCAGGAGACTGACATGCTCTACCAAGGTGAAACCTTACATCTCGACTGGCTGGAAGATGGCATCGCAGAATTGGTATTCGATGCCCCCGGTTCAGTGAATAAACTCGACACCGCGACCGTAGCCAGCCTCGGCCACGCGCTGGATGTGCTGGAAAAGCAGTCCAACCTGAAAGGCCTGTTGCTGAGCTCCAACAAAGCCGCATTTATCGTCGGGGCTGATATTACCGAATTCCTGTCATTGTTCCTTGTTCCTGCGGAGCAACTGACTCACTGGCTGCAATTTGCCAACAGCGTATTCAATCGTCTGGAAGATCTCCCGGTCCCAACTATTGCCGCGGTAAATGGTTATGCCCTTGGCGGCGGTTGCGAATGTGTACTGGCAACGGACTACCGCCTGGCGACACCGGATACGCGTATTGGGCTGCCAGAAACCAAACTGGGTATTATGCCTGGCTTCGGTGGTTCTGTGCGTCTTCCGCGATTACTGGGTGCTGATAGCGCTCTGGAGATCATCACTGCCGGGAAAGATGTCAGTGCGATTGAAGCGCAAAAACTCGGTTTAGTTGATGGCATTGTTAAAACCGAAAAATTGCGTGATGGTGCATTGATGGTTCTGCGCCAGGCAATTAACGGCGATCTGGACTGGAAAGCCAAACGCGCCCCGAAACTGCAACCTCTGAAGCTGAGCAAAATCGAAGCGACCATGAGCTTCACGATTGCGAAAAGCATGGTGATGCAGATAGCGGGCAAGCACTATCCTGCCCCAATGACGGCGGTAAAAACAATCGAAGCTGCGGCAAGAATGGGCCGTGACGAAGCATTACAACTGGAGACTCAAAGTTTCGTGCCTTTGGCACGTTCCAATGAGGCCCGTGCGCTGGTCGGGATTTTCCTGAACGACCAATACATAAAAGGTCAGGCGAAAAAGCTGACCAAAAATACCGAAACCCCGAAACAGGCAGCCGTACTTGGTGCCGGGATCATGGGTGGCGGTATTGCTTACCAGTCCGCCTGGAAAGGCGTACCGGTATTAATGAAGGATATTAATGAAAAGTCGCTGGAGCTGGGTATTAATGAAGCCAGCAAGCTACTGAACAAACAACTCGAACGCGGCAAGATTGATGGAATGAAGCTGGCAGGCGTGATTGCCACTATTCATCCAACACTGGATTACGCCGGTTTTGAGCGTGTCGATGTCGTCGTTGAAGCGGTTGTTGAAAACCCGAAAGTGAAGAAAGCCGTTCTGGCCGAAGTGGAAGATAAAGTACGTCCAGACACCGTTCTGGCATCGAACACATCGACCATTCCCATTGGTGAACTGGCAAACAGCCTGAAGCGCCCAGAAAACTTCTGCGGAATGCACTTCTTCAACCCCGTACACCGTATGCCTCTGGTAGAGGTCATTCGCGGCGAGAAAACGTCTGAGCAAACTGTCGCAAAAGTCGTTGCATGGGCCAGCAAAATGGGCAAAACGCCAATCGTGGTGAACGACTGCCCTGGCTTCTTCGTGAATCGCGTGCTGTTCCCGTACTTTGCAGGTTTTAGCCAGTTGATGCGCGACGGTGCCGATTTCCGTCAGATCGACAAAGTGATGGAAAAGCAGTTTGGCTGGCCGATGGGCCCTGCGTATCTTCTCGACGTTGTCGGTATTGATACTGCGCACCACGCCCAGGCAGTTATGGCCGCGGGTTTCCCACAGCGTATGCAGAAAGATTATCGCGATGTGGTTGATGCGATGTTTGATGCAGGCCGCTACGGCCAGAAAACACAGCAGGGTTTCTATCGCTACAAACAAGACAGCAAGGGCAAACCACGCAAAGAGCAAGACGAGGCCACTGATGGCCTGCTTGCGGATGTCAGCAAACCGCGTCACAACTTCAGCGACGAAGAAATCATCGCACGTATGATGATTCCGATGGTCAACGAAGTCGTACGTTGCCTGGAAGAAAACATTATCGGAAGCCCGGCAGAAGCCGATATGGCACTGGTTTACGGTGTGGGCTTCCCTCCATTCCACGGCGGCGCATTCCGCTGGTTAGATACCATTGGCAGCGCCAAATATCTCGATATGGCTCAGCAGTACGAACATCTTGGCCCGCTATATCAAGTACCGGACGGTCTGCGTGCGAAAGCGTCGCGTAACGAACCTTACTATCCACCGGTTGAGCCTGCGCGCCCAGCCAGTGACCTGAACAATGCCTGAGGAGTGATTATGGAAAAGGTTGTAATTGTCGATGCCATCCGCACCCCGATGGGCCGCTCAAAAGGTGGAGCGTATAGAAATCTGCGGGCGGAAGATCTTTCCGCTCATCTGATGCGTGGAATTCTGTCTCGTAACCCAGCACTAGACCCAGCCGCGCTGGATGACATTTATTGGGGCTGCGTACAGCAGACTCTGGAGCAAGGTTTTAACATTGCGCGTAATGCCGCTTTACTGGCCGAAATCCCACATTCCGTACCGGCAGTCACAGTGAACCGCTTATGCGGTTCTTCCATGCAGGCGCTGCACGATGCTGCTCGCATGATTCAGACTGGCGATGCGCAGGCATGTTTGATTGGCGGCGTGGAGCATATGGGCCATGTGCCAATGAGCCACGGTGTTGATTTCCATCCTGGTCTGAGCCGTAACGTGGCAAAAGCTGCCGGCATGATGGGATTAACCGCCGAGATGCTGGCTCGCATGCATGGCATTAGCCGTGAGATGCAGGATCAGTTTGCGGCGCGTTCTCACCAGCGTGCGTGGGCGGCGACAGAAGCAGGTCATTTCAAAGCTGAAATTCTGCCAACCAGCGGCCATGACGCTGACGGTGTTCTTAAACGTTTTGATTATGATGAAGTTATTCGTCCGGAAACGACTGTTGAAGGTCTTGCCGCCCTGAAACCTGCGTTTGATCCCGTCAACGGCACGGTTACAGCGGGCAGTTCTTCTGCGCTTTCAGATGGTGCTTCGGCAATGTTGCTGATGAGTGAAAGCCGTGCCAAAGAGCTGGGGCTAAAGATTCGTGCTTACGTCCGTTCAATGGCGGTTGTTGGCTGTGACCCGTCAATTATGGGTTATGGCCCGGTTCCGGCATCACAAATGGCACTGAAGAAAGCGGGTCTGACAGCCGCTGATATCGACCTGTTTGAGATGAACGAAGCCTTTGCCGCACAGATCCTGCCATGCATTAAAGATCTGGGCTTGATGGATAAGATCGACGAGAAGATTAACCTGAATGGTGGCGCGATTGCGTTAGGTCACCCGCTGGGTTGTTCCGGTACTCGCATTAGCACCACGTTGTTAAATCTGATGGAACGTCGCGATGCGCAGTTTGGCCTCGCCACAATGTGCATCGGGTTAGGTCAAGGTATTGCCACTGTTATTGAACGAGTTTAGTTGCTGTTGTTCCCGCCTGTCAGGGGCGGGTTTTTTATTCCTGCTAACCCCTTCCTTTATTCACTGTATAAAGATTGCCCACCTTATCCCGACGCGGTAAATTCCTGCAGACATAGGCCATTTTGACAGGGAATATTATGAAGATTACCGAGGGATTTCTGGCGGTCACGCTGATTCTGCTTTCTGGGGCAACATTCGCCGCAGACAGTACTTCTGTACACATAGCAAATGAATGCCTTGCGTACGGAAAACAGGAGATGAAAGAAAATCCGGATATGCTAAACACGCTAAATGAAGCGAGTGTCGTAGCCGAAACTATTCAGGTGAATAAATACGACAGAAAGGTGGGATCACAAATGATATCCACGGAGCTGGTAGCTGAAATTAACAGTGGAGAGGACAACCTCGGAACGATTTTGTGCTTGTTTGAATCGGATTCAAAACCGCTTTATTTCTTTTTTGATTCGCTTGAGTAAACCAAACTAAAGTAGCCACCCTATTTTATGGTGGCTACTTTTCGTTAGATAAACGCGAAAGCATCACCAAACATGCGGTCGACATTCGCGCCACGTTCATTACAGAACAAGTCACGCGCAATCTTGGCCATTTCAAAACGTCCGGCAATATAAATATCGTGCCCTGCAAGTGTTCCGTAATCCTGCATCACCGCCGTTAACACGGTACCGCTACGTCCACGCCAACCTTCTTCTGGTTGTTCTACAACAGCTTCGACACGCAAGTTGGGATGAACCACAGACAACGCTTCTAACTCAGACAGATCATAAAGATGTTTATCTTCACGGCCGCCCCAGTAAATTGCGATTTCACGTTGCGGATTACGCGCCAGTGCAGTCAGCAAAATCGAGCGTACATAAGAGAAGCCAGTACCGCCTGCAATCAGAATAAGCGGGCGTTCTTCAGCTTCTTCTTCACGTAACCAGGCATCACCATGGGGAATATCAACAACGATTTCTTTTTCTTTCAGAATCCGGTCCATCACCGCCATGGCATACAGATTGATCTCTGATGCGCCAATATGCAGTTCGATAAACTCGTGGTCACTCGGCGTGGATGCCATGGAGAACGGGCGTTTGTCGCGCTCATCCATCACCACCATCAAATACTGCCCGGCCTGAAAGGAGAATTTCGCTTCCGGCAGTAATCGAACGCGATATACCGTGTCGGTTATCGCTTCTACCGAGGTCACTTTACAGCTTAAGGTTGTCATGCTTCCCCTCTGTCGGGTCAATGATGCAAAACGGTAAAACCCGCCCCTCAGGCGTTTTTACTGTCGTCGAAAATAGCCAGTTCATCCCAGATAGCATCAATACGCGCACATACTTCTGCATCTTTCTTAATTGGACGCCCCCACTCACGATGGGTTTCCCCTGGCCACTTATTGGTGGCATCCAGTCCCATTTTTGAGCCAAGACCGGAAACCGGCGAGGCAAAATCCAGGTAATCGATCGGCGTGTTTTCTACCAGTACGGTATCGCGCGCCGGGTCCATACGCGTGGTAATGGCCCAAATCACATCGTTCCAGTCACGCGCGTTAACATCGTCATCGCACACGATGACAAACTTGGTGTACATAAACTGCCGCAGGAAAGACCAGACACCCATCATCACGCGTTTAGCGTGGCCGGCATATTGTTTCTTGATGGTGACAACCGCAAGGCGATAGGAACAGCCTTCCGGCGGCAGATAAAAATCGACAATTTCCGGGAATTGCTTCTGCAAAATTGGCACAAACACTTCATTGAGTGCAACACCAAGAACCGCGGGTTCATCCGGTGGTCGCCCGGTATAGGTTGAATGATAAATCGCATTCTGACGCTGGGTAATATGCGTAACGGTAAATACCGGGAAATCATCTACTTCATTGTAGTATCCCGTATGGTCACCATACGGGCCTTCCGGCGCCATTTCTCCCGGTTCGATATACCCTTCCAGCACGATTTCTGCGCTGGCTGGTACTTCGAGATCGTTAGAAATGCACTTCACCACTTCCGTTTTCGTACCGCGTAACAAACCCGCAAATGCATATTCAGAAAGCGTATCTGGTACAGGCGTTACCGCGCCGAGAATGGTTGCCGGGTCAGCACCTAATGCGACAGAAACAGGGAAACGTTCACCCGGATGTTCTGCACACCATTCCTGGAAATCAAGCGCGCCGCCACGATGCGACAGCCAACGCATAATCAGTTTGTTTTTACCGATGAGTTGTTGGCGATAAATGCCAAGATTTTGACGCTCTTTGTGCGGCCCGCGCGTAACCGTAAGACCCCAGGTAATCAGCGGAGCAGCATCTTCAGGCCAACATTGCATGATAGGGATGCGGGATAAATCGACTTCATCACCTTCCCAGATTTGCTCCTGACAAGGAGCATTACGCAGCCGCTTAGTCGGCATATTCAGGACTTGTTTAAACTGTGGCAGTTTATCGAACAAATCACGAAAGCCTTTTGGCGGCTCAGGTTCTTTCAGGAAAGCCAATAGCTTGCCGACTTCACGTAGTGAAGAAACATCTTCCTGCCCCATACCCATAGCGACACGTTTCGGCGTCCCGAACAGGTTGCACAGCACTGGCATGTCGTACCCTTTCGGGTTCTCAAACAAGAGCGCCGGGCCATTGGCTCGTAAAGTACGATCGGCAATTTCAGTCATTTCCAGGTATGGATCGACGGGCATTGCGATACGCTTTAGCTCACCGCGTTGTTCGAGTAGTTCCAGGAAATCGCGTAGGTCGTGGTATTTCATGCAATTAATCGTATTCAGGATTTTGCGGTCATTATACGGGCTTCATGCACTGCATGCTGTATTTTTGTTAATAACGCGTAAATGCTTATCTGATGACCAAACAGTGATTGGTTATACTTGCGCTGTCTATCCCTAATAACGGCCTTTTGCTATTCTTCATCGGTTGATTAGGAAAAAGAGACTTTATGGAATCCTGGTATCTATTGTACTGCAAGCGAGGCCAAATACTGCGGGCGCAAGAGCATCTTGAGCGTCAGGAAGTCAATTGCCTCACCCCAATGATCACAATCGAAAAGATCGTGCGAGGCAAGCGCACTGCGGTCGATGAACCCTTGTTCCCGAATTACATGTTCGTCAAGTTTGACCCTGAAACAATTCATACCACGACAATCAATTCAACACGTGGCGTCAGCCATTTTGTACGTTTCGGTAGCCTTCCTGCCACCGTACCGGGTGACGTGATTGAACAACTCATCAGCCACAAGCCTGAGAATGTAACAGACCCGGATACGCCTTATGCGGGCGATCGCGTGGTGATAACTGAAGGGGCATTCGAAGGTCTGGAAGCTATTTTTAGCGAGCCAGACGGTGAAGCCCGCTCTATGCTGCTGCTTAATCTCTTGAATAAACAAGTGATGCAGAGTGTGAAGAACACCGATTTCAAAAAGACATAAAAAAAGGCCAGCAGTGCTGGCCTCATATTTTATTCAGCACCTAGCGCTGCATTTGCTCATCGTGCAACCACTGTGCGACTCGCTTCGAGAAGTACGTCAACACGCCATCGGCCCCAGCGCGTTTAAAGCATAACAACGATTCCATGATGGCCGGTTTTTCTGCTAACCATCCGTTCTGGATAGCCGCCATGTGCATCGCGTACTCACCGGAAACCTGGTATGCGAAAGTCGGTACGCCGAAGGTGTCTTTCACCCGACGAACAACATCCAGATATGGCATGCCTGGTTTCACCATCACCATATCTGCGCCTTCCTGCAGATCCTGCGCGACTTCTTGCAACGCTTCATCGCTGTTGGCTGGGTCCATCTGATAGGTTTTCTTATTGCCACCTTTCAGATTGCCAGATGAACCAATCGCATCACGGAACGGGCCGTAATAGCAGGATGCGTATTTCGCTGCATAAGACATTATCTGGGTATTGACGAAACCATCAATTTCAAGCTGATCGCGAATAGCCCCGATACGGCCATCCATCATATCGCTTGGTGCAATGATTTCAGCCCCGGCTTCCGCATGGGATAACGCCTGGCGTACCAGAATCTCACGCGTGATGTCATTGATAACGTAACCATCTTCGTCGATAACGCCGTCCTGACCGTGGGTGGTATACGGGTCAAGCGCAACATCAGTCAGTAAACCCAATTCTGGCACGGCATCTTTCAGTGCGCGAACCGCACGCTGTACCAACCCATTCGGATTATAGGCTTCTTCTGCGTGCAGCGATTTTCCCGCGCTCTCAATGACCGGGAACAGGGATAATACCGGCACACCCAGTTTCGCAACGGCTTCCGCTTCTTTAAGAAGGAGATCGATAGTCATGCGGTAAACACCCGGCATTGACGCCACTTCTTCCTGACGATTCTGACCTTCCATCACAAACACGGGATAGATAAGGTCATTAACCGTTAACTGATTTTCGGCGACCAGACGGCGACTGAAATCGTGACGACGGACGCGGCGCATACGGCGGCCGGGAAACGTACCGGGAAATGCATAGCTCATTAACTTTCTCCTGATTTAAGCCAGCCGGAAAAGACGGCGAGCATTGTCATCTATTACTTGCGCAAGCCTGGCGGGGTCTTCTCCACGCCATTCGGCTACCTTATTCAGGATATGAGGCAAGTAGCAGGGTTCGTTCCG
>DASXXQ010000162.1:0-36697 GCA_036502985.1 Buttiauxella sp.
CCGTGCATGATATGCGGCTCTTTATACAGCGTGTCGCCAGCGCTAACGCGGTGAGTTTCATCACCGATCGTAAATTCAAATTCGCCTGACAGCACATAGGTTAACTGCTCATGCGGGTGGTTATGCATTGGGCCAATGGCACCCATTTCAAAGTTAACTTGCACTGCCATCATTTTACCGTCGTGCGCCAGAATACGGCGGCTCACACCAGCACCTAAATCTTCCAGTTGAGTATCTTTAATAAAAGTGAACATTCGCGATCCTTTTCTATGTGAAACGTCGTTTCATTTAATGAATCGTATCTTGAAAAATGACTTGGTGGTAGCCCGTAGCCGATAATTGTAAGAGCGATCACGCTTTCCTGGCGCGCAGTGCCTCTGATATAACCAGAGTAATAAAAAGCGAAAAGGCGAATAGTCATGAAAACAATGGGATTACTGGGTGGTATGAGTTGGGAATCGACAATTCCTTATTATCGTTTGATTAATGAAGGGATTAAGGATCGTTTAGGCGGTTTGCATTCAGCAAAGATCCTGCTGCATAGCGTTGATTTCCATGAGATCGAAGCCTGTCAGTCAAAAGGGGAGTGGGATCTGGCGGGAGAGCTATTGGCGCAAGCGGCTGTCGGTTTACAAAAAGCAGGCGCTGAAGGGATCGTGCTTTGCACTAACACGATGCACAAAGTGGCACATCATATTGAATCGCGTTGTGACCTGCCATTTTTGCACATTGCTGATGCGACAGGACGTGCGATTACTGCGCAAAATGTACAACGTGTTGCATTGCTGGGTACGCGCTACACCATGGAGCAGGATTTTTATAGTGGCCGCCTGAATGCGGAATTTGGCATTGAATCGCTGATCCCAGATGAGCCTCAACGTTTGCGTATTAACCAGATAATTTTCGAAGAGCTTTGTCTGGGGAAAATCACCGCAGAATCGAAACAGTATTATCTGCAAGTGATCGAACAATTGCAGGGGCAGGGTGCACAGGGCGTGATTTTTGGCTGCACCGAAATCGGACTGCTACTGAACCAGCAAGATTGTCCACTCCCGGTGTTTGATACCGCGGCAATCCATGCCGCAGACGCAGTGAAATTTATGCTCGCAGAGTAATTTTGTGTTATTAATTTGTTAAGCAGCGCACATTATTTCAAAAAGCTGTACCTCTGACATCCCCGTAATCCGGCGGTCGAGCTGTGCTCCTCCGCCTTTTGTAATTTTCAGAACCGGAGTTTTCCATGCCTATTTCCTTACTCGCGCTGGCGATGAGTGCGTTTGCCATCGGCACGACGGAGTTCGTTATCATGGGCCTGTTGCCCGATGTGGCTGGGGATCTTGCGATTTCTATTCCCACTGCGGGCTGGTTGATTAGTGGCTATGCACTTGGGGTAGCGATTGGTGCACCTATTATGGCGCTACTGACCGCGCGCCTTCCGCGCAAGCTTTCACTGGTATTACTGATGGTGATTTTTATTGTCGGCAATATTCTGTGTGCGCTGGCGCTTAATTACCACTTCCTGATGCTGGCGCGCATTATTACTGCTCTGTGCCACGGTGCATTTTTCGGGATAGGTGCGGTCGTTGCTGCAAGCCTGGTTGCACCAAATCGTAAAGCATCGGCAGTCGCGTTGATGTTTACCGGTTTGACGTTAGCTAACGTGTTGGGTGTACCGATTGGTACCTGGTTTGGACAACTCTACGGCTGGCGTTCAACCTTCTGGGGCGTGGCTATCATTGGCGTTGTGGCGTTTATTGCATTAATCGTAAGTTTACCCTCGCAAAAAGAGGAGGCACCAACTGACCTCAAACGTGAAGTCAGTGCACTGGCTAACGGCAAACTTTGGCTTTCTCTGGCGATGACCGTATTTTTTGCCGCCGCGATGTTCACCTTGTTTAGCTACATTGCTCCAATGTTGTTGCAGGTGACAGGCGTCACTCATCAGGGGGTAAGCTGGACGCTTTTCCTGATTGGCGCAGGTTTAACTGTCGGTAATATTCTTGGCGGGCGCCTTGCGGACTGGCGCGTGTCTTTTAGTTTGATCCTGAGTTTTAGCCTGATTGCTGTCTTCTCGTTGCTGTTCCGCTGGACCAGCCACGGGATGTGGCTTGCAGAAATCACATTATTCCTGTGGGCGATGGCGGCCTTTGCGACCGTACCTGCGTTGCAAATCAATGTTGTGCTGCATGGCAAAGATGCGCCAAACCTGGTTTCTACGCTGAACATTGCGGCTTTTAATGTCGGTAACGCATTAGGGGCCTGGGTAGGCGGCACGGTTATCGCTCATGGATACGGTCTGACTGCTGTTCCGGTTGCAGCGGCAGGACTTGCCGCTATTGGGCTTATCATCTGCCTGATTAACTTCAGCAATGGTACCGGGCATCACCAGCCGGTTACAGAACAGTAGATCAGGCATCAAGCAGAGTATTCAGTGGCTCAATATATATCTGCATGCTGTTTTGCAGATGTTCACTAAAAGCACTGACAAGCGAGGAAGCAGGGCGGTGAAGTGGGCGAATCAGGCTCACGGTAAAAGGCACCGCCACGCTAAAGCGCCGCGCAACGACACCACTTGACGCATAATCCAGAGCGGTCAATGGATTGACCACTGAGATGCCAACCCCCGCCCTTACCATCGCACAAACCGAAGCCGCGCTATGTGTTTCCATCACCATGCGACGCTTTACATCATGCTCCTGAAACAGTGAATCCAGTAGCTGCCGATAGCTGTCGGTGCGAGACAGGCTGACGTAATTTTCACCCGCAAAATCTTGTGGCGTGAGAATGTCTTTCTGCGCCAGGCGGTGGCCTGCGGGAAGCACGCAAACTTCGTTCAAGGTTAGCAACGTCTGGCGCTCGGTCCCGGCAGGCGTCGTCGTATTTTCAGTAAACCCTAAATCGTGGCGCTGGGCGGATAGCCACTCTTCGAGCAACGGCGATTCCTGCGGCACGATATTCAGGCTCAGCTCAGGATATTGCGCCAGAAAAGGTTGCACCAACATGGGTAAGAATGATTGTGAAAACACGGGCAGGCAGGCGATGGATAATTCGCCCTGGCGGAATTCGCGCAGGCTTTCGGCGGCACTCAGAATTCTGTCCAGGCCATACCAGGAACGCTGAACCTCTTCAAATAATCGCAAACCCTGAACCGTAGGATGCAGTCGTCCACGGCTTCGTTCGAACAATTGTAGGCCGATCAGTTTCTCGAACCTCGCCAGTTCACGACTCACGGTGGGCTGCGAGGTGTGCAATAACCCGGCGGCTTCGGTGAGGTTACCGGCCGTCATGACGGCGTGAAAAATTTCGATATGACGCAAGGTTATTGAAGGCAATGGGCTAAACCTCTTTTCTCCCTCTTTTGTGAGAGAGTTGGGTGAAGATAAGTT
The DNA here is from genome assembly GCA_036502985.1 of Buttiauxella sp. Lineage (GTDB taxonomy): Bacteria > Pseudomonadota > Gammaproteobacteria > Enterobacterales > Enterobacteriaceae > Buttiauxella. The sequence continues at coordinate 3,387 of DASXXQ010000162.1, forward strand.
CCATATCATATTTGCATAGACTCGGCAGAAAACGATATTTTTTCTTCATCTCACTCTGTGGCGTAATACAAAAAATGATTTGTTTCCGGAGCTAACCATGCCACGCCCACTCAATAACACTGACACTGCTTTGAATGCACAAAACCTGCTGGCGCTGCCTGCTGAATTTGGCTGCCCGGTCTGGGTATACGACGCGGATATTATTCGTCAGCAGATTGCTCAATTGCGTCAGTTTGATGTGATTCGTTTCGCACAAAAAGCGTGTTCCAACATTCATATTTTGCGCCTGATGCGTGAGCAGGGCGTAAAAGTTGATTCTGTTTCACAGGGCGAAATTGAACGTGCGCTGGCGGCAGGTTACAAGCCACTGGAAAATAAAGACGATATCGTTTTCACCGCCGATATGATTGACCAGTCGACGCTTGCGCTGGTGGCCGAGCAGCACATTCCGGTCAACGCCGGTTCTGTAGACATGCTGCAACAGCTTGGCGAAGTGTCGCCGGGCCATCGCGTTTGGCTGCGAGTGAACCCAGGTTTTGGCCATGGTCACAGCCAGAAAACCAATACCGGTGGTGAAAACAGCAAGCACGGCATTTGGCACGCTGATTTGCCGCAGGCGCTGGAAGTTATCGAACGCTACAAACTGCATCTGGTGGGTATCCATATGCACATCGGTTCTGGCGTTGATTACGGTCATCTTGAGCGTGTATGTGTAGCAATGGTGCAGCAGGTCATTGATTTCGGGCAGGATCTTGAGGCGATTTCCGCAGGCGGCGGGTTGTCTATTCCTTACCGTGAAGGTGAAGAAACCATCGACACCAATCACTACTACGGCTTGTGGAATGCGGCGCGTGAAAAAATTGCTCAGCACCTTGGGCACCCGGTGAAACTGGAAATTGAACCTGGTCGCTTCCTGGTTGCAGAGTCTGGAGTGCTGGTGGCTCAAGTGCGTTCGGTTAAGAATATGGGCTCGCGCCACTTTGTGCTGATTGATGCAGGGTTTAACGATCTGATGCGCCCTTCTATGTATGGCAGTTACCACCATATTTCCGCTCTGGCAGGCGATGGGCGCGAGCTTGCAGCACAGCCATTAGTCGAGACGGTAGTTGCCGGGCCATTGTGTGAATCAGGTGACGTGTTTACTCAGCAGGAGGGGGGCAAAGTGGAGACGCGAGCGCTGCCGCCTGTGCAAGTGGGCGATTATCTGGTGTTGCACGATACCGGCGCATATGGCGCGTCGATGTCATCCAACTATAATAGCCGCCCGTTGCTGCCTGAAGTGTTGTTCGATAACGGGCAGCCGCGTTCGATTCGCCGCCGTCAGACCGTTCAGGAATTGCTGGCTCTGGAATTGTTTTAATGTTGTCAACCTGGCCCGTAAAACGGGCCGGGTGCCACTGAATCGCGTAATACCAGCTTGCCAACAAAGGGAGGAATTGCCTCGAGTGATTCACCATTGGCCAGTTTTATCACCTGATCGATTGCCGTAGTAATCATGCTATCAATAGGCAAATAGACACTCGATAATGCAGGTTCCAGCCACTGCGCGCTCGGCGCATCATCAAAACCAAACAGCGAAATATCCTGTGGAATACGCCGCCCAGCCTGGTGCAATGCTTTCGACGCGCCGAGTGCCATATCATCATTACACGCAAATAGCGCGCTAAACGGCACGCGGCTTTCGAGCAATTCCTGGCAAAGTTTATGGCCGAGAGTCATGCTCGAATCCCCATATTTTACCTTGTCTTCGCTAAAGGCAATGCCATGTTTTTGCAGCGCTTTTCGGTAGCCCATCAGACGTGCTTGCCCGGTAGGCGTGGAGATTGGCACGGTGATACAGGCGATATCGCGATGCCCTTGCTGAATCAAATACTCTGTCGCTTTAAACGCGGCATCTTGTTGTTCAAAGAATACACAGCGGTCGCGAGCCTGGCTCACGTCGCGGTTAATCACCACCAATGGAACTTTGATGCTGTTCATCAGCGAAAGTAGCGTGCGCTCATTCATAAAGCGGGTGTACAACACAATGGCGTCGCAATGCCGGTCGACCAGCATTTGCACGGCTTCCAATTCTTTTTGCGGAGTATCGTGCCCATCGGTGACGATCAGCTGTTTACCCCAGGCTTCAGTCTGGCGCGAAGCCTGTTGAAGCAGGCGGCCAAAGTAAAACCCATCAAAAGTAGACACGACCAGGCCCACGCTATTACTGCTGCGGTTCGCAAGGGATCTTGCCAAAAAATTAGGGCGATAACCCAACTCTTCCATGGCGTTAAATACCTGTTCGCGAGTGCTCTTTTTGACTTGTCCAATTCCGTTGAGCACGCGTGATACCGTTGCTTTGGAAACGCCTGCGCGTAGCGCGACATCCAGCATTGTGACCATCAATTCATTCCTGATTAAGACGCTTGCCGCGTGGTCATATAGTTTCGCTAGTTTATCACGCTGTGCTGATGAAACATCTGGCTTGCCGCTTGGCTATGCCATTTGTCGTACCGGATCACGCTTTTCAATGATTCCCAGCCGATTGATGCTTCTAATATAGAGTTGTGGGCATCCGCAACTGGAGTCTGCGCATAAATTAACTTTGCTGTTTCGCTTCATTGTCGGCGGCGAAAGGGAATACATTTGTGGAGGCTTGATTGTTTAACGGGAATGCAGATGTGATTATTCAACCGCTCTATGAAGCACCTCAATATGCGCAGCAGGTTACTGACTGGTTGTGGCAGGCGTTTGGCACATCTGAAAGCCGTGACTTTTTCGCCTCTATAGTGGCAATCAGCCAGCGAGAAGGGCAAATGCCATTAACATATGTGGCCGTTGAGGATGATAAATTAGTGGGTACGGTGGGGTTATGGCGTTGTGATTTGATTAGCCGCCAGGATTTGTATCCCTGGCTTGCGGCGTTATACATAGATGAAAACCAGCGTGGGCAGGGGCTGGGAGCAAAACTGCAACAATACGTTATCGAGCAGGCTCGCGGGCTGGGTTACCCGCAACTTTATCTCTATTCGGCCTGCAAAGGTTACTACGAACGTTTTGGTTGGCAATATATCGGCGACGGGCTGGATTATCCCAATAAGCCCGTCTATTTATACCAATTTACCCTTTAAGTGTTACTCGCCTGAATACGTGATAACCGAGTGGCGTCGCACCAGCGTTGGGCTAAACATATGTGTAATTTCAGGGAGTTCACGCTTTTCGGCCAATGCTAGCGCGAGTTCAGCTGCTTGTGTCGCCATGGTGATTATCGGATAACGAACCGTCGTCAGACGTGGGCGTACATAGCGCGAGATAAGCACATCATCAAAGCCAATCAATGAAATCTCTTTAGGTACATCAATTCCGTTGTCATTGAGCACTCCCATCGCACCTGCCGCCATGGAATCGTTGTAACAAGCTACTGCGCTGAAATGCTTGCCGCGGCCTAACAGCTCGGTCATTGCTTGCTCGCCACCGCTTTCATCCGGCTCGCCATAAGTGACTAAACGATCGTTGACCGGCAACCCGTGCTCCGTTAGCGCATCGTAATAGCCCTGCAAACGATCGTCGGCATCAGAAATCTGGTGGTTGGAACACAGATAACCAATTTTGGTATGACCTTGCTGAATCAGATGACGGGTGGCAAGCCACGCACCATAGCGGTCATCCAGCGCCACACAACGTTGCTCAAAACCAGGCAGAATACGGTTTATAACCACCATGCCTGGCATTTGCTTCATCAATGAGATCAATTCGTTATCAGGGATTTTTTTCGCATGAACGACCAGTGCAGCACAGCGATGACGAATGAGTTGTTCGATTGCCTGACGCTCTTTTTGTTCATTGTGGTAACCGTTGCCAATTAACAGGAAGTTGCCAGTGCGGTAGGCAACTTGCTCGACGGATTTTACCATCGCGCCAAAAAACGGGTCGGAAACATCACCCACTACCAGGCCAATTGTTTCTGTTGTTTGCTGGGCGAGCGCGCGTGCGTTAGCGTTAGGATGGTAATTGAGTTCTTCCATCGCGCAACCCACGGCCTGGCGCGACGCATCGCTGGCTTTTGGGGAGTTATTAATGACACGGGACACCGTGGCGACAGAAACGCCTGCTAGTTTTGCTACATCCTTAATAGTCGCCATCGAGCATATTCCTGAGTGGGTAAGCGTTTACACAGTTTTAAGTGTTACGGAAAAGCCGCGTTACTTCAAGGGCGCAACTGTAGTTGGCGTCGCAAACTCATCCAAAATGAGGCTGCTTTTTGTGTAATCGTTACACATCCATAACCCGCAAATCCAAGCGCAGCGGCAACAGCAGCCATGCTTAGGATATTTAATGATTTCAGACTAAATCTTTGCTTACAGTTTGCAGCGCGCTGTTGCTATTTCGCCATGGCGAAAAGTGACAAGCCACTGCTACATTTAGTGTCCCAGAGGTATTGATTGGTGAGAATTCTAGTTACGTTGTTAAGTACAATTCTTTTGCACCAACCTGCGCAGATGCGCAGGTTTTTTTTGCCTTTTTTTCAGACCTTCCCCTCATCCAGGCTATCGCTCCTTTATTGTTAGTCATGTAATCTGCATTGATTACACTTAACTGTCTGTGCTGACTAACGACAAAGGGAGTTGCCATGCTCTTCGGTTTTTTCCGTGCACTTTTCCGTATTTTGTTCAGGGTGCGTCTTTATGGGGATAGTAAAACTCTCTCTCAGCCACGCGTTCTGATTGTTCCCAATCACGTTTCCTTCATTGACGGTATTTTGTTGGCGCTGTTTTTGCCAGTGCGCCCGGTGTTTGCTGTCTATTCGTCTGTTAGTCAGCAGTGGTATATGCGCTGGCTGAAGCCATTGATTGATTTCGTGCCGCTTGATCCGACTAAACCGATGTCGATAAAACATCTGGTTCGCATGGTCGAGCAGGGGCGTCCGGTGGTTATCTTCCCGGAAGGGCGTATCTCGGTGACGGGTTCTTTGATGAAAATCTACGAGGGGGCCGGGTTTGTTGCCGCGAAATCGAATGCGACCGTCATCCCTATTCGTATCGATGGTGCAGAGCTGTCATTTTTCAGCCGCCTGAAAGGGTTGGTTAAACGCCGTCTTTTTCCGCGCATCAGCCTGCATATCCTGCCACCGACATCTGTTCCAATGCCGGAAGCGCCGCGGGCACGTGAACGCCGTAAAATGGCTGGCGAAATGCTGCATCAGATAATGATGGAAGCGCGTATGGCCGTGCGCCCCCGCGAAACGTTATATGAAGCGTTGCTCGCTGCACAATATCGTTATGGCGACCGTAAAAACTGTATTGAAGATATTAACTTCAAGCCAGATACCTATCGTAGTTTGCTAACCAAGACGCTATTTGTAGGTCGCATTCTGAATAAATACAGTGCGCCGGGCGAAATCATTGGCTTGATGTTACCGAATGCGGCGATCAGCGCGGCAGTCATTTTTGGCGCATCGTCACGGGGACGAATTCCCGCGATGATGAACTACACCGCAGGCGTCAAAGGGTTAACCAGCGCTATCACCGCGGCTCAGATCAAAACTGTTTTTACCTCGCGCCAGTTTCTCGATAAAGGCAAGTTATGGCATTTGCCGGAACAACTTACACAAGTGCGCTGGGTCTTCCTGGAAGACCTGAAAGCCGACGTGACGCTTGCCGACAAACTCTGGATTTTCGGCCATTTGCTGGTGCCGCATCTGGCGCAGGTCAAACAACAACCAGAAGATGCGGCAATGGTGCTGTTTACTTCGGGTTCTGAAGGGAATCCAAAAGGCGTGGTGCATAGCCACAAAAGCTTACTGGCTAACGTTGAACAAATTCGCACTATTGCCGATTTCACCGCCAACGACCGCTTTATGTCGGCCCTGCCGCTGTTCCACTCTTTCGGCCTGACAGTTGGCTTATTTACGCCTCTGCTAACGGGCGCAGAAGTGTTCCTCTACCCAAGTCCGCTGCATTATCGCGTGGTGCCGGAGCTGGTTTATGACCGAAATTGCACCGTGTTATTCGGCACATCAACGTTTTTGGGTAACTATGCGCGTTTCGCCAATCCTTATGACTTCTATCGCCTGCGCTATGTCGTGGCAGGAGCAGAAAAACTCCAGGAAAGCACCAAACAGCTTTGGCAGGATAAATTTGGCCTGCGTATTCTGGAAGGCTATGGCGTGACAGAATGCGCGCCCGTAGTTTCCATCAACGTTCCAATGGCGGCGCAAGTCGGGACCGTGGGGCGTATTCTTCCGGCAATGGATGCGCGATTGATGGCAGTCCCGGGAATTGAAGAAGGTGGGCGGCTGCAATTGAAGGGGCCGAATATCATGAAAGGGTACCTTCGTGTGGAAAACCCTGGCGTGCTGGAAGAACCGAGTGCTGAAAATGCGTTAGGTGAAGTGGAATCAGGTTGGTATGACACGGGGGATATTGTCCGCTTTGATGAGCACGGTTTCTGCATCATTCAAGGGCGAGCAAAACGCTTTGCTAAAATTGCCGGGGAAATGGTTTCGCTGGAAATGGTAGAGCAATTGGCACTCGGCGTATCACCAGAGAAAATGCATGCTACCGTTATTAAGAGCGATGCGGCGAAAGGTGAAGCACTGGTGATGTTCACCACAGACAGCGAACTTAACCGCGAAAAACTCCTGCAATATGCCCGCGCGAATGGCATCCCTGAGCTGGCTGTACCGCGAGACATTCGCTTCCTGAAACAGTTACCTGTGCTGGGCAGCGGTAAACCTGATTTCGTCAGTCTGAAAGTGCTGGTAGACCAGCCGGAGACACAGAATGCATGATAATGCCGTAAACGATACCTCCATTTGGTCCAGAGGTATGATGGCAGTGACCTGTGCGCAATTTCTATCGGCCTTTGGTGACAATGCCTTGCTGTTCGCAACGCTTGCGGTTTTAAAACAGCAGTTCTACCCCGACTGGAGCCAGCCTGTTTTGCAGATGGTGTTTGTTGGCGCATACATTCTTTTTGCCCCGTTTGTTGGCCAGGTAGCGGACAGCTTTGCCAAAGGGCGCGTGATGATGCTGGCCAATAGCCTCAAATTGATTGGTGCGGCGGTGATTTGTGTTGGCCTTAATCCATTTGTGGGCTATTTACTGGTGGGCATCGGTGCAGCAACGTATTCACCCGCTAAGTATGGGATTTTGGGTGAATTAACCACGGGTGATCGCCTGGTGAAAGCCAATGGCCTGATGGAATCTTCGACCATTGCCGCAATTCTGCTGGGTTCTATGGCTGGAGGTGTGCTGGCAGACTGGCATATTCTGGCTGCATTAGGCATGTGTGTGCTGATGTATGCAGGCGCTGTGGTTGCCAATATCTTTATACCGAAACTTGCCCCTGCGAGACGTGGTCTGTCATGGCGTTTTACCCCGATGACACGCAGCTTTTTCAGCGCTTGCCGTACGTTATGGCAAAACGGTGAAACTCGCTTCTCATTAGTGGGTACAAGTTTGTTCTGGGGCGCGGGAGTCACGTTACGCTTCTTGTTGGTGCTGTGGGTGCCGATAGCGTTGGGGATTACGGATAACGCAATGCCAACCTATCTCAACGCAATGGTTGCGGTAGGGATTGTTGTGGGGGCGGGAGCCGCAGCAAAACTGGTGACGCTTAAAACTGTGGCGCGTTGTATGCCTGCCGGTATTTTGATTGGTGTTGGCGTGCTGTTTTTCGCTATCCAAAATGCATTGCTTCCGTCTTACTTGCTGTTAGTGCTGATTGGTATTCTTGGCGGATTCTTCGTGGTTCCACTTAACGCGCTTCTTCAGGATCGTGGCAAACATTCAGTTGGCGCGGGGAATGCCATAGCGGTGCAGAATCTCGGTGAAAATACCGCGATGTTACTGATGCTTGGCCTTTTCTCCCTGGCGGTAAAAACAGGCGCGCCCATAGTCGGTATTGGGATTGGCTTTGGCGCAGTGTTTGCGCTGGCTATCGGCGGGTTATGGGTTTGGCAGATTCGCCAGAAATAAATAAAACCCCTCTCCAGACGGAGAGGGGCCTAACACATCAAGGTGCAGGGTAGGTGTAAACGCGGTTCACCGCTTCTAATTCTTCCAGTACATCTTCACTCAAGTCTACGTGCAAGCTCTCAAGATTGGTCTTCAACTGCTCAAGCGTGGTTGCGCCTAACAGCGTACTGGCAACAAATGGTTGGCGGTGAACAAAAGCCAGTGCCATTTGAGCCGGGTCGAGATTGTGTCGCTTCGCGATATCGACATAAGCCGCAACCGCCAGCTGAGTTTGCTCGCCGCTGTAACGGGTGAAACGGCTGAACAGCGTATTACGTGCGCCAGCAGGTTTTGCTCCGTTCAGGTATTTGCCGGTCAACGTACCAAACCCCAGGCAGGAATAGGCCAACAGTTCCACACCTTCGCGCTGAGTAATTTCTGCTAAACCGACTTCGAAGCTGCGGTTCACCAGGCTGTACGGGTTCTGGATGGTGACAATGCGCGGCAAATCATGCTTTTCAGCCAGTTGCAGATAACGCATCACACCCCATGGTGTTTCATTGGACACGCCGATATAGCGGATTTTCCCGGCTCGTTGAAACTCAGTCAGTGCTTCAAGTGTTTCAAGCAGAGTGACTGGCACCGCGTTATCAGTCCATGTATAGCCCAATTTGCCAAAACAGTTAGTGGCGCGTTGCGGCCAGTGGACCTGATAGAGATCGATATAGTCGGTTTGCAAACGCTTGAGGCTGGCATCCAGCGCATCGCGAATATTTCGGCGATCCAGTATCTGATTGGGGCGAATGCCGGCATCGTTATTGCGGCTTGGGCCACTGACTTTTGTGGCGATAACCAATTTTTCGCGATTGCCGCGCTGTTTTAACCAGTTACCCACATACGTTTCTGTCAGACCTTGAGTTTCCGGACGAGGTGGCACCGGGTACATTTCTGCCACATCAATCAGGTTTACCCCTTGTTGAACTGCGTAATCAAGCTGTGCATGCGCGTCGGCTTCGCTATTTTGCTCACCAAACGTCATGGTTCCCAGCCCTAGCGTACTTATTTCAAGAGAGCTGTGGGGGATACGGTGATAGTGCATAGCCGCCTTCCTTATTCATCGGTCTTATCGGTCAGGCATGTGCCCAACAAAAAATGGACTATAAACATGGCAGAGGGGAAGCAAAAGCGGAAGAGGGGAAGTGAAGAAAAGTGTGACAGGCCAGCAAGGTGCTGACCTTTATATTTTAACGTTCAATGATTTGTGAAACATCATCGCGATTGATTTGCATCTCATTGCCTTGCTGATCGCGGTATTTTACCAGGCCCGTATCGTTATCGACTTGCGGTTTTCCGTCAGTCAGGATCATACGGCCATCTTTGGTTGCCATCACGTAATCGCTGCTACAACCTGAAACCGCAAATGCCAGACCGACAGCGGAAATTAGAACTGCCCATTTTTTCATCGTTATTCGCCTCGTGTGGTATGGGATGACATATGTATTCTAGTAATAACTCGAGCGCGTGGTGAAAGTAAGCAGTAAATTCTTAAAAGAAACAGAGGGGAAGGTTGAAGCCTTCCCCTGGGCGGCTTACAGCGGGTTCTTTTTGTTGCGGATCAGATTCAACGTTTCCACAGCGATTGAGAAGAACATCGCAAAATAAATGTAACCTTTCGGTACATGAATATCGAAGCCTTCGAGAATCAGCGTAAAGCCGACCAGCAACAGGAATGACAATGCCAGCATTTTCACCGATGGATGGCGTTCAACAAAATCGCCAATCGGTTTCGCGGCAAACATCATCACCATTACGGCAATCACCACGGCGGCCATCATGATGAAAAGATGATCGGATAAGCCAACGGCGGTAATAACAGAATCAAGGCTGAAAATAATATCCAGCAGCATGATTTGCACGATTGCACCAAAGAAGGAATGGACGTTAGTTTTTAGCCCTTCTTCTTCGCCCTCGATGGACTCATGGATCTCTTTGCTCGCTTTCCACAGCAGGAACAACCCACCCAACAGTAAAATAAGATCGCGTGCAGAGAATTCATTGCCCATCACCGTAAACAGCGGGTGAATGAGGTGCGTCATCCAGGCGATAGACGCCAGCAACACCAGGCGCATAATCATCGCAGCACCCAGCCCAAGACGGCGTGCTTTAGCCTGCTGCGCTTTAGGCAGCTTCGCCACAACCAGCGAAAGGAAGATGATATTGTCGATTCCCAGAACGATTTCCAGAATCGTCAGAGTCCCTAGCGCCATCCACGCGTTAGGATCGGTAATCCATGCAAACAACATTAAAAAATCCTGCCAGATATTTATAAAACGCCAATTATAAACGCCAGCCAGGAACTGGGTGCAAGTTAAATGAATCTACAACGAGAAATGACGAGCGAGCAGAGCCGCCGTGAAGTTCTTTTTCAGATAAAAACCACGTGGCAGAGTCAATATTGGTGAGCCATCAGCGCCAATGGCATCGGTCAACGCTTTGCTGTTTGCGGCTTTTGGCCGCAGTTGCAGCACCTCTCCATGGCGTGCGGTGATGCGCTCGACCTGGCCCAGTACAATCAAATCCATTAATTCTTCCCAGTCCAGACGCAGCTGATGCTCTTCTTCTTTGGATGGCGTCCACAACAACGGCGTGCCGATATGCCGCTCGGCAAGGGGGATTTGCCGTTCACCTTCAACCGGAATCCACAAGACGCGTTGTAGTTTATGGCGCACGTGGCTGGTTGCCCACACCACACCGGTATTGCCGGTAAGCGGTGCGACGCAGACAAACGTGGTTTCTAAAGGGCGACCAAATCTATCAACAGGGATTGTTTTAAGTTCAATCCCTAATGCTGCGAAATCCTGCTCGGGTTTACTTCCCGCGCTGGCACCTAACCACAATTCAAGCAAAACGCCGATCCAGCCTTTGTCGCGTTTAAGATCCTTTGGGATCGGTAAATTGGCGAGAGCCGCCAGTTCACCCAGCGTGTAGCCTGCCAGTTTCTGGGCTTGTGCCAGTAAAACATGTTCGTTTTCTGGCGGAGTGAGTAGAGGACGGAGTGCTTGCATTGTGCTCGACTGATAATTGGTCAAAAAATAGGCGTGATTTACCCACAGTGTAGAAATAGTTTAGCGTGTCGGGGATATGAATGACAATGTACTGATTTTGAATCATTTTTATCGCTTAAAATTCCTGTTTATGGATTCTACAAAAACCTTTTCCCATTCTGGTCACTGGCAATGAACAGGATCTTACACTTAGTTATCCACAGAAAAATGGGATAACTGGTAAAAATGCTCACTACTGGTTCGATTTACAGCCTTGACTGGGGGGTAAAACCCATTTTTTCGACAGTTTGTGACTAACTTGTTGGCACAATCTGTGGATAAAAACGTCATTGGTTGATCTTTCATCAATGCGAGATTCCGGTATGTGACGATCATCACACTACTGTGCTGTGAACTGATTTTAAGCTCACTATTCTATTGAAAGTATTGTGTATTTTATTTCTGTTTGAATGGATGGAATTGGAGTTATCCGAAGTTGTCCCGAGTGTATAAGCTAGTTCTTCACAGTTATATCCACAGAAAAAGTGAATAAACTCCAGGCCTTATCACTCCTCTTGTTTATAACTCGGTCATTTTTTGTGAGTTATTCAAATGTTATTCCTTCTGACAACCGTTACACAGTGGTTTACCGTCTAGCGCTTGTATGAAACAATCGCCCTAATCTAAGTTTGTTTTGAGGTAGTCCGGTGATCGATGATGATGGCTACCGCCCGAATGTTGGTATCGTAATCTGTAATCGGCAGGGTCAAGTGATGTGGGCCAGGCGTTTTGGTCAACATTCCTGGCAGTTTCCGCAAGGTGGCATCAATCCTGGCGAATCCCCGGAACAGGCAATGTACCGGGAACTTTTCGAGGAAGTGGGTCTACAGCGAAAAGATGTCCGAATACTCGCCTCGACCCGAAACTGGTTACGTTACAAGTTACCGAAACGTTTGGTGCGTTGGGACACAAAGCCGGTTTGTATCGGCCAGAAACAAAAATGGTTTCTCTTGCAGTTGATCAGTAGCGACAACGATATCAATATGCAAACCAGTAGTACCCCAGAATTTGATGGCTGGCGCTGGGTTAGCTATTGGTATCCGGTTCGTCAGGTCGTCTCCTTTAAACGCGATGTTTATCGTCGGGTGATGAAAGAGTTTGCAAGCGTTGTAATGCCGCTGCAGGAAGTTACGCCACCACGTAATAACGCGCCTGCATGGCGACGTAAAAGAGGTTAAGTCACGCCAAAAATGCTCACCCGTCTGCGAGAAATAGTCGAGAAGGTTGCCAGTGCTCCGCGCCTCAATGAGGCGCTGGATATTCTGGTTACAGACATCTGCCTTGCGATGGACACCGAGGTATGCTCGGTTTATCTCGCAGATCATGACCGACGTTGCTTCTATCTGATGGCGACGCGCGGCCTTAAAAAGCCGCGCGGACGCACTATTACACTCGCATTTGATGAAGGCATTGTCGGGTTGGTAGGGCGCCTTGCCGAACCGATAAACCTTGCGGATGCGCAGAAACACCCCAGCTTTAAATATGTTCCCGCAGTAAAGGAGGAACGTTTTCGAGCCTTCCTTGGGGTTCCTATCATCCAGAGACGCCAGTTACTGGGTGTGCTGGTGGTGCAACAACGTGAGCACCGGCAATATGATGAAAGCGAGGAGTCCTTCCTCGTCACTCTCGCCACACAAATGGCCGCCATTCTCTCTCAATCACAGCTGACCGCCTTATTTGGTCAATATCGCCAGACGCGTATTCGGGCGCTGCCTGCATCCCCTGGTGTTGCCATTGCTGAAGGTTGGATGGACTCCACACTTCCGCTGATGGAGCAAGTGTCTGAAGCTTCAACACTTGATACAACGCTTGAGAGAGAGCGTCTGACCGCAGCCCTTGAAGAAGCCTCCAACGAGTTTCGTCGCTACAGCAAACGCTTTGCTGCGGGTGCTCAGAAAGAAACGGCTGCCATATTTGATCTCTATTCGCACCTGTTGACTGACGCCCGTCTTCGCCGTGAATTATTTGAAGAAGTGGATAAAGGCTCGGTTGCTGAATGGGCGGTTAAGAAAGTCATCGAAAAATTTGCGGAACAATTCGCAAGCTTGACCGATGGATACTTAAAAGAGCGCGCAGGCGATCTTCGTACGCTTGGCCAACGTCTGTTATTCCATCTCGATGACAACATTCAGAGCCCGAATACATGGCCTGAACGCTTTGTATTAGTCGCCGATGAGTTGTCTGCCACCACGCTTGCTGAATTGCCGCAAAACCGCCTGGTGGGTGTGGTGGTGCGCGATGGTGCTGCCAACTCTCATGCGGCTATCATGGTGCGGGCGTTAGGTATCCCAACGGTGATGGGTGCCGACATTCAACCCTCGGTGCTGCATCGCCGTACATTAGTGGTGGATGGTTATCGGGGTGAACTGCTGGTTGATCCGGAAACGGTGCTGTTGCAGGAATACCAACGACTCATCACCGAGGAGAATGAACTTACTCAACTGGTTGAAGATGACGTTAATCGTCCTGCTGCGCTAAAAAGCGGCGAGCGCGTACAGGTCATGTTAAATGCGGGTCTTAGCCCGGAGCATGAACAACAGCTCGGCAGCCGCATTGATGGCATCGGCTTATACCGTACTGAAATCCCTTTTATGCTGCAAAGTGGCTTCCCGTCGGAAGAAGAGCAGGTCGCCCAGTATCAGGGCATGCTGCAAATGTTTAACGAAAAGCCCGTCACGCTGCGAACGCTTGATGTCGGCGCGGATAAACAACTGCCGTATATGCCAATCAGCGAAGAAAACCCGTGCCTGGGTTGGCGTGGGATCCGAATCACGCTTGACCAACCAGAGATTTTCCTGGTGCAAGTGCGAGCCATGCTTAGAGCTAATGCCGCAACGGGCAACCTGAGCATCCTTCTGCCGATGATCACCAGTATCGACGAGATAGACGAAGCGCGTCGTTTAATCGACCGTGCCGGGCGTGAAGTGGAAGAGGTGCTCGGCTACGAGATACCAAAACCTCGTATTGGCGTGATGGTTGAAGTCCCTTCGATGGTGTTTATGATGGGGCATCTTGCCAGCCGGGTTGATTTTATTTCGGTGGGCACTAACGACTTAACGCAATATTTGCTGGCCGTCGATCGCAACAATACCCGTGTCGCGAGCCTTTACGACAGCCTGCATCCCGCTATGCTGCGGGCGTTAAACCATATTGCGACAGAAGCTGAACGCCACAATATCGATCTCTGCTTGTGTGGTGAAATGGCAGGCGATCCGATGTGCGTCGCATTGCTTGTTGGCATGGGGTATCGCCATTTGTCGATGAACGGACGTTCAGTCGCACGTGTTAAGTATCTGCTGCGCCACATTAGCCTTGAAGAGGTGCAACAGCTGGCTCAGCGCAGCCTTGAGGCTCAATTAGCGACGGAAGTGCGTCATCAGGTAGCTTCTTTTATGGAGCGTCGTGGCATGGGCGGTTTGATTCGCGGCGGGCGCTAAGGCGCTCGTTGTTTCTTCCCCAGCATTTGGTATTACATATCTTTTACAACTTCGCCGACTCAACCCTTAAGCCCTTTGTGCTATGATCCGCTGCTTTCGGAGCGCATCAGCACAGATGCGTACTTGCAACCCATCGTAGAATTTCGGTGGGGTAACAACGGTTTGTGGTGACAGATGAATAGTGGCTATCTGCATTTCCCTGAATTTGACCCGGTGATTTTTTCCGTCGGGCCAGTCTCTTTGCACTGGTATGGCGTGATGTACCTGGTTGGCTTCGTATTTGCCATGTGGCTTGCGGGCCGTCGTGCCAATAAACCTGGCAGCGGTTGGACGAAAGACGAAGTTGAAAATCTGCTTTATGCGGGCTTCCTGGGTGTATTCCTTGGTGGGCGCCTTGGGTATGTTTTCTTCTACAACCTGCCTGTTTTCCTTGCCGATCCGCTGTACCTGTTTAAAGTCTGGGATGGTGGCATGTCCTTCCATGGCGGGCTTGTCGGTGTTATCTGCGTGATGATCTGGTTTGCGCGTCGTACTCATCGCTCCTTCTTCCAGGTTGCTGATTTTATTGCGCCACTGATTCCATTTGGTTTGGGTGCAGGCCGTCTTGGTAACTTTATCAATGGCGAATTATGGGGACGTGTTGATCCAAACTTCAAGTGGGCCATGTTGTTCCCGGGCTCCCGTAGTGAAGACATTGGCCTGCTCGCCACGCATCCTGAATGGCAGTCTTTATTTAACACCTACGGTGTCTTACCACGCCATCCTTCTCAGCTTTACGAGATGGTTCTGGAAGGTATCGTGCTGTTCATCATCCTTAACGTGTTTATTCGTAAGCCGCGCCCGATGGGTGCTGTTTCCGGCCTGTTCCTGATTGGCTATGGTGCATTCCGTATCATCGTAGAATTCTTCCGTCAGCCGGATCAGCAATTTACCGGTGAATGGGTGCAGTACATCAGCATGGGGCAAATCCTGTCGATTCCGATGATTGTCGCCGGTGTGATTATGATGATTTGGGCGTATCGTCGTCGTCCGCAGCAACAGCTTTCGTGAGGAAACCATGCAACAGTATCTTGATTTGATGAAACATGTGCTTGAAAACGGCACACCAAAAGATGACCGTACCGGTACGGGTACACTATCGATTTTCGGTCATCAGATGCGCTTCAATCTGCAAGATGGTTTCCCGATGGTCACCACTAAACGTTGCCATTTGCGCTCCATTATTCATGAACTGCTTTGGTTCCTGAAAGGTGACACTAACGTTGCTTACTTGCATGAAAACAACGTTTCTATCTGGGACGAATGGGCGGATGAAAACGGCGATCTTGGGCCGGTGTATGGCAAACAGTGGCGCTCCTGGGCAACACCTGACGGTCGCCATATTGACCAGCTCACCACCGTGATTAACCAGCTTAAAAACGATCCCGATTCGCGCCGTATTATCGTTTCGGCGTGGAACGTTGGCGAACTGGATAAAATGGCGCTGGCACCCTGCCACGCATTTTTCCAGTTCTATGTGGCTGACGGCAAGCTTTCCTGCCAGCTTTACCAGCGCTCATGCGACATCTTCCTTGGGCTGCCATTTAACATCGCCAGCTATGCTTTACTGGTTCATATGATGGCGCAGCAATGTAATCTGGAAGTGGGGGATTTCGTCTGGACCGGAGGCGATACCCACCTGTACAGCAACCACCTTGAGCAAACGCGTTTGCAATTAACACGTGAGCCGCGAGCTTTGCCAAAACTGGTTATTAAACGCAAACCTGAATCGCTGTTTGACTACCGTTTTGAAGATTTCGAAATTGAAGGCTACGATCCTCATCCCGCGATCAAAGCCCCTGTCGCTATCTAACGGCTGAAAGCTTGCCATAACCGGTGCCACTTGTGCGCCGGTTTTTTTTGCCTGTTTGACGGCTTTGCGAACCTCTTTCCAATACCTGTGCAACCCGCAGTAACATCTCAACTTTCCTTCGAGTCTTCCCGAAAATCAAACTCTTGCCAGTAGCGAAGGATTTTGTGGCTGGCAAACTGCTGCCATGAAAGCAAAACAACATGGTTTTAGCCTGATAGAAATGTTGGTGGTGATGTCCATTGTGGCGATGCTTAGTGCGGGCGGCGTATATGGCTGGCAGCAGTGGCAGCAGCAACAACGTCTGTGGATAACGACTCAGCATATTCGTCATTTACTCGAACAGCTCCGTAACGATGCTAATTGGCACAATCGTGATCATCTGGTGAGGGTAAGCCGTGCCGGGAATTCATGGTGCCTGGCGAGCAAAATGCTTGAGGCAAACCTGTGCCATTCAGAAGGGCGATGGCGATTGCTTCAACCTTTTGCTGATGTCGATATTATCGAAACAACGCCAAATCTTGGATTCTATGGGCTGCGAAACACAGCATGGCCAGGACATATCGATGTTCAAAGCGATGCGGGAAAATGGCGAGTTATTATCTCCTCTCAGGGGCGTATTCGTGTCTGTGAAGTTATCGGGAGCAATCAATGCAGTTAAACCAGCAAGGGTTCACCTTACTTGAAACGCTCATCGCCATGGCGCTAAGCAGCATTGTTCTGTTGGGGGCTGGCCGTTTGTTTCCGGTTCTACAACGGGCAGTTCTGCAACAGTATCAGAAAGAAGCGCTGCAAGAGTCGCTCTGGCAACTGGCATTCAGCCTGGGAAAGCAGCTACAACGTGCAGGTTATTGCCACGGCAATTGCCAGGGGGAAGGGCTGGTTCTGCGCAAAGAGGGGACGTGCGTGCTTCTGCAGTGGGATAGCAACAGCAATGGACGCTGGGAACCCTCCAGCCATTCGGAAACTGAGCAGATGGGGTTTCGACTGAACAGTAACAATCTGGAGGTTTTGCGCGGTGCAACCACGTGCGAAGGTAACGGCTGGGAGAAAGTTTCAGATCCTGCCGCGATGATAATACGTAAATTCTCAGTGACCCGTTTGGCGCGACATTCGTTGCCTTCATTACTGGTTATTGAGCTTGCCGCATCAAGCAGCAAAGGCCAAAGTCCGATTTCCCTACGCCACATCGTTGTGGGCTTTAATCTGTGAGTGGTCAATATGAACGGGGTAATATCACTCTTGGGTTTGTATTGCTGTTATTCGCTTTGGGGATATTAATGCTTGGTGGATTACAGCAACAACTCAGTCGCCAGCGCCATCTGGTGGCAAGTGAAGTCGCTTTCCTGAAACAGTTTGCAGAGGCTATTTCAGCGCAAGCCTGGGGAAGCCAGTTATCCTGGGCCCCTCAGCCACACTGGGGCTGCCAGCAACACCCGGATAAAGGCTGGAAAGCTTGTGTGTTGATGGTCGGCAAAAAAGAAGCTGTTATGGCTGTTCATGGGATTACTGAAGGGCAGCAAATGCCACTGACGCTGTGGCAATGGGGAACGCTTGATAACTTACATTGGCTTTCAAAGCCACATGGCTGGCTAGATTTCTGCCCTTTCACAGAGGTATCCCGATGCCAGTTACCACCGTGAAATCATTACAGCGCGGGTTTAGCCTGGTGGAAGTGCTTTGCGCTATCGCACTGTTTTCGGTAGTGATGCTGGCTCTGCTGGGTTATCACCGTGTATTACAGCAAGGTTTTCAGTCTCAATGGCAATTCCGCCAGCTATGGCGATTAGCCGTGGAAATGAGCGAGCCTGAATCCCCCTTACCTGCAGATGCATGGAAAGTAAGTCGGCAGCAGACATCAGCGGCTGGATGTGTCAGCATCGCCATTACGATTACCAGTCCTGGTGGGCGAAACGGGCAACTGTCACGATTACTTTGTCCGCAAAAAGAGAAAAGTCAGGAGTAGCGATTCTATGTTGCGTGTTTACCATTCCAACCGGCTGGATGTGCTGGAAGCAATTATGGAGTTTATTGTGGAAAGGCAACCGCTGCCGGACCCCTTCCAGCCCGAGGTTGTATTGGTGCAAAGTACCGGTATGGCGCAATGGCTACAAATGACGCTGGCACAAAAATTTGGTATCGCGGCAAACATCAGCTTCCCTCTTCCTGCGAGCTTTATCTGGGATATGTTTGTGCGAGTGCTGCCGAATATCCCGGAACAAAGCGCATTCAATAAGCAAAGCATGAGCTGGAAGTTGATGACGCTCATTCCTACGATGCTGGCACGACCTGAGTTTGCACTGCTAAATCAGTATCTTGAAGAAGATGAAAATGGTCGAAAACTGTCTCAATTAGCGTCAAGAATTGCTGACCTTTACGACCAGTATCTGGTCTATCGCCCGGGTTGGTTAAGCCAGTGGGAAAAAGGGGAGATTGTCGACAATGTGGGCGAAGCTCAATTGTGGCAGGCTCCGCTATGGGCCGCTCTGGTACATCACACTCAAAAGCTTGGGCAACCTGAATGGCACCGTGCAAATCTCTATCAACGTTTTATTAATGCTCTGGAATCGAGCAATGAATGCCCGCCGGGTTTGCCTGCCCGTGTCTTTATTTGTGGTATTTCAGCGCTGCCGCCTGTTTATCTGCAAGCGTTACAAGCGCTGGGTAAGCACATTGATGTCCATTTACTGTTTACCAATCCATGTCGCTATTACTGGGGGGATATTAAAGATCCTGCTTACCTTGCGCGATTAATGAGTCGCCGCCGTCGTCGCCACGCCAGGGAGGATTTATCGCTTCCGCTGTTCAAAGACAGCGATACGGCATCTTCATTGTTCAACGAGGCAGGTGAACAAGATATTGGTAACCCACTTTTGGCTTCATGGGGGAAATTAGGGCGTGATTACACGTTCTTATTGGCTGAGCTACAACACTTTGAAGAAATTGATGTATTTGTCGATATCGAGCCTGATAACGTCCTGCGCAATCTGCAGTACGATTTGCTTGAGCTACAAAACAATGCGGTCACCGGTTTGACTGAAGAAGAGTTTGAACACAGCCATAAGAAACGCGTTCTTTCCTGTGACGACCACTCAGTCACTTTCCATGAATGTCACAGTCCTCAACGTGAGGTTGAAGTACTGCACGATCAGCTTTTGGCAATGCTGGAGGCTGACCCAACGCTAACACCCCGCGATATTATTGTGATGGTGGCGGATATCGATAGTTACAGCCCGTTTATCCAGGCCGTATTTGGTAATGCAGTGGCAGAACGTAGGCTGCCATTTGCTATTTCCGACCGCCGCGCGCGTCAGGCGCATCCGGCTTTACAAGCTTTTATCTCACTGCTCTCACTACCTGACAGCCGATTCGCAGCGCAGGATGTCCTTGCTCTGTTAGAAGTTCCTGCACTGGCAGCTCGTTTCTCAATTAACGAAGAAGGGCTGCGCTACTTGCGCTTGTGGGTCAATGAATCGGGGATTCGTTGGGGTATTGATGACGATAACGTTCGTGAGCTTAACCTCCCGGCAACCGGGCAACATACCTGGCGCTTTGGTTTGACGCGCATGTTATTGGGGTATGCGATGGATAGCCAGGCAGGCGAATGGCAGTCGATCCTCCCTTACGATGAATCGAGTGGTTTAATTGCTGAGCTTGTCGGGCAGTTAGCCGAGCTGTTGATGCAGTTAAATATCTGGCGTCGTGAGCTCACAGTCGCGCGGCCCTTAGCTGAATGGACCACGGTATGCCGTGACATGTTGAGCAGCTTCTTCCTTCCTGATACAGAAACTGAAGCGGCTTTGGCGCTAATCGAGCAGCAATGGCAAGAAATCATTAAATATGGCCTTGAAAGCCAGTATCAGGAGAGCGTTTCACTAACGTTGTTACGTGATGAACTCGCGCAACGCCTGGATCAAGAACGAATTAGCCAACGTTTCCTTGCCGGACCAATCAACTTTTGCACACTGATGCCGATGCGTTCTATCCCGTTCAAAGTGGTTTGCTTACTTGGCATGAATGATGGCGTTTATCCGCGCACGCTTGCCCCTCTCGGGTTCGATTTAATGAACCAGAAACCACAGCGTGGTGACCGTAGTCGCCGGGATGATGACCGCTATTTGTTCCTGGAAGCTCTCAATTCTGCGCAAATGCGCTTCTACATCAGTTATATCGGACGTTCAATTCAGGACAACAGCCAACGCTACCCTTCGGTATTGGTTGATGAACTTTTAGATTACATTGCGCAAAGCCATTGCCTGCCCCAGGACACAGAACAAACCTGTGACGAAAGCAGTGAGCGCGTGAAAAAACATTTGGTGCAACAGCATTATCGCACGCCTTTTGAAGCGGGAAATTTCTTGCCGGGGGCTCCAGCGCAGAGCTATGCCACCGAATGGTTAGCCGCGGCAAGTGGGATGGGGGAAGCCCAGGCTCCGTTTATTCAGCCATTGCAGGAACAAACTCAGAACGTCATCACATTGGAACAATTACAACGTTTCTGGCGACATCCCGTACGCGCCTTTTTCCAGATGCGTTTAGGGATCAATTTCCAGCTCGAAGAAACCGATCTTCCTGATGCAGAACCTTTCACATTAGATAGCCTCGAACGTTTCCAGATGAATCAGGAATTGCTGAATACTCTGGTTCAGGACGGTGACACACAGCAGCTATTCAGCCGTTACAGAGCGGCAGGCACATTACCGTACGGTGCATTCGGTGAAATTTTATGGGAAACCCAGTTAACAGAAATGGAAGAGCTGGCCCAAAAAGTGAGAGCCGAGCGACAAAATGGCAACAGCCAGGAAGTCTCGCTGCTTATAGACGGAACAAGTCTGGAAGGTTGGTTGTCGGATGTTCAGGCTGATGGGCTGTTGCGCTGGCGGCCATCGATCCTTAACCCGGCCCATGGTCTGCAACTGTGGATTGAACATGTTGTCTGGTGTGCGATGGGGGGAAGCGGTGAAAGCCGTTTGTACGGGCGTGATTCTACTGAGTGGAAATTCCCGGCTCTCGACCCTGAGCAGGCAAAAAGCTATCTCCAGCAACTTATTGATGGTTATCGTAAAGGATTGGTGCAGCCGTTGCTTCTGCTTCCAATGAGTGGCGGGGCATGGATAAAAGCCTGTTATGAACCCGCAAATGATGCCATTTTATGGGATGAGCAAACGCAGCAGAAAGCGAAAAGTAAGCTGCTGGCTGCCTGGGAAGGTAATCAAAGAGTCGAAGGTGAAGGTGCTGATAAGTGGCTACAACGCCTCTATCGAACGCTGGAGCCAGACTACTATGAAGCGATAATAAACGAGGCTGAATGCTACTTGCTGCCGCTGTATCGCTTCAAAATACATTAAAATAATTGTATAAAAATTGCACAATCCGGCAGGTTAATCTATTATGCGCAACTTGCTCAGGGCTGGCGAAAAAAGAAGCAACTATAATAACGGACCGTTTAAAAGTTGTTAATGATGAGTGAGTTATACCCTGAATAGTTTAAGTCGTAGGGTATAGAAGTTTCGTGATTATGAGGTTCGTTAATGCCTAAATGCAGCACCTGGTTAAAACCGCTTTGCTTGTTCGTCGCTCTTTGGGCACCATTAAGTCAGGCCGATACGGGTTGGCAACCCATTCAGGAAACTATCCATAAAAGTGAGAAAGACAATCGCCAGTATCAGGCTGTACGCCTTGATAATGGTATGACCGTCTTGCTGGTATCTGATCCGCAAGCCGTTAAGTCATTGTCTGCATTGGTGGTTCCTGTTGGATCCTTAGAAGATCCTGATAACCATCTTGGCCTTGCTCACTATCTTGAACATATGACGCTGATGGGCTCCAAAAAGTATCCTGAACCGGATAGCCTGTCAGAGTTCCTCAAAAAGCACGGTGGCAGCCATAACGCCAGTACCGCGACTTACCGCACAGCGTTTTACCTGGAAGTGGAAAACGATGCGCTGGAAGGGGCGGTAGATCGTTTATCGGATGCGATTGCTGAGCCAAACCTCGCCCCTGAATACGCTGAACGTGAACGTAACGCGGTTAATGCGGAGCTGACTTTAGCCCGCGCGCGTGACGGTATGCGTATGGCGCAAGTAAGTGCTGAAACTATCAACCCGGCGCACCCTGGCTCGCGTTTCTCTGGCGGTAATCTGGAAACTTTGCGCGATAAACCCGGCAGCAAACTACTGGATGCGCTGGTGGCCTTTCGTGATAAATACTATTCCGCGAACCTGATGAAAGCGGTTATCTATAGCAATAAGCCGTTACCTGAACTGGCAAAGATCGCAGTAGAAACCTACGGCCGCGTACCGAATAAAAATATCGAGCGGCCTGTTATTGACGTCCCCGTTGTCACCGATGCGCAAAAAGGCGTCATCATTCACTACGTACCTGCATTGCCTCGTAAAGTGGTGCGTGTTGAATTTAGAATCGACAACAATAGCGATAAATTCCGTAGCAAAACCGATGAACTAATTGGTTATTTGATCGGCAACCGTAGCAACAATACCCTTTCTGATTGGCTGCAAAAGCAAGGTCTTGCAGACAGCATTCGTGCTGACTCCGATCCGTTAGTTAACGGTAACAGCGGCGTGTTTGCTATCTCTGTATCGTTAACTGATAAAGGCCTGGCGCAACGTGATGAAGTCGTGGCCGCTATTTTTAGCTACTTAAATAACTTGCGTGAGCATGGCGTTGATAAAAGCTATTTTGATGAGCTTGCCCACGTACTTGATCTCGACTTCCGTTATCCATCAATCACCCGGGATATGGATTACGTTGAATGGCTTGCAGACACCATGCTGCGCGTACCTGTCGAGCACACGCTTGATGCCGTTAATATTGCGGATAAATACGACCCCTCGGCCATTAAAGCGCGGCTGGATATGATGACGCCGCAAAATGCCCGCGTCTGGTATATCAGCCCGAAAGAACCCCATAACAAAACGGCTTATTTTGTTGATGCGCCTTATCAGGTAGACAAAATCACGCCGCAACTCTTTGATAGCTGGCAGCAAAAAGCAGCGGCTATTAAGCTTGCATTACCACAATTAAACCCGTACATCCCCGACGATTTTACTCTGGTCAAACAGGATAAAACCTATGCTCATCCTGAGCTGTTAGTTAAAGAACCGGGTTTGCGCGTGCTCTATATGCCGAGCCACTATTTTGCCAATGAGCCTAAAGCTGATGTCACCATGGTGCTGCGTAACCCACAAGCGATGGACAGCGCGAAAAACCAGGTGTTATTCGCCCTGAATGACTATCTGGCGGGAATTGCACTGGATGAGTTAAGCAACCAGGCATCCATCGGTGGTATTGGTTTTTCGACCAATGCCAACAGCGGCTTAATGGTGAATGCCAACGGTTATACCCAACGTTTGCCGCAGCTTTTTGAAGCATTGTTAAAGGGCTATTTCTCCTATACACCGACCCAGGAACAATTGGAACAGGCGAAGTCATGGTATGCCCAAATGATGGATTCAGCAGATAAGGGCAAAGCTTACGATCAGGCTATTATGCCGGTGCAAATGGTGTCTCAGGTGCCGTATTTCCAGCGTGATGTTCGCCGGGCATTATTGCCTGAACTGACGCTCAAAGATGTTCTTGATTACCGAGAAGCCTTAAAAAACAATGCTAAGCCTGAATTTTTGGTACTGGGTAATATGTCTTCCGAGCAGGCGAAAGACCTGGCTCATCGGGTACAAAGCCAGCTCGCCACCAAAGGTAACGAATGGTGCCGGAACAAAGATGTGTTGGTTGATAACCAACATTTAGCGATGTTTGAAAAAGCGGGAAGTAGCACAGATTCGGCACTGGCTGCGGTTTACGTGCCGAAAGGTTACGACGAAACCGTGAGCACCGCGTACAGTTCAATGTTAGGGCAGATCATTCAACCGTGGTTCTACAATCAGTTACGTACTCAGGAACAACTGGGTTATGCGGTATTTGCATTCCCGATGTCGATTGGGCGCCAGTGGGGCGTCGGGTTCTTATTGCAAAGCAACGATAAGCAACCGGCCTATTTGTATCAACGCTTTAAAGCATTCTATCCAACGGCTGAAAAGAAACTGCGGGACATGAGTGCTGAAGATTTTGCCCAAATGCAGCAAGGGATGATCAGCGAAATTATGCAGGCACCGCAAACCTTGTCTCAGGAAGCTTCGCAACTGAGCAAAGATTTCGATCGCGGAAACCTGGACTTTGATTCGCGTGATAAAGTAGTCGCCGAAATTAAAAAACTGACACCGCAAAAACTGGCTGATTTCTTCCATCAGGCAGTGATTGAACCGCAAGGTATGGCTGTACTGTCACAAGTTTCTGGTAGTCACAATGGTAAGGCAGACTATGCCGCTCCGAATGGGTGGAAAACCTGGAAGGAGGTCAGCGGTCTGCAACAATCATTACCGCTTGTCGACGCTAAGTAACTTGGGTTACAGCCAACCCTGTAACCTGAAGTGCGACGAGAATAAGTGAGGAATAATGACCGGAACCACGCAGCCTCTTGATCCCCTTAGTTTACCCCTAACGGGGGAGCGGCTGATTGAAGCCTCTGCGGGTACCGGAAAAACCTTCACCATAGCAGCACTTTATCTGCGTTTGTTACTTGGCCTGGGTGGGCAAAATGCTCACCCACGGCCACTTTCCGTTGAAGAATTATTGGTCGTAACCTTTACTCAGGCAGCGACAGAAGAACTCCGTGGCCGTATTCGCGCCAATATCCATGAGTTGCGTATTGCTTGCGTACGCAAGCGCACTGGCAATCCTCTGTTTCAAAAACTGCTGGCGGAAATACCCGATCTTCAGCAGGCCGCCCAGGTTTTGCGTCTTGCAGAACAGCAAATGGACGAAGCCGCAATATTCACTATCCATGGTTTTTGCCAGCGGATGCTCAGTCTCAATGCGTTTGAATCAGGCATGTTGTTTGAGCAACAACTCATTGAAGATGAATCGTTATTGCGTCGCCATGCTTGCGCTGATTTCTGGCGTCGACATTGTTACCCGCTACCTAAACCTGTCGCACAGGTTATGGCAGAAGAATGGGCAAGTCCTGATGAGCTTCTCAGGGATATAAACAGCTGGCTGCAAGGTGAACAACCGGTTCTGAAACAGCCTCCTGCCGACGATGAAACGCTGCTCGCACGTCACCAAAAAATTATTAACGCCATTGAGGATGTGAAAGCACAGTGGTGCGCCTGCGTGGACGAAATTGCGCAGATCCTGAGTGTCGCTAAGATTGACCGCCGTAGTTACAGCAGCAAAAACTTACCTAACTGGTTGAACATAGTTGGTACCTGGGCGCAAACCGAAACAACGACTTACAAGCTGCCCAAGGAACTCGAGCGTTTTTCTCAATCGATGCTGGATGAGAAAACGAAAGAGGGCCAACCCCCGCAGCATCCTGTTTTCAGAGCGATTAACGATCTATTGGGGGAGCCGTTAACGCTGCGTGATTTGGTTATCGCCCGTGCAATGGCCGAAATTCGCTATACCGTGCAGCAGGAAAAACGCCGCCGTGGGGAGCTTGGTTTTGACGATATGCTGACTCGTCTGGATGAAGCATTGCATAAACCGGGTGGCGATGCTCTGGCAGCAGCTATTCGTGGGCGTTTCCCGGCCGCAATGATTGATGAATTCCAGGATACCGACCCGCAGCAATATCGTATTTTCAGACGCCTTTATATCAATCAGCCAGATACAGCGTTGTTGCTTATTGGTGACCCTAAACAGGCTATTTACGCCTTCCGTGGTGCGGATATTTTTACCTACATGAAAGCTCGTCATGAGGTAAGTGCCCACTACACGCTGGATACTAACTGGCGTTCATCACCAGGAATGATAAGCAGTGTAAATACCCTATTCCAACAACTGGATAATCCCTTTTTATTCCAGCAAATTCCCTTCTTAGCGGTGAAAGCGGCTGAGAAAAATAATGGCCTGCGTTTCACCATTAAAGGGAAAAATCAGGCGGCAATGTCATTTTGGGCAATGCCGGGGGATGGCTGCGGTGTGAGTGATTACCAACAAACCATGGCTATGCAGTGCGCGCAGCAGATTCGAGACTGGCTGACTGCCGGGCAGCGCGGCGAGGCATTGTTGTGGAAGGGCGAGGAATCACGCCCGGTCCAATCGTCTGACATTACCATTTTGGTGCGCAGTCGGGGCGAAGCCTCCATTGTGCGTGAGGCACTCGCAGCGCTGAATATCCCATCGGTTTACCTGTCAAACCGTGATTCAGTCTTTGCCACGCCGGAAGCCAGAGAGATCTTGTGGATTTTGCAGGCGGTGTTGGCTCCAGAAATTGAAACCGCGTTGCGCAGTGCGGTCGCGACCAGCATGTTGGGTCTTGATGCCCGAATGATTGAAGCCCTGAATGAAGATGAAAATGCCTGGGATCGGCTGGTTGAAGAGTTTTCGGACTATCGGCAAGTTTGGTTGCGGCGGGGCGTAATGCCAATGCTGCGAGCCCTTATCGCTCGTCGTCAGGTGGCTGAAAACTTGCTGGCAACGCCGGGTGGCGAGAGGCGACTGACCGATATTTTGCACATCAGCGAACTGCTGCAAGAAGAGGCTGTGCAAACCGACAGCGAGCATGCATTGGTTCGTTGGCTGGCGCAGCAGGTTGCAGAGCCTGATAGCAACGCATACAGCCAACAACTACGCCTCGAAAGTGACAGGCACCTGGTTCAGGTTGTCACTATTCATAAATCGAAAGGGCTTGAGTACCCGCTGGTTTGGCTACCGTTTATTGCCAATTATCGTGCGCAAAGCAGCGGTTTGTATCACGACCGCTCGACCTTCTCGCCGTTGCTGGATTTAAGCGATGACGAGGAAAGCCTGAGCCTTGCGGAAGAAGAACGTCTGGCTGAAGATTTACGTTTGCTGTACGTCGCCTTAACGCGGTCTATCTGGCACTGCAGCCTTGGTATCGCGCCACTGTTTAAGGGAAATCGAGCCAAAAAAGGTTCCAGTGATTTGCATCTTGGCGCGTTGGGTTATCTCGTGCAGAAAGGTGAAGCAAAAGACGCCGCGGGGTTACAGACGGACTTGATGGCACTGGTGAGTGAGTCTATTTGCGTTGAAGAGCCAAAGTCTGAAGATTACACGCCGTGGCAGCCAGTGAGCGCTGAACTTCCCGAGCTGAGTGCCAGAACCATGAAAAGGCAAGTGGCCGATAATTGGCGTGTAACCAGTTATTCAGGTTTGCAGCAACATGGCAGCAGCCAGGCGCTGGATTTGCTGCCTCGCCTGGATGTGGATGCCGCAGGGGTTGTTCCAGTGCAAAGTGAGCCTTTACTTACTCCGCATACCTTCCCACGCGGCGCGGGGCCCGGCACGTTTTTACATAGTTTGTTTGAAGGAATCGATTTTACTCAGCCACTTAACGATACATGGATTGCGGAACAGTTAGCGACGCAAGGTTTTGGTGAAGAGTGGCAGCCGGTATTAACGCAATGGCTGCAAACGATTTTGCAGGCACCATTGAACGATACAGGTGTGTCACTTAGCCAGTTAACCCCGCAAGACAAGCAGGTTGAACTGGAGTTCTATTTGCCCATTGAACGTGATTTGCAGGCGGTGCAACTGGACCAGTTAGTACGTGAATTTGACCCGTTATCGTCAGGCTGCCCCGCGTTAAACTTCAAACAAGTTCGTGGGATGCTGAAAGGGTTTATTGACCTGGTGTTCCGCTGGCAGGGGCGTTATTACCTGCTGGATTACAAATCTAACTGGCTAGGCGAAGACAGTAGCGCGTATACCGAGGAGGCGATGGCGAGCGCCATGCAATCTCACCGTTACGATTTACAATATCAGCTCTATACGCTGGCGCTGCACCGTTACTTACGCCACCGTATTCCTGATTATGACTACCAAAGCCATTTCGGCGGTGTTATCTATCTTTTCTTACGTGGCGTTGAAGGCGACGGTTCATCTCAGGGGATATTTTCAACACGCCCGGATGCAGAATTAATTGCCAAAATGGACGTGCTGTTCGCGGCGCAAACGGACGAGGTTACGCCATGAAAATGACAGCACTGCTACAGCTGGCGGTAGAGCAAAAATTGTTGCGCGCTCTGGATGCCCAGTTTGCCATGATGATAGCCGATGATGAGCACCCCGCGGTGATGCTGGCGGCGGCTCTGGTCAGCCATGATGCGGGTGAGGGACATGTATGCATTCCTCTTTCGCGTCTAAGCCCTGAGTTTTGTTTTGCCGGGCGGCAGCCGGATTTTGCTGAACAACTCTTTACGCAAGCGTTACTCAAGAACGACTGGCGCGAAACGCTACTTGCCTCACCAGCGGTAAGCGAAGATGAAAGCGCTACACCGCTGAAATTGATTGGCGAGCGCTTGTATCTTAATCGGATGCGGCAAAACGAACAGGCGGTTGCCCGCTTCTTTGGCGCTGAAAACCGGGCAATTCCTCTTGATGAAGAACAGGTTGTTAGCGTACTCAATCAACTGTTTGCGCCGATGCCAGATACCGACTGGCAAAAGGTTGCGGCGGCAGTGGCATTAACCCGCCGTATTTCGGTAATTTCAGGTGGGCCAGGAACCGGTAAAACTACGACTGTTGCGAAATTGCTTGCGGCCCTGGTTCAGTTATCTGGTGCTCAAACTTTGCGTATTCAACTTGCTGCACCAACAGGTAAAGCGGCTGCGCGTTTAACTGAGTCTCTGGGCTCGGCACTGCGTCGTTTGCCGTTGGACGATACACAAAAAGCGGCGTTGCCTAACGATGCATGTACTCTGCACCGCTTGTTAGGGGCGCAGCCAAACAGCCAGCGCCTGCGATATCACGCAGGGAATCCGTTACATCTCGATGTTCTGGTCGTTGATGAGGCCTCGATGGTGGATTTGCCCATGATGGCAAAACTTATCAACGCAATGCCGGCACACGCGCGGGTTATTTTCCTTGGTGACCGTGATCAACTGGCATCGGTAGAGGCGGGGGCGGTGCTTGGGGATATTTGCCACTATGTCACACACGGATATTCACCTGACAGGGCCGCTGAGCTAAGTCGACTGACGGGCTATTCACTTCCCGTCGGGGAGGGCACTCAAGCAAGTGCGCTACGGGATGGGCTTTGTCTGCTGCAAAAAAGCTACCGTTTTGATAGCCAGTCAGGCGTCGGGCAATTGGCGTTTGCCGTTAATGCCTGTGACGCGAAACAGGCCAGGGCGGTATTTGCCAAAGGGTTTGCCGATATAACAAAGCAGCCGCTGTGTGAAACAGAAGACTATGCCGTGATGATTGACGATGTGGTGGAAGGTTATCGCCCGTATCTTGAGTTAATGCATCATCACGCCGAACCTGCCGCTATTCTCGAAGCCTTTGGGCGCTATCAATTGTTATGTGCGTTGCGGGAGGGGCCGTTTGGTGTAAGCGGCCTGAATAACCGTATAGAACTGGCGTTGATTCAAAAACGTCTCATTGAGCGGCCAAATCAGGCGGCATCGCGCTGGTACAACGGCCGGCCAATTATGATTTCCCGAAATGACAGCTCGTTGGGTTTGTTTAACGGAGATATCGGAATCGCGCTGGATAGAGGTGAGGGGCTGCGCGTCTGGTTCCCGATGCCGGACGGCACGATAAAATCCGTGCAGCCGAGTCGTTTGCCAGGGCACGACACTGCCTATGCGATGACTGTGCATAAATCTCAGGGTTCGGAATTTGACCATGCAGCACTCGTATTGCCAAACCAATACACGGCTGTCGTCACGCGTGAGCTGGTTTATACCGCCATAACCCGTGCACGCAAGCGATTATCGTTGTATGCCGACGATCGGGTGTTAGAAAAAGCGATTGTAACGAAGACTGAACGGCGTAGCGGATTAATGGAGAGTTTTAACTAACTGTTTTGGTGGATGTCGCTTGCGCTAATCCACCCTACAACAGCTTGCACAGGTCGGATTAGCGCAAGCGACATCCGACATTTACACACTCAGGCTAAATCAGCCATCAGCACTTTTGAACGCCGCTGGTAGTTGTACATCTCTTTTTTGCTTTCTGGCAGCAGTTCGACATCGACCGGCATAAAACCGCGCTCCTGGAACCAATGAATGCTGCGGGTTGTCAGGACGAACAGTTTGCTCAGACCCATTTGCCGCGCTTGCGTGGCAATACGTTGCAGCAGGACTTCACCGCGCGATGAACTGCGATAGTCCGGATGAACCGCCACACAGGCCATTTCGCCAATCCCTTCTTCCTGGAAAGGATAGAGTGCCGCGCAAGCGATAGTCAGGTTATCGCGCTGGATAATGGTGAATTTGTCGATCTCCATTTCCAGTTGTTCGCGCGAGCGACGCACCAGGATCCCTTGCTGTTCCAGCGGGCGAATCAGCTCAAGGATGCCGCCGATATCGTTAATGGTGGCGCGGCGAATTTGTTCTGCACTCTCCATCACAATTTGTGTGCCGATACCATCGCGTGAGAAAAGCTCCTGCAACAGCGCGCCATCTTCTTGATAGCTAATTAAATGGCTGCGACGCACGCCGCTACGGCAGGCTTTAACCGCACCTCGTAAGAAACGCACTGTACCGGAATGGTAGTCGCCGACGTCTTCGAGTTCTTCAATGCGTTTTTGTGCATCGTTAGGGAACAGTTCAGAAACGATATTGCCATTGTCGTCAATAACACCCTGAGAAGAGCAAAAACCAATCATTTTTTCGGCTTTCAGCTTCACCGCTAACTGTGTGGCAATCTCTTCTGAGGTGAGGTTGAAGCTTTCGCCCGTGACTGAAACGGCTACCGGTCCCATCAGGACAATTGCGCCATTATCAAGCTGACGGTGAATCGCTTCTTCATCGATACGACGCACGCGTCCACTGTGGCAATAATCCACGCCGTCATCCACGCCTAACGGCTGGGCGATAATAAAATTGCCGCTGACCACATTGATGTGCGCGCCTTGCAACGGCGTATTGCCAAGGCTCATGGACAAACGTGCGGTAATATCCAACTGCAATAAACCGGCAGCCTGCTTTACCAGTTCCAGCGTTTTGGCGTCGGTCACGCGTGTATGTTTATGATAAATCGGTTCATGATTATGCGAAGCCAGATTGGCATCAATCTGCGGGCGCGCGCCATACACAACCACCAGACGAATCCCCAGGCTATGCAACAGACCAATATCGTTGACGATACTGGAAAAGTTCTCGTGTTCAATGGCTTCGCCGCCAAGCATAATGACAAACGTTTTTCCCCGATGGGCATTTATATAGGGAACAGAATGGCGGAATCCCTGTACCAGTTCGGTTCTACGTTCCTTCACCACGGCTCGACCTCATTGCATGATTATTCGTAATTTCTGTATTTTTATTCTTTTATTGCTTCTGGTGCAAGCAGCAATTAACGCAAAGCGGTTTTTTCTGCATTTGGGCTACCGAGTGGCTGATCGCGAATGTTTACCCTTTAATGGGTGACAGTCCGGGCGTGTTTCGTTAAAGTTTTCGGCTCAAAAAATAAAATTGTTTATTCGATTCACAGGAATACACCGCTCAGGAGAGCTATGTCAGATTCCAATCCATTAATAAGTCGGCGCCGTTTATTGCAGGGTGCAGGTGCTATGTGGCTCTTGAGTGTTAGCCAGGTTGGCTTAGCGGCCTCAAGCCTGGTCGTTGCGGTGCGCGTCTGGCCCGCCTCGTCATACACTCGTGTTACGCTGGAATCGAACAAGCAGCTCAAATATAAGCAGTTTGCGTTAAGTAACCCCGATAGAGTGGTAGTAGATATTGAAGGTGTGAATTTAAATTCAGTATTGAAGGGTATCGGCGGTCAGATTCGTGGGGACGATCCTTTCATTAAATCTGCGCGCGTTGGTCAATTTGATCCGCAAACCGTGCGTATGGTTTTCGAACTTAAACAGAATGTGACACCGCACCTGTTTGCGCTGGCTCCGGTCGCTGAATTTAAAGAGCGCCTGGTGATGGACCTGTATCCAGCGAATATGAATAGTGAGCAAGATCCGTTGCTGGCATTACTGGAAGATTACAACAACGGCAAGCTCGATAAGAATACGCCGCCGTCTGCGGAACAAGGGCCGCAGCCAGGAAAAGCTGGGCGCGATCGGCCAATTGTTATCATGCTTGATCCTGGGCACGGCGGGGAAGATCCCGGCGCTATCGGCCCAAACAAGACGCGCGAAAAAGACATCGTGCTGAAAATTGCCCGCCGCCTGAAAGCGCTTATTGATAAAGAAGCGAATATGAAAGCCTATATGACCCGCAACGAGGATGTATTTATCCCGTTAAAAGTCAGGGTGGCTAAAGCCCAGAAGCAACGTGCCGATCTTTTTGTTTCTATTCATGCGGATGCGTTTACGTCCGGCGCTGCCCGCGGGTCATCAGTCTTTGCGCTCTCCACCAAGGGGGCGACCAGTACCGCGGCAAAATTCCTCGCACAAACACAGAACGCCGCCGACTTAATCGGTGGGGTGAGTAAGAGTGGCGATAAATATCTCGACCATACGATGTTCGATATGGTGCAGTCGTTGACCATTAACGACAGCCTTAAATTCGGCAAAGAAGTGCTTAACCGATTAGGGCGTGTGAATAAGCTGCATAAAAACAGTGTCGATCAGGCAGGGTTTGCGGTACTGAAAGCACCGGATATTCCCTCCATTCTGGTAGAGACTGCATTTCTGAGTAACGTTGAAGAAGAACGTAAGCTGCGTACTGCTGCGTTCCAGCAAGAAGTGGCTGAGTCTATTCTGGCGGGGATTAAGGCGTATTTTGCGGATAGTTCACGCCTGGCACGACTTGGATAGGCATTATAGAGTGGTGAGCCAGAGCGGCAGCCACTCAACATTTTGCGGATTTCAGATACAAAAAAACACCCGTTAAGGTGTTTATAATGTTGGTTGCGGGGGCCAGATTTGAACTGACGACCTTCGGGTTATGAGCCCGACGAGCTACCAGGCTGCTCCACCCCGCGTCCGTAAACTTCTTTAGTACCCAAATGACTTTCATCATTGCGCGAAACTCAGCGACTT
>DASXXQ010000163.1:0-9630 GCA_036502985.1 Buttiauxella sp.
GGTGGTTATCACCGGCCTGACCAGCCGCGCGCGGCGCGACAAAAGCTTTGAAATCGGGTTTGCAGGTATCCCGGACAGCGGCGATTACGGCTTCCGCCCGGAGCCCGGCGCAAGGCCGGTGATGGCGGGCTCGCTGCCCGCACGGGTGACCAGCACCACGGAAAACGACACCTACGGGCATATCGACAAAGACGGGCGCTACCGCGTCAATATGCTGTTTGACCGCGACGGCTGGGAAACCGGGTTTGAAAGCCTGTGGGTGCGCCAGGCGCGCCCGTACGCGGGGGACACCTACGGGCTGCACCTGCCGCTGCTGGCGGGCACGGAGGTGGCGATAGGCTTTGAAGACGGCAACCCGGACCGGCCGTATATCACCGGGGTGCTGCACGACTCGGCCCACCCAGACCACGTCACCATCCGCAACTACAAACGTAACGTGCTGCGCACGCCTGCGAACAACAAAATCCGCCTCGACGACGAGCGCGGCAAAGAGCATATCAAGGTCTCGACGGAGTACGGCGGCAAGAGCCAGCTGAACCTCGGGCATCTGGTGGACAGCGAGAAGCAGCCGCGCGGGGAAGGCTTTGAGCTCAGAACCGACAGCTGGGGTGCCATCCGGGCGCAGAAAGGGATATTCATCAGCGCCGACGGCCAGGCGAAGGCGCAGGGTGAAGTGCTGGAGATGGGGGCGGCCCTGAGTCAGCTGCAACAGGCACTTAATCAGGCCGAAGCCCTGAGCGGTGCGGTGGAAACGGCGAGGGCGGAACTGGCGGATATCAGGACGCAAAAAGCACTACTGTCAGAAAGTCTGACGGCCCTGAAAAAATCGGCACTGATGATATCAGCCCCGGCGGGTATTGCGCAGACCACCCCCGCCAGCGTACAGCTGTCGGCGGGTGAAAACATCATCAGCACCAGCGGAAAGAATACGGACTTCAGCGTGCTGAAGAAATTTACCGTGGCGGCGGGAGAGGCGGTTAGCCTGTTTGCGCAAAAGCTGGGCATAAAGATATTTGCTGGCCGGGGTAAAGTGGAGATACAGGCGCAGAGTGATGAGATGACGCTGGATGCGCTGAAAGATATCCGCATCAGCAGCAGCGAAGGCAAGCTGGTTATCAGCGCGAAGCAGGAAATTATTCTGACGAGCGGGGGCGGCTATATCCGTATAGCTGATGGTGTTGTGGAGTGCGCGGCACCGGACAAAATTATCCAGCGGGCGGCGGTGTGGCAGAAGTTTGGCGGGCAGAGTATGAGCCAGGCGGTGCAGAGCTGGGAAAGCGCTGATTTTGCTGTAACACCTGAAGTCTTGCGCTTATCGGATAACTCACCTGTAGCCGGCCTGAAGCTGGGTTTAACAAACGGGGATGGCACGCAGCAAAGCCTGTCGACCTCCGTCTCAGGGGCCACGGCGGTGCAGAATAATATTAATATCGATTCTCTCAACGCCTCTTTGCTGGATAAAACATAAGGTGCTCTGTGATTTCGGAGCATACCTTCGGGGGAAAGTAGCGGTTTGATTGCCCCGAAGGCCTTTTCTGACGAGTATTTTCCTGAACGGAAAAAGGACGGAATTCATGGTAGAAGAAGAGACTACGGGCAATGAGAGCAGCCCCTTTATGACCTGCATAAAGCCCGAATGGGATGAAAATGGAAAGCTCCACTGGCCCGGCATACAGAATCAAAAAAAATCAGAGAATGCTAAAGCCGTTTTGCTTCAGCCACCTGTCAAAGCGATCCCCGTTATCTTCCTTCCTGGCGTGATGGGGACGAATTTGATGAGCCCTGACGAAGGTAAGGAAAATGATATCTGGCGTGGCGATAGTTTGGGGGGGGTATTTCTTAAATGGGCACGAAAGGACGGTGCTGAACGAAGAGAACTGCTTAATCCTGGCACCACTAAGGTGGATAACCGTGGGGATATCAACCAGACCATCTATTCTCCGCTTTCCGATGACGGGACATTATTTCCAACCCGGCGGGCGAGGGGCTGGGGAGAGGTTTTATCCATCAGCTACGGTAAATTTTTAAGCGTGCTACAGGGCGCGCTGACGGATGACTGGCAGCAGGATCTTGATAACTACGGTAAATCAGCGTCGGAAAAAAAGGGCGTGCTAAATCAGCTAGTCGGGAAACCTCTGGCTGAGGGTAAAAATGCTGAAATTACCGGAGAATCAGTCCTGACTCAGGAGGAGCTGAACCATTTCAAGAACTTTTTATTCCCGGTTCACGCTTATGGCTACAACTGGCTGCAGGATAATAAAACCTCGGCGGAAGGGCTGGTAGCTTTTATCGACAGGACGATCAACCTTTACAAAAATCACTGCGGCCACGGCATGCCCTTTCCTCCGGGGCAGGAAAAAGTCATTATCGTCACCCATTCCATGGGCGGGCTGGTGGCACGCTATGCGTCCCAGGTCTGTGGAGCCAAAGATAAGATTCTGGGGATAGTGCACGGGGTGATCCCTGACCTTGGCTCACCGGCGGCTTACCGCCGCATGAAGGTTGGCGCAAAACAGGAAGGTTTGCCCGGGGCCGTGCTGGGTAACACCGCGAAGGAGCTGATGCCGGTTCTGGCCAGAGCTCCCGCGCCGCTTCAGCTCTTACCCTCGGCGAAGTACCTTTCCGGGGGGCCCTGGCTGACCGTGGAAGGGGCCGGAGAAGACGGCAGCAATGTAAAACTGCCGAAGGACGGGGATCCGTTCGGTGATATTTACCTGAATAAGACTCTCTGGTATCGCCTGTATGAGTCCGACATTATCGATAAGGATGAGGCAGTTGGTCAGAACAATTGGGATGCTTACCGTGAATTAGTCGATGGTAGTGTTCGTCGATTTATTTCTCTCCTGGATAGTAGAGGTTATCACCCTAATACTTACGCCTTCTACGGCCATAAAATCGACTCCGACGGCACCCTGACGTGGCAGAAAACTTCCATCACCTACCCGAAAAATAGGCATGAAAGTGACAGGAGGCTACCCAACAACTATCGGGAGATACCTTTGCCATTTAATCGTTCTCAGATGTATGTGGTCACCTCCTCAAAAACGCCGGGTGATGGCACGGTGCCGGTGGAATCGCTCAGCGCCATACGGCGTAACGGCGAAATCAAAAGCGTTCTGGCAACCGATGTTGACCATCAGGGGGCCTACGACGTCAGCAGCCTGAAGGATATAAAAGCCAGACCAGCCCTGCAGTTTACTCTCAGGGCGATTGTGAAAATGGTTCAGGAGATCCCGATCCCATGAAGACTCTTCAGCAGCTCACAGCATTATCTCTTATGGCGGGCAGCCTGTTTTTTATTGCCCCAGCTACGGCATCCACGCCAGTACAGAAGGACAGTACAGTGATAAATACTTTGTTTGTGCAAACTAAACCGCAGTGCATTGGGCGCTATGTGATTGACGTTCCTGAGTCGTTTAACAATCAGCTTCACGATATGATTTTTATCGATGATTTTAAAATTGAAAGCAAACCTCTCTATCTACCCGCATTTAAACAGCGGGTGCAGCTAAGAGAGCAGGCTCTGCGCGATGCCATCAACAACCCAGAAAACGATCCGAAAGATGCCCCTTTTATAAAAGAGATTATTACTCTCCCTGAAGGTAAAGGGGTGATTTTTGATAGCAATCGATCTGGTTCTGATGATCTTTATCGAAGACTCGAAGCTCATGTATATGTAAATGGTATCTCTTTTATTATAACAACAGACATTCGTGACTTTTCTGCGCCGAAATATAAAGAAAGGAAAGCCGAATATCTTAAAACTACAACAGAAGATCAAACAAATACCAAGCCCGCCAAACTGGCAGCCATGCAGTCTCTGATATCACGGCTGAGTGGCAGAAAAGATGAGGATATTCCGTCGGCTAAAGGCGTGTGTATTCCGAATGGATTTATCCGGGATGACGGTGGGAAGCATCTGGAAAAAATTACATTTAGTTACGAAAATGATGATTTCATCCTGGGCGTGTATACAAACAATAAATACCCAGGCTCAGAGGACACCCTGTTTAACCGTAGTGCGCAAATTAATGAAGCGCTTAAAACATCAAATCAGTACACTATTAAAAAAGTAGCGCTCTCACCGAACGGTATTCCGGCGGAGTCATGGCTGTTTGGTGGTACTCAAACCATCAGAGATACGGGGAAGGATGAGAAGAATACATTTTATGATTTTGATTTTAAAGCCAATGAGCGTGATGCTACAGCAGATAAGCCAAGGCTTGGTATTGGGCTCACCAGCGAGTATAAAAAAACGCGCTACAGCGAGGCGCAGATGATTGAAATCTGGGACAGGCTGGTGAATTCCCTGCGCTATAAATGACGTATAAGGATATGAGCTTGGCTGGTTTTCGTCGCTTCCGGAGAGCCGGCCAGGCGTGCTGAAAAGGAGCTTTCACCATGCAATGTCTTCGTGAGCTTACTGCCTTAACGCTTGTGGTTGCCGGGCAGCTTTTTATTGCCCCGGCAACGGCATCCACGCCAGCACAGAAGGACAGTCCGGTGATAAATACTTTGTTCGCGCAAACCAAACCGCAGTGCATTGGGCGCTATGTGATTGACGTTCCTGAGGCGTTTAACAATCAGCTTCACGATATGATTTTTATCGATGATTTTAAAATTGAAAGCAAACCTCTCTATCTACCCGCATTTAAACAGCGGGTGCAGCTAAGAGAGCAGGCTCTGCGCGATGCCACTAATAAACCAGGTAACAGACCTGAAAATGCCCCTTTTTTAAAAGAAGTTATTCTGCTTCCCGATGGTAAAGGCGCTATTTTCGATCATAATGAGTCGGGCACTCCGGATATATACAGGCAGCTGGAAGCCCATGTTTATTCAGGCATGAAAGCTTTTGTGATTACTACAAATATTCGCGATTTTTCAGATAAAAAGCACAGTGAAAAAAAAGCTAAATATCTAGCAAGAGGATTTACTGAGGCTGATGCAAATACCAAGCCCGTCAAACTGGCAGCCATGCAGTCTCTGATATCACGGTTAAGCGGAAGAAAAGATGAGGATATTCCGTCGGCTAAAGGCGTGTGTATTCCGAACGGGTTTATCCGGGACGATGGTGGGAAGCATAAAGAAAGTCTCACATTCCGATATGAAAATGATGATTTTGTTTTTGGTGTCGATATGGATAATACAATAAAGGGTTCAGACGACACATTGTTTAACCGTAGCGCACAAATTAATGAAGCGCTTAAAACATCAAATCAGTACACCATAAAAAAAGTAGCGCTTTCACCGAACGGTATTCCGGCCGAGTCATGGTTGTTTGGTGGTACCCAAACCATCAGAAATCTGGCGACGGGAAAGGATGAAAAGAACACATTCTATAATTTTATGCTTTACGCTAATGAACGGCATGCCACACTGGATAAACCGAACCTTAACATTGGATTCGGCAGCGAGTATAAAAAAACGCGCTACAGCGAAGCGCAGATGATTGAAATCTGGGACAGGCTGGTGAATTCCCTGCGCTATAAATAGCTCTGCTGAAATTGGTCAGACATTTCGCATACTTCCACCCTATTTTAAACCAAAGGATAGACAATGAGCGTCGGCTATTTTTTAAGAGTCGGTGATAGCACCACCTGTGGTGGGAAGATCCTTACCGGCGATCCAACATTTCAGTGGTATGGTGTTTCTGCTGCCAGAGAGGGCGATATGGTTAACTGCGGTAAGCACCCAGGAACGTATAAAATTTTAGGCGGCGTCGCAGATACATTCGATGGAGGTCAGACCCTGGCCGGATCAATTGACAGCTTTAGTTCCTGTCCATGTCATGCAAAATTTATCCCCAGCATTCAGGATGGTTATTCGAAGGAAGGATCGGGAGGGGTTGATAAAGCTCTCTCTTCCGTTGAAGAGATGAGTTCTGTAATCAATAATTTATGGATTAGTTTTTTGTTGCCAAAAACTGAAAACCATTCTGGCCTTAATTATCGTTTAACGATGGATGATGGCAGTGTGCACAAAGGGATGTTCGATGAAAATAATAACGTACACATCCCTTCTGTTTCTGCCAGATCCTGTGTTTTATTTGAAATTGAAAATCCGGATGATGATAATAACGTTGGCGAGAGTATGACCAGTCAATTATTGAATAATATAGTGGGGTGATAAATGGATTATATGATCATTAAAGGTCTGTATGAGACCGGAAAAGAGCATGAATTAGAATCCCCGGTGTTGGATAATGCAATAGCGGCTCTTAAAGGGGCCGCTATAAAATTTTCCACTGATGCTATCAATGATGCCAATGTCAGAGTCAGTTATACATCAAATATTAAAAGAGTCACGGCTGAAGTAAAGGGAATGGTTAAAGCCAGGAAAATTACGGTGAAGGAAGCTTCTGTATTTTGCTATGAGATGAGAAATCAAATTCTTGAAGAGCACAGAAAGTACACTTCTTCGACTGGCTTATCGTTTGCTGAAAGGCATAAAAAAACACCTCCAAAATTAGACGATCTCTATGATAAGTATGCGATTAAAAAATTCGGGCGTTCTTTCAAAGAGTTAACTACGCAGCAGAAAAATTCTATTTATTACGAAATTATTGAATCATCCGCACGAGACAATCCTAAGTTCACAGCCTCTAACAAAAGGCTAAAAGTAATAGGGAAGGTTGGTATCCTAATTACAGCCTCACTGGCAACCTATGAAATATTAAATGCTGAAAACAAGCCTAAAGAAGCGATAAAACAGGGGGTGCAAATTGGCGGTGGTGTCGCTGGCGGGTGGTTAGCAGGCCTCGCCGTAGCACCAATTTGTGGTCCGGGGGCCCCGGTATGTGCACTTGCGCTAATCTTGTTAGGCAGCACTGCGGGCGGTATCGTAGGTTCAATGGTTGCTGACAGCCTGGATGAGGAAATTGAGGAGTTTACAACGTGGAAGATAAACTAGTATTCTTCGATTTGTGCGGTGCACTATCAGATATATTTGTCGATAATGAAGTCGATTTTAAATATATTGCCTCGGTAGCTAAAGAATTCCCTATCGATACAGTGGAAGAAATCTTTTTTGAATGGGTTGCCCCTGTTTGTTACACCAACCTCCTTACGCCAGCGCCTTCCGTATGGAGCGGGTTTGATAAAAAAACGCTATGGATTGATATTTGCGAGTATCAAAATAAAAAAACTTTTCCCACAAAATGCAAACATAAAATCCTGGTGTCTGTTCTTAAAGTAACCTACAGGAAAGAATGGGCAACCCTGAAATATGAAATGCTGCAGCAATAGCCATAAAGTTACACATCGCCTGTTGTGTCATTCAACCTCATAGCGTGCATTGTGGCGCTCAGGCAATCAGAAGCGTTACTCATGGTTGATGTTTAACTTTGCCTTCGGGTTTTAAATATAACACACAAATATCGAGTTTTATTATGGCGTGGCCTATACCTGATATTCCTGAGGAAAAATCGCTTCCGGCACTGAAGTATTGGTTCTGGATAATAGTATTGATATTGATGTTAATTGCAGGTGCTATTTCCAGCTTATGGATCTGGAGTACGAAAACTTATGCTGAAGTTTTCTTCTATGGTGCCCTGCCTGCATTTTTGATTTGGTTATGTATTTTTGGGGTAATGTTTAATCGCTATGAGCAGTCTGTTGTGGCCAGTCGGGCCTGGAGCCTCGAAACAGAACGAACCAAAGCTGAATGGCGCAGCTGGGGTCGGCAACAGCTTGCCGTAGTTGCTAATGTTTTATTTTCTCCAGAAGAGAGCGGTATGGACGCATTATTAGGGGAGTTGGATAAGGTACCAGCTTACCCTAAAAAAGCACGTCCATTATTTAACTCTCCGCACAGTTTTCAAACGTTAATGAAGGAAACAGATCGGAAACTGGAACAGCAGTACCCAGGCTATCGCCATTTTCTTCACTCTATTTATGTTTACGAGTCGCAAGACAGATCTGATAAACAACGTAAAGAGATTATTTCACAACAATGGGATCTCGTACCCAATTCAATTGACTCCATGGGACTGATAGATTCCTTCTATGACACTGATATTCCGGAAGGGTTGATATTAATCATTACGCTCCAGGATTGGCCTCCACGAAGCGTCGGGCAGTCAAGTGAGTTTATTTCTGCTCAGCTTATCACTTCGCCTGATTTTGCTCGTCAGCATTCACTGCCTGTTATCGCTGGCCTCACTCGTATGATGCCAATGGAAGCCGGGAAACTTGTTAATGAGTTAGATATGTTATTTGAATATGTTCAGCCTGATAAGCAGCATCTGGAATACGTCTGGCTGTCGGGGGCTGCTGAAAAAACTGCTGCAGAAATTATGCAGTATGCAGCCAGCCACCAATGGTCATTGCCTGAAAAAAGGCCATTGCATTCAATTGATCTCTCCTTTGGCCCACCGGGAGAGATGGCTTTACCTCTTGCCTTAGCCATGATGGCTGAAGCCGTTAATAAAACAGGCAAGGAACAGCTACTTATCTGTCAGACGCCGCAGCAAACAGGGACACTTTGCTTGATTAGCCGGGAGCTTTACGCATGACCCAATCTAAAATTCTACCAAATGCACGCTATGGCTCATGGGGGTACTTTCTTCTGGTGATTGGCCTGGCGGGAATCAGTGCTTTTTTACTCTTTATCAATCAGGAAAGTTTGAATAGTTTAGGCGTTTCAACCCAGAAAATCTGGACAATATGGGGCGGGATATTTGCAGCGTTGCTCTTTGGGCTTATTGTTCCACCAGTCTGGTGGCGCTGGAAACAAAGAAAAAACCAGGCAGTTTACAAACCACAGGCTCCAGGCGCTAGCGCCACACTGATTGATAGCAGTGATATCGATCAGTCATTTACCAGTCTGAAAAAACATCTGCGAACTCGCTACAGCTTTTTCTGGCGCAGCAAAATTCGTTTGCTTCTGGTTGTGGGTGATGAAGTCTCGATTGCTAATGTTTTACCTGCTTTAAAAGCCCTGGGATGGCTGGAAGGCAGCCGTACCGTCCTTATTTACGGTGGAAGCCTTAGTGAGCCTCTGGAGCAGCCTAAACTAAACGCGTTACGAAAAGTACGTCGTGGCCGCCCGCTGGACGGTATCGTTCGCGTCATCGGGAAGGAACAAAAGCTGACGCGCCAGGTGAGCGACAGCGATCTGCGCGGGCTGGAAAAAATCGGCGAAGCGCTACGCTACCAGCCGCCCGTATGGTTATGGCAGCTGTGCGACAGCGCCTGGCCGCAGCAGGGCAGAAAACTCCAGCCGGTGGGCGTGGCTTTACCGGTGAAGGCCATGCCGGAAGAGGTGGTGGCACAGCTGGATAAACTGCTGCCGCAGCTGCGCGAGCAGGGGCTGTCGCAAATCGCAGAAAACCCTTCGTACGATTTCCTTTTACGCCTGGCGCAAAACCTTGCCCAGGGCGGGAGCGAAAGCTGGAAAGAGCGCCTCCGCCCCTGGCTGTATTCATCCCAGCAGCGCGTACCGCTGCGCGGGCTGATGTTCAGCCTGGAAACACGCTCGGAGCCTGCCGGTGCAGATTTTGGAAATACCGTTCCGGCCACGCATAACCATGCCCTGACCGTTCCCGCGGCCTGGCAGGGCGTCATTAACGACTGCGCTCACGTGCGCGGTCGCCGGGTGGGGATGGCCTGGGAACAGACGCTTGCCTGGGCC
>DASXXQ010000164.1:0-5659 GCA_036502985.1 Buttiauxella sp.
GACTCGCTGGGCCCAAAGCTCTGGAACACAGACATCAGCACAACCGCGATGACCAGCCAGAGTATTAGGTTTTTCGCCATGTCACTCAAGGGATTAACCTCATATTACAACTGTGTTAACAAACAGCGTCAGGGTACTATAGTTTTCGCCCAGTCGCTACAATGTACACTTCACGTGAGCGGGCACGAGAAGAGTCCGGTTTACGAACTTTAACAGTCGTAAACAGGGAGCGAATTTCCCGCAGGTATTCATCGAAACCTTCGCCCTGAAACACTTTCACTAAAAAACTACCGCCCGGTGCAAGAACATCACGACACATTTCCAGTGCCAGTTCTACTAAATACATAGACCGAGGAATATCTACTGCCGGTGTCCCGCTCATATTTGGAGCCATATCTGACATGACAACCTGAACTTTACTGTCACCAACACGATCCAACAGAGCTTTCACGACGAGTTCATCACGAAAATCACCCTGAAGGAAGTCAACACCAACGATAGGATCCATTGGTAAAAGATCGCAAGCAATGATTCGCCCCTGATTCCCGATTTGAGTCGCCACATATTGCGACCAGCCCCCGGGAGCAGCACCAAGATCGACAATAGTCATTCCTGGCTTAAAAAGTTTGTCACTTTGCTGTATTTCATCAAGTTTAAACCAGGCACGGGAACGCAACCCTTTTTTCTGCGCCTGAATTACATATTTATCGCTAAAGTGTTCCTGCAGCCAGCGACTAGAGCTGGCAGAACGCTTTTTACCTGTCATCTCAATTTCCAACTTTGTTCATCGTGAGTAGCAGGCTGTAGAGTTATCAGCACAGCCGATTGGCGATACGAGAGATATGGCGGTAGAATGAACCGTTTTCAATCCCAACGTAAGCAAAAAATACGATGAATCTGAGTACTAAACAAAAACAGCACCTGAAAGGCCTTGCTCATCCGCTCAAGCCAGTAGTTATGCTTGGCAACAACGGTTTGACCGAAGGGGTGCTGGCCGAGATTGAGCTAGCGCTTGAACATCATGAGTTAATCAAGGTGAAAATCGCAACGGAAGATCGCGAAACTAAAACCTTGATCGTGGATGCCATCGTGCGTGAAACCGGCGCCTGTAATGTACAGGTTATCGGTAAAACGCTGGTGCTCTATCGCCCGACTAAAGAGCGCAAAGTTTCTCTGCCAAAATAAGCAGAGAGTGTGCAAAATGCCACGCTCTGTTAGTTGATAAAAGGCCGCAACGCGGCCTTTTTCCTTTCTTTACAATACGCCACGTCATAAAAAAGCGTAGCAGATATTATAAATATTCCACTTTTACAATTTCGAACTCTACATCGCCGCCCGGCGTGCGGATAACAACAACATCATCCTGCTCTTTACCCACAAGGCCACGAGCAATCGGTGAATTTACCGAAATAAGATTCTGTTTAAAATCAGCTTCATCATCGCCAACAATACGATAAGTCTGCTCTTCATCGTTATCCAGATTCAAAACCGTCACACTTGCGCCAAAAATGACA
Source organism: Buttiauxella sp. (assembly GCA_036502985.1). GTDB lineage: Bacteria > Pseudomonadota > Gammaproteobacteria > Enterobacterales > Enterobacteriaceae > Buttiauxella. Next base: position 1,515 of record DASXXQ010000164.1, read on the forward strand.
CGACCATTATTCGGTATTTTTGCGATATCGATAACCTGAGCGTTGGACAGCTTAGCTTCAATATCCTGTATACGGCCTTCGCAAAAACCCTGTTGCTCACGTGCAGCATGGTACTCAGCGTTTTCTTTTAGATCGCCGTGTTCGCGAGCGTCAGCAATCGCCGCAATAATTTGAGGGCGACGCACAGACTTCAGGAAATCAAGCTCTTCACGTAATCTTTCTGCGCCACGTAGGGTCATCGGAATAGGTTGCATTGTTATACCTCTTCAAAACTTTCCTGTTCAGAACTGCCTGAAAGCACTCCTGAATCCAGAGCCTGGTTTGCATATTAAGAAGGCAAATCCCTGGCACTCAGCAAAATAAAACTGACCCGGTGCAAAGTACCAGGGCAGTAACGGATTCCAAATTGACCTGTATTTTACCCTGGAGTTCACTGAGGGTCATCGTTTACTTTGCACTGCGATGCACCGTAGTATGACGGCACGTTTCCAGGTTGTTACCGCGAGATTATGCGATTTTTTAGATTTGTGATTGGATTGACCAGTGCTGTGGTGTTTACCGTTCAGGCAGCCAACGTGGAAGATTATACTTCCCAACTGCCTGCAGGTGCGAACCTGGCTTTGATGGTGCAAAAAGTTGGTGCGCCTGCGCCATCGATTGACTATCACAGCCAGCAAATGGCGCTGCCTGCGAGTACACAAAAGGTCATTACGGCTCTGGCAGCATTGTTGCAGTTAGGCCCAGATTTCCAGTTTACGACAACCCTTGAAAGCCATGCGCAAGTTAGCAATGGCGTATTACAGGGTGACCTTATTGCACGATTTGGTGGCGATCCGACGCTAAAACGTCAGGATATTCGCAATATGGTTGCCGTACTGAAAAAGTCTGGCGTGCAACAAATTCAAGGCAATGTGCTGATCGACACATCAGTTTTCGCCAGTCATGACAAAGCACCAGGCTGGCCATGGAATGATATGACGCAGTGTTTTAGCGCCCCGCCTGCCGCCGCAATTGTCGACCGGAACTGCTTCTCTGTTTCACTTTACAGTGCTCCGAAAGCTGACGATTTAGCGTTCATTCGCGTCGCGTCGTACTATCCAGTTGTTATGAACAGCCAGGTTCGTACGCTCGCACAAGGTTCTCCTGACGCACAATATTGCGAACTGGATGTCGTACCGGGTGATTTGAATCGCTTTACGCTTACTGGCTGTATGACGCAACGAGCAGACCCTCTGCCGCTGGCATTCGCAATACAAGATGGCGCAAGTTACGCAGGTGCAATTTTAAAGGCCGAACTTAAAGAGGCGGGGATCAGCTACAGCGGAACCTTGTTACGCCAGACGCAGTCCAATACGCCGGGAACTGTTATTGCTAGCAAGCAATCTGCCCCCCTGCATGATTTGCTAAAGATAATGCTAAAAAAATCGGACAACATGATTGCCGATACCGTCTTTCGTACCATCGGTCATAACCGTTTTGGTGTGCCTGGAACCTGGCGTTCCGGTGCTGATGCTGTGCGACAAATCCTGCGGCAAAAAGCAGGCGTGGATTTAGGCAATAGTATCGTTGTGGATGGTTCAGGGCTCTCTCGTCATAACCTTATTTCTCCAGCCACAATGATGCAGGTACTGCAATATATCGCTCAGAACGACAGCCAACTTAACTTTATCTCGATGTTACCATTAGCGGGTTATGACGGCTCATTGCAGTATCGAGCGGGCCTGCATCAAGCAGGTGTCGATGGCAAAGTTTCTGCGAAAACCGGTTCATTGCAAGGGGTGTATAACCTTGCTGGATTTATTACTACCGCCAGCGGCCAACGAATGGCCTTTGTACAATACTTGTCCGGCTATGCTGTAGAGCCTGCCGATCAACGCAACCGTCGTATCCCATTAGTGCGCTTTGAAAGTCGTCTCTATAAGGATATCTACCAGAATAATTAAGTTATGAAACTGCTGATTGTTGAAGACGATTTACTGTTACGGGAAGGCCTGGTACTGGCACTGAACAGCGAGGGTTACGCTCTGGATTGCGCAACGACAGCTGCCGAAGCAGATGCACTGATAGAAAGTGGTGAATACGGCATGGTCATACTCGACCTTGGCCTGCCAGATAAAGATGGTGCCACACTATTGCGACAATGGCGTCGGCGTAGTATCAGCACGCCAGTGCTGATACTGACCGCTCGCGATGCGTTAGAAGATAGAGTCAACGGGCTGGATTCTGGTGCCGATGATTACCTCGTTAAACCTTTTGCACTCGCCGAGCTACAAGCCCGTACGCGGGCATTGATTCGTCGTTATCAGGGTCATAGCGATAACCTTCTTCAGCATGATGACCTGACACTCAATTTGCAGACTCAGCAAGTCTTGTTGCAAAACCTACCTGTCGAAATCACACCGAAAGAGTTCGCATTACTGACGCGTTTGATGATGCGTATCGGGCAGACAGTGCACCGTGAAACATTGCAGCAGGATATCTATAGCTGGCAGGACGATCCTGGCTCAAACACGCTGGAAGTCCATATCCACAACCTACGACGTAAGTTAGGTAAAGACAGAATCAAAACAGTACGTGGGGTTGGCTATCGCCTGGAGAGCCGTACATGAACAGCATGCGCCAGCGGCTGATGATTCTTCTCGCACTCATTCTGTTATTTTTCCAACTCATAAGCGTTATCTGGTTATGGCACGAAAGTCGGGAACAAATTAGCTTTTTGGTAAGCGAAACGTTGTCTGCAAAAGCGCGAAATCAGCACGTCGAAAAAGAGATCCGTGAAGCCATTGCTTCCTTACTGGTTCCTTCTCTGGTGATGATCGGCTTCACGTTGTTTTTCTCTTTCTGGGCTATTACCTGGATCACCCGTCCCTTGAATCGTCTGCGTACCAGCCTTGCAAATCGTTCAGCCGATAATTTATCAGCTCTGCCTGGGTATTCTGATATGGAAGAGATGGTTGCGGTTACCACATCCCTTAATCAGTTGCTGGCGCGACTGGATCATACCATCCAGCAAGAACGCTTATTTACTGCCGATGCTGCCCATGAGTTACGTACGCCGCTCGCAGGGATACGGTTACATCTCGAATTGATGGCAAATTCAGGCGTACAGCAAGCGCCTATGCTGCTGGAACGCATCGATCAGTTAATGCATATCATTGAACAATTACTGATGCTCTCGCGTGCCGGGCAGGCGCTGGCAAGCGGTCATTACGACACGTTGAATTGGTATCGTGACATCATCGCGCCACTCAAAATGGAAATGGAAGAGATGGTTGCTTTACGTGGGCAAACGATTATCTGGACCGAAGAAAAAGAGAATATCGTTCAGGGTGATGCCGTTTTGCTTCGTCTGATGCTGCGTAACCTTTTGGAAAATGCCTCCCGCTATAGTCCCGCTGGCAGCAATATTACCGTGTCATTAACGTCTCAGGATAACGGCGCGAAACTAACCGTATCTGACCAAGGGCCGGGTATCGCCGAGGAACATCGCCAGACGATTACCGATCCGTTCCGTCGTATGGATGAACGTTATGGTGGAAGTGGGCTTGGACTCAATATTGTCCAACGTATTGTCCAGCTTCATCGCGGAAAATTAGCATTAGATAACCGACCGGAAGGTTCAGGCCTACAAGCCAGTTGTTGGATCCCATCGCAAAACCAATAATCCACAAATAAAAAAGGCCGGATAATATCCGGCCCTTTATTTGATAACGTTTTATTTCTGATAGATGATTTCGACGCCTTCGTCGTCGTCTTCGTCCCAGTCGTCATCCCAATCTTCGTCTTCTTCCGCTTCTACTGCATCGAGTTGCTGCTGATGATAATCATCCCACATAAACTCAACTTTCTCAGGAGCAACCGGCAGAAGTTCTGTCGCTTTCGGGTTAGCAATGATGAATTCCATTACATCCCAGCACAGCGCATTAACGCCTTCGCGGTTCACAGCGGAGATCAGATAGTACTTATCTTCCCAACCCATGGCGGTAGCGATTTCTTTAGCGCGCGCTTCAGCTTCTTCTTTGCTCATCAAATCGGCTTTGTTGAATACCAACCAACGTGGTTTCTCAGCAAGCTTCTCGCTGTATTTTTCCAACTCGCCAATAATAATACGGGCATTTTCAGCCGGATCGGATTCATCGATTGGC
>DASXXQ010000165.1:0-7372 GCA_036502985.1 Buttiauxella sp.
TGTGCATTCAGCCTGCATTTGTTTGCATAACGCTTTTGCCAGATCGATATCAAAACCGACGATCTGATTGTTGGCATCGAGTGATTCAAATGGTGGGTAAGTGGCCGAAGAACCAAAGTTGATTTTGTCGGCGGCAGCCACATTGAATGCAGCTGTAGCGAACATGGCGGCCAAAATAAACTTCTTCATCTGTGTTGCTCCCGTCAGTCATGTTTTATTGTATTCACCGTTTCCCGGCGTTAAAAAATCATGCCAGTAAATGAATTTATATGCAAATAAATTGTATAATTATATTTATTGGGGCGTAAAAAAAGCGGGGGATTCCCCGCTTTTCATGACTGACTGGCTATAGATTAATTACGTCGCTCAAACGCTAACGCCCGGCGTTCGACCACACGCATCAACAGCGTTAATAATCCATTCACTACCAGATAAACCAGGCCTGCGGCGCCAAATACCATCACATCATAGGTGCGGCCATACAGCAATTGCCCGTGTCCCATAACTTCCATTAGCGTAATGGTGTACGCCAGGGAAGTACTTTTAAACACCAGCACCACTTCATTCGAGTAAGAAGAAAGGGCGCGCTTAAATGCATAAGGAAGCAAAATGGCGAGGGTGTCTTTCTTGCTCATTCCCAATGCACCGCACGACTGCCACTGGCCTTCAGGAATGGCGCGAATAGCACCGTAAAACAGTTGCGTGGTGTAGGCTGCACTGTTCAATGACAGCGCAATCAATGCACATAACCATGGTTCAGAAAGCAGGTGCCACAATACCGGGTAGTTCTGAATAGACGGAAACTGACCTGGGCCGTAGTAAATCAGGAAGATTTGCACCAGCAAAGGCGTACCGGTAAACAGCGTAATGTAGACACGGACTATGTGGACCAGCACCGGGGTTTTCAGCGTCAAAACGATGGTGAAAAACAGCGATAAAATCAACGCCACCACAATCGATGCCGCGGTGAGAGTCAGGCTGGTGTGCAGGCCTTTTAACAGTTCCGGTAAATACTCAAGCATCAGCCGGGCCTCCGTTCAAACCGTGTCGCTCGCTGGTCAATACGTTTAAGTACGTACTGGCTGATGAGGGTGATCACGAGGTAGATCGCAGCTGCAACTACATACCAGGTAAACGGCTCCTGGGTACGCGTGGCGATACTCTTGGTTTGTAACATCAAATCGTTCACGCTAATCAGCGACACCAGTGCGGTATCTTTGAGCAATACTAACCACTGATTGCCTAAACCTGGCAACGCATGGCGCCACATTTGTGGCATAACCAGACGGAAGAAAATCGCGGCTTTCGACAAGCCTAGCGCCTGGCCGGATTCCCATTGCCCGATAGGTACGGCTTTGAGTGCGCCACGCAACGTTTGCGAGGCATACGCCGAGTAGAGCAGGGATAGCGCAATAACACCGCACAGGAACGGGCTGACATCGAAATTCTCAATGTGTAATTGGACAGGAATTTGTGCAAAACCGAGGTTGAGTACAAAACCGTCTGAGAGGATCAGCAGTAACTGCGAGGAGCCGAAATAAATAAACAGCACCACCAGAATTTCAGGCAGGCCACGTAGTACCGTAACCCAAGCTGAACCCAGCCAGGCTATCGGACGCCACTTCGCAGACTCCCATACGGCAAAAATCATCGCCAGAGCAAGGCCGATGATCAGCGCACAAACGGCAAGGCCGACGGTCATCCCGGCGGCACTCGCTAAAGTAAACATTTCGTTCATTCAGATTACTTCTGGAACCATTTTTCGTAGATGGTTTTGTAGGTACCATCCTGCTTCACTTTTTCCAGCGCAGTGTTGAACTTTGCCTGCAAGTCAGTGTTGCCCTGACGAACCGCAATGCCCAAACCTGTACCGAAGTAGTCTTTGTCCGTCACTTTATCGCCAATAGCAGCAAGTTTAGGATCGGCTTTCAGCCATTCGGTCACCACAGCAGTGTCACCAAATACCGCATCAATACGGCCGCTTTCCATATCCAGCTTGGCATTCATGTAGCTGTCGTAAGGAACGGTGGTGATTTCCGGATGTTTATCCATGATGAATTTCTGGTGCGTGGAGCCGTTCTGCATACCCACTTTTTTGCCTTTCAGCGCATTGATATCAGCAATTTTGCCTTTCTGACCCACGAACAGAGCAGAGTTTTCATAATACGGGCTGCTGAACAACACCTGCTTTTCACGCTCAGGGGTGATATCCATCCCAGAGATAACCGCGTCAATACGGCGGAATTTCAGGCTTGGGATCAGGCTATCAAATGCCTGGTTGCTGAAAGTACAGGTCGCATCGATCTCTTTACACAGCGCGTTCGCTAAGTCGACATCGAAACCAACGATTTTGTTGCTGGCATCCATAGATTCAAATGGAGGGTAAGACGCTTCCATCGCAAAACGAATAGTTTGTGCAGCCGTAGCGGAAAGGCTCAGGCTGGCTAATAGTGTGGCAAGCAGAACTTTTTTCATGGTTATTTTCCCGGATACATCAGTGTGACAGATAGAATTTAAACGCTTCGGTCTGCGGTTTTGCGAAGCAACTCGCATCACCTTGTTCGACGATGTGGCCATTTTCCATATACACCACACGGCTTGCGGTTTTACGCGCAACTTCCACTTCGTGGGTAACAATGACCTGCGTGATATTGGTTTGCGCCAATTCACGAATGATGCTGACGATTTGCGCGGTGATTTCTGGGTCCAGAGCTGCGGTCGGTTCATCAAACAGCAGGATCTGTGGCTCCATCATCAATGCGCGGGCAATCGCGACGCGCTGCTGCTGGCCACCGGAAAGGTGGAGCGGATAGCGGTCCATATAAGGTTTCAGGCGTAAACGCTCAAGCAGCTTATCGGCACGCTGGCGCGCTTCATCTTTGCTAATACCGAGGACGCGGCAAGGCGCTTCCATCAGGTTTTGTAGCACGGTGAGATGAGGCCAAAGATTGTATTGCTGGAATACCATCCCAACGTTGCGGCGTAATTCACGTATGGCTTTGTCGCCAGGCGCTTTAGCAAAGTCAAAATGATTGTCTGCAATGGTGAGTTGCCCTGAACGCGGCATCTCAAGCAAATTGAGTACGCGCAGAAGCGAGCTTTTGCCTGCGCCACTTGGGCCCAGTAGCACCAGCGTTTCGCCCTGTGGGCAACTAAGGGTGATATCGAACAGCGCCTGATGCGCGCCGTAAAAACAATTAATGCCGTTTAGTTGAATACTCATGCGCATAAGTTGAATAGCAATTGAAGCCGGAAAGGGTACCTTTAACAGAATAGTTATGCAATCTTTGTGCGTTAAAACCTAAAAATAACTATTCGCATGCATTAAAAGTAGCACAATATAGCGAGGCGGGAAGGAGGTAAGAATAAATGTCGGAGATATTTAAGAAATCCAGACTATTTACAGGGTTTACCTTTCCCGCCTGAGAATGGTTAAGACGATATTTTACTCTGTCTCAATCGCCTGACGCAGACTGCCTGCCGGTGCATGGCCGTTTGTGCCGAGATAACGTACGTCATCGACCGCCCAGCATTGCCCCTCGCGAATCATCAGCACTTCATCTTGCCAGCTCTGACTGCCTTTTGTGAGCTTCACACGCAGCGGAATATTACGTGCGTCGGTATTGGGAATGGTTGACGCGGAGGCCACTTCAGCTGTGTCTATGCCATCGGCGTTGCTGGTGAACATATTGCCGCGCATAAATTCATTTTGTGCGTTGGGTGAGGTACTGGCTTTTTGCAGTTGCTGCGCCAGTGAATCACTCAGGTACGGACGCAGGCTGGTGACGGCGCTGCTCCCCTGCGTTTTATGGCTTATTTGATAATCGTAAAACGTCTGCGCCACGGTATCCGGGCCGCCCTCAATACAAGGGCCGCTGCGGGTGCCAATATCTTTAAACGCGGGAGTGACGCTGGTAGTACAGGCCGTGAGTAACAGAGCGCACGGAAGAAGAACCAAAACTGAGCTGCGCATTTTTATTTCCTTATCTTCTCAGGAGGGACTAACTTAGCATAGCGTATCGTTGTCAAAATGCGTGGCAGGCAATGCGCTAAGATATTGATACAAAGAGAGGAGAAGCTTATGCAATTTACAACTACCCCGACGCTTGAAGGGCAGGCCATCACGGAATACTGCGGCGTTGTCACTGGTGAAGCGATTCTGGGCGCCAATATTTTCCGCGATTTCTTTGCGGGCGTGCGCGATATCGTGGGTGGCCGTTCTGGCGCATATGAAAAAGAGCTACGCAAAGCACGCGAAATAGCGTTCAAAGAATTGCAGGAACAAGCAGAAGGATTGGGTGCTAACGCCGTTGTCGGTATTGATATCGACTATGAAACTGTTGGCAAAGATGGAAGCATGCTGATGGTCAGTATTACCGGCACCGCGGTAAAAATCCGTCGATGAAAGGCCGTCTTGCCATTCTATTCATTGCGGCTTTGCTGGCGGGTTGTGTCAGCGAGAAAGGCATTGTCGATAAGGGCGATTATAAAGTTGATACCCGGCATCAGGCTCAGGCTGCCTATCCACGCGTAAAAGTGCTGGTTATTCACTACACCGCTGATGATTTCAACGGCTCGTTAGCCACGTTAACTGACCAGAATGTCAGCTCTCACTATCTGATACCCGACACGCCGCCCGTCTCTGGTGGTAAACCGGTTATCTGGCAACTGGTGCCGGAAAGCGAACTGGCCTGGCATGCGGGGGTGAGTTTCTGGCGTGGCGCAACGCGTATTAATGATACGTCGATTGGTATAGAGCTTGAGAATAAAGGCTATACGCGACAAGGCGGGATAAAGCATTTTTATCCGTTTAATGCCCCACAAATCTCGGTGCTGGAAAAGCTGGCGAAAGAGATAATTATTCGTTATCAAATCCAGCCGCAGAACGTGGTTGCGCATGCTGATATCGCACCGCAACGCAAAGTCGATCCCGGCCCGTTATTCCCATGGCAGCAGCTAGCAAAGCAGGGTATTGGTGCCTGGCCCGATGCGCAAAGAGTGGCATTTTATTTGAATGGGCGTGCGCCTTATGAACCGGTCGATACGCTAAATGTGCTCGATTTGCTCGGGCGTTATGGTTATCAGGTAACACCGGATATGAGTGTGCAGGAGCAACAGCGGGTGATCAGTGCTTTCCAGATGCACTTCCGCCCGGCCCAATATTCCGGCGTGGCGGACGCACAAACTCAGGCTATTGCTCAGGCGTTGCTTGAGAAATACGGGCAAGGATGACGGATATACCTGGTTTTGTTGGTCGGGTGGGGCAGGTCGCACCCGACAACAGCGTGTTCAACGGGTGTTGCTAGCGATGCAGCGTACCGTGGTCTCTCAGCCAGAGTGCGGTACGCTTAATACCTTCATCCAGCGTGATAATCGGTTGATAACCCAATTCGGTTTCAGCGCGCGTGGTATCCAGCGTTAAATCAAAATTCAGTTTCGACACGCCATAATGTGTGAGCACCGGTTCTTTGGCTGACTTGCTGCCAAGACGTTCCATGCTGCGGGCAATCATATCCAGCATCGGATACGGCACAGAACGAATCCGGCATTTAATCTCTAACTCATCAATCAGCTTTTGCACGATAAAACGCAGTGGGCGTGCTTCCATATTGGTGATGTTATACGCCCGTCCTGACGGCTGGGTTTCACATTGAGTGGCAAGCCACATGGCATGCACCGCATTTTCTATATACGTCATATCTACCATTGCCTCACCACCGCGTGGTAGCAACACACTGCCGTAGCGGCGCATCATCTGCACCAGACGTGGGAAAAAGACTTTGTCATGCGGGCCAAACAAACTTTGCGGACGCAAGATAGTGAAGCGGGTTTGCGGGTTTGATTGCGCCAATAATTGAATGACTTCTTCGCTGGCAGCTTTGCTGCGAGCAAATTCATTGGCAAAACGAACCGGCCGAAAATCTTCATTTATCTTGCGATGATGATGGTAATCAAAGTAGAGCGACGGCGAGGAAATATGCACAAAGTGGCGTACGCCCCAGGCAACGGCCCATTCGCCCAAACGGCGAGTCGCACGGACGTTTGCAAGATCAAAAACTTCCTGCGTTCCCCATGGAGAGGTAAAGCCCGAACAGTGCCAGAGCGTATCGACATCGGCCAGCATCACTTTAGCTTGCGAAGACACCAATTCGGTCAGGTCAGCATGAACGAACTCTGCACCCATTTTTTCCAGCAGTTTGCCCATGGCTTCATTGCGCCCGGTTGCCCGAACGCTGATGCCTTTTGCACGCAGATATTCGACCGCGTTTCGGCCTAAACCGCTGGTGGCGCCCGTTACCAGTACCTTCATGTCGACCAACTCATGATAATTGAGATTTACGCTGCGCATTTTTCCGTGAAATGGCAGTGCTTGCAATGGGGAAAGCCAAAGTTTAGGAACTCTTAACGAACTTTATGTGACAATTGTTCGGAAAGTTGGCAAATCCGGCGGGCCATGCCGCGAAATATAAACAGATGCGCGGGGATCATTACCAACCAGTAGAACAAACCTGCGGTACCGTGTGGGTGCCACCAGGCGCGAACATCCAGCGAGCGATACTTACCGTGGTCACGCAGCGTGAAGGAAAGCCGCCCAAGCCCTGGAGCTTTCATCCCAAACAAGAGTGTCAGCTCTTTTTGCGGCTCAACAATAATGACTTTCCAGCTATCAACCCGATCACCCACTTCGAGCATTTCTCGCGCCGGGCGACCCTTTGCCAGTCTGTGACCGACTAAGAGGTCCATATAACCACGGGTTTGCCACAAAATATTGCCGAAGAAATATCCCTCTTTCCCGCCAATTTGATTAACCACTCGCCATAAATCTGCCAGTTCAACAGAAGTATTGAGTGTGCAGCCTGCCTGTTTAGGGAAGTAGCCATATTCCGGCCGCCAGCGGGCAAAAGCCTGAGCGTCGTAACCCCAGTCCTGTGAGTTTGCCAGCTTGTTCTCGTCTTCAAGCGTTGCGCGCACTGCATCGTCAAAGGTAAGGAGCTGTTGTGGGATCAAGGCACGTAATTCACCATCGTCAGCCAGAAGATCGTGCTTCAATCCCTGGATCAGTGCCTTAGCAATGGTGGGTGGCACGGAGGTTATCATGTTGAGAAACCATACCGAGATCCAACTGGTCGGCAGTGGAATGGGGATAAGCGGCCGTTTTTTGCCACTGATCGCCATAAAGCGCTCGAATTGTTCCTGGTAGCTCAACACTTCGGGCCCGGCGGCTTCAAAAACGCGATTTTCCTGTGAAGGATGATTGAGCAACTCGGTTAAATAATGTAGTAAATTCACGAGCGCAATGGGTGTGGTGCGTGAACGCACCCAGCGCGGAGGCGTGAGAACCGGCAAGTTATAAACCATGTCGCGCATCACT
>DASXXQ010000166.1:0-8872 GCA_036502985.1 Buttiauxella sp.
TTTTTTATTTGCATTGCAAGGAGCAAGCCTTGAACACATTTTCGCTTTCTCGTCGGGCAGCCGTGCTCGCTTTTGCTGTGGCTTTGTCTGCCTGTAGCTCAACGCCTCCGGAAGACCGCCCTTCTACGCAAGTGGCACCAGGAACTCAGTCTCGTCCCGTTTTATCCTCCGATGAAGCGCAGAACTTTGTTCAGGCACGTTACTTCTCTTCTAAGAACAAAGATGAAGCGCCGTGGACCCCGTCTTCTATTCGTGTTCCACAGCAGCCTGACTTTGTTGTCGGTGCCGCTGGTGGCGAAGGTGTAACGCATACCTCTATTCAGGCAGCAGTTGATGCCGCGATTATGAAACACAGCAACACTCGCCAGTACATCGCCATTCAGCCAGGCGAATATGCCGGTACTGTTTATATCCCAGCAAGTTCCGGTAGCGTGACGTTGTATGGCACAACAGATAACGCCAGCGATGTAAAAATCACCATGCCGCTGGACTCAGAAATCGATGTGAATACCTGGCGTCGTGCGGTTAACCCATCAGGTAAATATATGCCGGGCAAACCTGCCTGGTACATGTTTGATAGTTGCCAGAGCAAGCGCAGCGCCACCGTAGGCATCATGTGTTCTGCCGCTGTATGGTCACAGAATAATGGCTTGCAGATGCAAAACCTGACTATCGCCAATACCCTGGGTGATAGCGTTGATGCAGCTAACCATCAAGCCGTAGCACTGCGTACCGATGGCGACCAAGTCCAGTTGAACAATGTTCATCTGCTGGGCCGTCAGAACACGTTCTTCGTGACTAACAGCGATGTACAAAACCGCATGTTAAATGACCGCCAGACCCGTACTTTAGTGACGAACAGCTACATTGAAGGCGATGTCGATGTGGTTGCTGGCCGTGGTGCTGTGGTGTTCGAAAATACCGACTTCCGTCTGGTTAACAGCCGCACAACAGAAGGCACTGTGTTTGCACCTGCTACGTTGCCGAATATTTATTACGGTTTCCTGGCCCTCAATAGCCGATTCACTGCTGCAGGCGATAACGTCGCCCAACTGGGTCGCGCATGGGATGTTGAAGCAAGCGAAAACGGTTATGCCGCAGGCCAAACGTCAAACGGCCAGGTTGTTATTCGTGACAGCGTAATCAACGAAGGCTTCAACATGGCGAAACCATGGGCCGATGCCGCTAGTTCTAAACGTCCATTTACCGGCAATATCGGTACGAAAGGCGAGAAAGGCGAAATCCAGCGCGATCTGAATGACGTTAATGCAAACCGCATGTGGGAATTCAACAACCGTGGCGTAGGCAGCCAGGTGATTGCTGAGTAATCATAAGCGTGGTGCTTAAAACAAAAAACCTCGCAATCGCGAGGTTTTTTTATGCCTAATCATCAATCGATTAGTGCGCGTTTACGACTACCCACATTGGCCCTTGCCCTACAGCATAACGGCCTTTTTCTTCCAGCAAACCTTGCTCGCCCGTAATCTGGTAAACCGCAATATGATGCGATTTCTGGCCTGCTGCAATCAGGTATTTACCGCTATGATCGATGTTAAAACCACGTGGTTGGGTTTCGGTCGGCTGATAACCTTCCACCGCCAGTACGCTGCCATCTTCTGACACGCTGAATACCGTGATGATGCTGGCGGTACGGTCGCAGGTATAAAGATGGCGGCCATCAGGCCTGATGTGAATGTCTGCCGCCCAGCGGGTGTCAGAGAAGTCTGGTGGCATGATGTCGAGCGTTTGCACACATTCAATTTTACCGTAGGCGTTTTTCAGCTCCCAAACATCCACGGAGCCGTTCAATTCATTGACACAATAGCCGTATTGTTGATTCGGGTGGAAGACCATATGGCGTGGTCCTGCCCCTTCAACCGTAGTCACTTCAGCAGGGTTTTGCGCGACCAGCTTGCCATCATCAGACAGAGTAAACTGGCAGATACGATCTTGTTTCAGGGCTGGAACCCACAACGTGCGGTTGTCGGGGGTAATATTGGCTGAGTGGCAACCTTCTAACCCTTCTACCGTATCAACAACTTCACCCGGCAGGCCATCGGCACCCAGACTTACGACGCTTACGCTGCCCGAGTTATAAGAAGCACTGAACAAGAACCGGCCCTGATGGTCAGTAGAAATATGCGTTGGGCTGCCTGGTATTGCCGTCACACCCGCTTCGGTGAGCGAACCATCATCCGGTGTGATGCGGTAGGCAATCACGCGAAACTCAGGGCGCACACCAACGTACAGGTAGCGTTTATCAGGACTGATGACCATCGGCTGAACCTGGCCTGGAACATCAACCACCTGCACCAGGGTCAGTTCACCGGTGTGATTAAGTTGCCAGACGTGAATTTGCTGGCTTTCCGGGCTGGCGGTATAGACTGTTTGTTTCATGAAATCTCTCTCCTCCCAACGTCTTGAGTAATAGTCACAAGGGTAGTGCGTTTTACCGCTTCGTGTCGCCATTTTGAACAACGCCGCAAGCGGTGTAACATCGGCACAGGCCTTATGACTCTGAATTTGACTGGAACCTTAAATGACTTATCGCGTAATCGCCCTTGATCTTGACGGCACGTTACTCACGCCGCAAAAAACCATTCTTCCTGAATCACTCATAGCTTTACAACGCGCACGTGACCAGGGCGTGAAAGTTGTCATTGTGACGGGCCGCCATCACGTTGCCATCCATCCTTTTTATCAGGCACTGGCTCTGGATACACCTGCAATTTGCTGCAATGGTACTTATTTGTATGATTATCATGCGAAAAAGGTACTTTCGTCCGATCCATTGCAACCGCAGCAGGCTAACCAGCTAATAGATTTGCTTGATGCCCACAATGTCCATGCGTTGATGTATGTCGATGATGCGATGTTGTATCAGGAACCGACCGGGCATGTTTTACGTACTGAAAACTGGGCTAAATCATTGCCTGAATCTCAGCGTCCGGTGTTCCGCCATGTGGATTCATTGCGTCAAGCAGCACATGACGTTGACGCTATCTTGAAGTTTGCTCTGACCGATGAAGACACCGTTAAATTGCGAAACTTTGCCCAGATAGTAGAACAGCAGCTTGGCCTGGCCTGCGAGTGGTCATGGCACGATCAGGTTGATGTCGCACAAAGCGGCAACAGCAAGGGTAAGCGTCTGGCGCAATGGGTTGAGTCGCAAGGTTTATCAATGAGCCAGGTTATCGCATTTGGGGATAACTTTAACGACCTGAGTATGCTTGAAAGCGCCGGGCTTGGCGTGGCGATGGGTAATGCCGATGACGCCATTAAAGCGCGCGCAGATTTGGTTATTGGCACCAACCTCGAAGCTGGTATCGCCGAAACGCTGTATAAGTATTTGCTGTAGTCTGGTGAAAATGGTGGATGTCGCTTCGCTAATCCACCCTACAGATTACAGACTGCGAAAAAACCGTAGGTCGGATTAGCGTAAGCGACATCCGACAAAATCAGGTGGGCGATATTACCGTAGGTCGGATTAGCGCAAGCGACATCCGACAAAAACAGGTGGGCGATATTACTGTAGGTCGGATTAGCGCAAGCGACATCCGACATCCGACATAATCATGCGGTTATCGACACACTTTTGATTTGCGCGTACAACCATTGGCCTGGTTTTATTGAGAGTTCATCACGCGCCCACGGGCTTATGCGCGCCCACAATGTTCTTGAGCCCACTTCCAACTGCACTTCAACCTGCCCTTCATCGTCAAAACACTGCGCGACTTTTGCACGGAGCACGTTACGAATACTGCTTTGTACCGGTGGCTGAAGAACCAACGAAACGTCCGATGCCTGGATACGAATACGCAATGACGATTGCAGCGGTTTATCTAATTTATTAACCCACAGATGCTGGTCACCCAGTGCCAGCGCGGTCATCGAATAATGTGGATGATGTTCTAATACCGTGACCTTTAGCACACTGCTTTGCTGCTCTTTTGGCAGCCACGGGTGCATCACACTGCTGCCCCACACTTCTTCCAGATTGCCAAACGCTTTGACTTCGCCGCCATCAAGCACCAGCACTTTATCCGCCAGGTGGACTATCTCTTCCAGCGAGTGGCTGACGTAAAGCATCGGGATATTTATTTCACGCGCCAGACGTTGCAGATACGGCAGCAATTCGCGCTTACGCGGGATATCCAGCGAAGCGAGCGGCTCATCAAGCAGCAACAATTCTGGTGACGTTAACAGAGCACGGCCAATCGCCACGCGCTGCTTTTCACCACCAGACAAACTCCACGGGAAGCGTTCCAATAACGGTTCAATGCCCAGCAGAGCAACCAGTTTATCAAACTGCCCGGCAGCGCTTCCCGGCATGCCATATTTCAGATTGCCACGAACGCGGTAATGCGGGAACAGACGTGCATCCTGGAATACGTAGCCAATGCGTCGTTTTTCAGGTGCAAGAAAACGTTTATTTTCAGCATCGCTCAATACGCGATTGTTAAGTACGATGCGCCCCTGCTGCGGGTGAGTCAGGCCGCTAATAGCATTAATTAATGAGGTTTTACCCGCCCCAGAAACGCCGAACACAGCAGTAATCCCCTGCCCTGGTAAGGTTTCATTAATCACTAATCGGTGGTCGCCCAACGTCTGAACGAAATTCAGCTCCAGCATCAGAGTGCCCCTATCCGTTTACGGCTCTGGCGCGCTAACCATTCCGCCACCAGCAAAGACACCAGCGCCAGCACAATAGAAATCACACACAAACGCGCCGCCGCACTCTCACCACCAGGCGTTTGAATCAGGGTATACATCGCAGAAGGAATGGTTCGGGTTTCGCCGGGAATATTCGAAACGAAGGTAATGGTTGCGCCGAATTCACCGAGTGAACGCGCAAACGCCAGCACTGTTCCGGCAATAATACCCGGCAAAGTCAACGGCAGTGTAATCGTGCAGAACACTCGCCAGCGACCAGCACCCAGCGTGCGGGCGGCCTGTTCAAGCTTCATATCCACACCTTCGAGCGCCAGGCGAATCGCGCGTACCATCAGCGGGAAGGACATCACCGCGGCGGCGAGTACTGCACCGCGCCAACTGAACGCAAAGGTGATACCAAAAACGTCGTAAATCCAGGCGCCTATAACGCCGCGTCGGCCCATCGCAATCAGTAATAAGTAACCGACAACCACCGGGGGGAGGACTAACGGGAGATGGATAATACTGTCGAGCAAGGCTTTGCCTGGGAACCGACAACGCACCAGCAACCAGGCAAAGAAGATCCCAAAAGGAAGACTAAACAGCACCGCAAGGGTTGAGACTTTCAGGCTCAGCAGTACAGCCTGCCATTCGGGATCGGTCAATATCATTATTTAGTTGTAAATCCGTAACGTTGGAAGATTGCTGCTGCTTCCGGTCCTTTAAGATAGGTATAAAACGCGCTAACCGTTGGGTTGTCGTGGCCTTTTACAATGGCAATCGGGTATTCCACTTTCTTGTGCGAATCTTCAGGGAATGTACCCACGACTTTCACGCCTTTGCTTGCTACCGCGTCAGAACCGTAAACAATACCCAGCGGTGCTTCATCACGTTCAACCAACGCCAGTGCGCCACGCACGTCTTCTGCCGGAGCAAGTTTCGGTGAAAGCGTATCCCATGCACCTAATTTTTGCAGCGCTTCTTTAGCATAAATACCCGCAGGAACATGGTCTGGATCGCCAACTGCCAGGCGGCCATCTTTCAGCAATGCCGTCCAGTCTGTTTTAGCATTGATTGCCACATCGCCAATTTTACTGGCTTTAGGCGCAACGAGAACCAGGCTGTTACCAAGAAGTGTTTCGCGAGTGTCAGTTTTAATCGCATCTTTGCTAACAGCGTAATCCATCCATTTCTGATCGGCAGAGATGAATAAATCAGCCGGTGCACCGGCTTCAATCTGGCGCGCAAGTGTTGATGAGGAAGCGAAAGAAGAAGCAATTTCGACGGTCTTACCTTTCTGATATTGAGTCGCAATATCTTGCATTGCGTTGGTTAAAGATGCCGCTGCAAAGACGGTTATTTTACTGTTATCGGCGAATGCTTGCCCTGCCAGGGTGACGCTCAATGCTGCGCCTAATGCCAGACGTGTCCACTGCTTAGCCATGTTTTACTCCATTGAGTTTCGTTATGTACTGCATAATATAACGATGCAAGGCGCTAAATTACAGAACTTATCGGCAAGATTGGCGGAAAGTTTACCTGGCACGCATGTTCGTTCCCGTCGAGCTACAGCAAAAAGATCGTCGCCAGCCCAAGAAAAATAAAGAAACCACCGGTGTCAGTGATAGCGGTGATCATCACGCTCGAGCCAACCGCGGGATCTTTTCCCATGCGCGTCATGATCATCGGAATCAAGACGCCCATCAATGAAGCCACCAGCAGATTAAGCACCATTGCCAGTGTCATTACGCCGCCTAAAGCCAGATCGTCGTAGAGTAGCCATGTTACGCAGCCCATGACGCCGCCCCAGATAATGCCGTTGATGAAGGCTACGCCCAGTTCACGTAACACCAGGAACGAGAAGTTACCCGGCTGAATATGTTGCAAGGCAAGCGCACGCACAATCATGGTAATGGTCTGGTTGCCGGTATTGCCGCCGATACCGGCCACTATTGGCATCAACGATGCCAGGGCCACCAATTGGGAAATAGTATGTTCAAACAGGCCAATAACGCGGGATGCAACAAACGCAGTACACAGGTTTAAGGCAAGCCATGCCCAACGCGCTTTTACCGCTTTGCTGACCGGCGCAAACACGTCTTCTTCAGCGCTCAAGCCCCCCATTCGACGCAGATCGGTATCGGTTTCTTCATAAACTACGTCAACGATTTCATCGATGGTCAGGCGGCCAATCAGTTTGCCGCTGTTGTCGATGACTGCCGCACTGACTAAGTCATCACGCTCAAAGGTACGCGCCGCAACTTCATCGTTGTCTTCCGGAGCAAAGCAGGTTGGATTCTCGTCCATAACGCTTGCCACCAACGTCTGTGGCGCGTGCAGCAAAATAGTGGTCAACCCCAGTTCACCCAGCAGCGTTTTATCGCGCGTGGTAACAAATACTTTATCGGTGTTTTGCGGCACTTTGCCGCGTAAACGCAGGAAACGTTGCACCACCGCCAAGGTGACATCAGCACGAACGGTGATCACTTCGAAATCCATGATCGCGCCAACACTGTGTTTTTCGAAGTGCAGCACTTGTCGTACGCGGGCGCGTTGTTCTTGTGGCAGAGTTGCCAACAAGCGCCCCATCAGGTCTCGCGGCAGATATTGCGCGAGGTAAATCTGATCGTCTATATCCAGCGGGTGAATGACATTGAGCAATTCTTTATCGCTCATCCCGTCAATCAAATCGTCCCAGACGGTTTCCGAAGCTTCAATCAGCACTTTACCGCGTCGGTCTTCTTTTATCAGGCTCCAGAGTGCATGGCGCTCTTCCGTCGGCAATGCTTCCAGCACATCGGCAAGATCGGCCTCCGGTAGTCTCGCCACCAGCGTGACTATCTCTGAAATATCTTGCTCAGGTGTTTGTGAGTCAGGCGGTGGCGACTTACTCAGAATGCCAGTGGCAACCGCTTTATTGGTTAACAGAATTTGGAGGATTCGGGCTCGGTCTTGCGCACGCAGTTTAGTGCTGTACTTTGGAGTGACAGACATCTGGCAGTTTTCCCTAATTGCGACGAGCTTAGTTATAGCCCGCTTGCGCGTATAAAACAAAAAACCAGCCGTTTAAGGCTGGTTTTATTGATTAACTTTCGGTTCGGGCGACGGCATCGCGTGATGCTTGTTCACGTTCATGGCCGGTTAATTCGCTCAACTGGCCTTGTCGCATTTCCAGTAAGCGGTCAGCGTGAATGAAATAATGGTCGTCATGGCTGATGGCGAAAATGGTTTTGCCCATTTGCTGCATTAACGGTAACAGCGTCTGGTAGAACTCTCGGCGGAAATGCGGGTCCTGGTCGGCGGCCCACTCATCGAGCAAAATAATGTCGCGCTCTTCTGCCAGTGCCAGTAATAACGCCACACGTTTGCGCTGCCCTTTCGAGAGTTTCAGATTAAGGATGGTGCCGTTTTCCAGCTCCAGTTTGTTGCTCATTTGCAGGCGTTCGAGCCAGTTGGCAACCAGTTCTGGATTAGCCTGTTCGCCCTGCGGGCCAAGTAAGCGGTCAAACAGCCAGACATCCGTAAATACCGCAGAGAACAGTTTGCGGTAATCGTTTTGGTTACTGGCATCAATCTTTTTACCGTCGAGGTAAATCGCTCCGGATACCGGTTGGTACAGCCCGGTTAGCAACATCGCTAAGGTGGATTTCCCACTGCCGTTTCCGCCAATCAGGAATAGTAATTCCCCACGTTCAATTTTGAGATTCAGCGGCCCAACGGAGAAAGTATTATCGCCATACTGGAATACTACATCGCGCATTTCGAGCGTTTGCCAGCGCGCAGGCTCGAGGCTCCGTGGGAATTGCGCATCATACGGTGCGAGGTGGAATTTATTGAGCTTGTTGAACGCCACCTGTGCTGTCAGCAACGTGGGTAACGCGCCCACGGCCGACAGCAGCGGGGTGCGTAAGAACAGCAGCGTAAGTGAGAAAGTTGCCGCAACATTGGTATCTGACCAGCCCAGGCTGTTAGCCATCCAGAACACCAGCCCGATAACACCAAGCATCATAATGTTCGACCAGTTCACCGCGCTCAAGTGGTAGGTATCGGCACGAATGATATGGCGACGGTAATCCGTAGCATGCGGAATATAGATGTCTTCATACACACGCTCCGCACGTTCACGGTTTAACGCAAGCTCCTTGCGCCCTTCAATGACCGTCTGATAATCGTTATAGAGTTGGTCTTCAACTTCACGCAGGTGCGCCAGGTGTTTATA
>DASXXQ010000167.1:0-7443 GCA_036502985.1 Buttiauxella sp.
AGCGCGCCCGCCTTGGGGACATTTCCGGTATGCGGATTAATGTAACCGGGGAAACTGATAGCAATACCGGCAATTTCATTATGCTGCCGGTAGCCTGCCACCACACTTTGCCAGGCATCCAGAAACTGCTGCCTGTCGTAATGGGTATCGTATTCTTCGGCGATCAGCACCTCCCCCTCTTCAGTGAACAAACCATGCTTAATATGGGTACCGCCTACATCAAAACCTATAAACAGGCGCATGAGCAATCCTTGTAGCGAAACGGGAAAAGGTAAACTTTAAGTATGTATCAAAACCCATAGCCTGCTGGCTGATTACTCTGAATCATTCAATTATTAATCCGTGACCTGTGTCGTAAAGCCTTCAAACATTGGCGAAGAAATCACCACTGGCGACTACGCTTGAGAGTGCAAACCGACAAGGAGACACACATGACAAATAATCCTCCCGATACCCGAATTATCCCCGGCGAATATGGTTTCCCGCTCAAACTTAAACCGCGTTACGACAACTTTATTGGTGGCCAATGGGTTCCACCTGTCGACGGTAAATACTACGAAAACCTGACCCCGGTTACAGGCCAACCGTTGTGCGAGATTGCCAGCTCCAGCAAAGGCGATATTGATTTAGCGTTGGATGCCGCACATGAAGCAAAAGCAGCTTGGGGTGGCATGTCCGTTCAGGAACGCGCCAATATCCTGCTGAAAATTGCTGACCGTATGGAACAGAACATTGAGCTGCTGGCTGCGGCGGAAACCTGGGACAACGGTAAGCCTATTCGTGAAACCAGCGGCGCGGATGTGCCTTTGGCCATCGACCATTTCCGCTATTTTGCCTCCTGTATTCGTGCACAAGAAGGTGGCATCAGTGAAGTTGATGGCGATACTGTGGCTTATCACTTCCACGAGCCGCTTGGTGTGGTCGCACAGATTATTCCGTGGAACTTCCCCCTGCTGATGGCGAGCTGGAAAATGGCTCCAGCGCTGGCCGCAGGCAACTGTATTGTGCTCAAACCGGCGCGTCTTACCCCGTTATCCGTGCTGTTGCTGATGGAGCTGGTGGGGGATTTACTGCCGCCGGGTGTCATCAACGTGGTGAACGGTGCAGGTGGTGAAATCGGTGAATATCTGGCGACGTCAAAGCGCATCGCTAAAGTTGCGTTCACCGGTTCCACTGAAGTGGGCCAGCAGATCATGCAGTACGCGACTCAGAATATTATCCCCGTGACGCTTGAGCTGGGCGGCAAATCTCCGAACATCTTCTTTGCCGACGTGATGGACGAAGAAGACGCATTCTTCGACAAAGCACTGGAAGGTTTCGCGCTGTTTGCCTTCAACCAGGGCGAAGTCTGTACTTGCCCAAGCCGTGCACTGGTGCAGGAGTCTATCTACGAACGCTTTATGGAACGCGCGATTCGCCGCGTGGAATCCATTCGCAGCGGCAACCCGCTGGACTCTCGCACGCAAATGGGTGCGCAGGTTTCGCAAGGGCAGATGGAAACCATACTTAACTACATCGACATTGGTAAAAAAGAAGGCGCAGATGTGCTGACGGGCGGGCGTCGTAAAGCGTTGGAAGGCGACCTGAAAGCCGGTTATTACCTTGAGCCGACCATCCTGTTTGGCAAAAATAATATGCGTGTTTTCCAGGAAGAGATCTTCGGGCCGGTGCTGGCTGTGACGACCTTTAAAACCGTGGAAGAAGCGCTGGAACTGGCGAACGATACCGAATACGGCTTGGGTGCTGGCGTCTGGAGCCGCAACGGCAATCTGGCGTACAAAATGGGCCGAGGCATTCAGGCTGGGCGCGTGTGGACTAACTGCTATCACGCGTATCCGGCACATGCCGCGTTTGGGGGCTATAAACAATCCGGTATCGGGCGTGAAACCCACAAAATGATGCTGGATCATTACCAGCAAACCAAGTGTCTGCTGGTGAGTTACTCCGATAAGCCGTTGGGGCTGTTCTGACGGTAAGGTTGTTTTCCTGCGACTCATTGCAGGGGATAAAACGCAATCAAGGGCGCTGAAATAGCGCCCTTGTTTCATTTACCTTTTCGGCCAGTTCAGAAAACGAAGACGTTACTGTTCTGCCATAAATAACGCTTTATCACGCAGCAGGTGATCGTTACCGCGACGGCGGGTAAAACCAATGCGGTCAAAGTACTCGAGGATTTGTACCGCGAGTTTACGACCCACACCAAGACGGTCGCGGAAATCGGCGGCGCTGGTGGCACCCTGAGTCAGATCCAACTCGCGGATCATGTTGGCGAACGTTTGGATCCGATCGTTTCGATAATAACGATCTTTTAAGATTGCCGTCACCAGCCCAAGCTGTGCCGCAAAGCGGAGCAGCTGGCGTATCGTCTGTTCATCCTGCTGTGTTTCGCGCGCAAGGTCGCGCACCCACCATGGCTCATCGCCAAATAATGCATCCACTTTTTGCCATATCGCCAGTTGCTCTGTGGAGAACCCCGGTTTGTGGTCAGGCAAATGCAACCAGCCCTGACGGCTTGCCAGAAGCCCCTCGTGGCGCATTTTTTCGATAAGCGCCAGCACCAGAGACTCATCTTCACCGGGCAATGCCATGCGACGCAGGCGCTCACGCCCTGGGCCTGGTTGGTCGTCATGCTGTTGATGATAACGTTCCAGGGTATCGAGCAGTTTCTGTTTCCAGCGCGCGGCCATTTCATCGCTGAGCACGCTATTCCCTGCGCGAAGATAATCGTTGCCGGACAGCTGTTCTTGTAAGCCTTGAGTCGTGAGCTGACGCGCCCACGCGAATTCACTCAACGTCACGGCGCTACGTTGTAGGTGAATATCGAGCGCCTGTTGGTCGTTTTCAGCAAGTTTAAGCTGCTGCAACCAGGCCAGAAAAGCAGGCTGGCGTTTTCCGCGGCGCGGCGCGTGTAGCAGGATGGCCCGCGCGCCTGCCAGAGTAACCCGAGCGCTGATATCGCGCAGTACCAGGCGATCGTTGTCTGCAAGCCATAGCGGAACATCCAGAACCAGTTCAGCGAGGTCATCTTCCAGCAGCGAAATGCGCCCGGTGACGTGGCTGGCGGCGTGGTGAATATGCAGTGGTTGCCATTGTTGTAAGGGGGCATGGCTTTGTAATTGAACAATCACACGCTCGACAGGCTGAAGTGGCTGTTCTGCCAGTAACCAGTCACCGCGTTTAATATCCGTTTTCTCTGCATCGCCGCTGATATTGAGCGCAATGCGCTGCCCGGCAAATGCAGTGTCAGTTTTACTATCCTGGGCATGCAAACCGCGCACGCGCATCGGTTTATCGGCACCGGTTAACCAAAGCATATCGCCAATTTTTACTTCGCCGCTGAGTGCGGTTCCGGTCACGACCAGGCCCGCGCCTTTTACGGTGAAAGCACGGTCAATGGCGAGGCGGAAACGATGCTGGCGCGGGTGTGCGCGTTCCGGTAGTGCGAGTAAGTGCTTACGTAGCTCGTCGATACCTGTGCCGTTGGTCGCAGCGGTGACAAACAAAACCGCGTCCTGCCAGCCAAACTCCTTGAGCGCAACCAGCACCGTTTCCCGGACTTCATCAATACGTGCTTCACTCACCCGGTCGGCTTTGGTTAAGGCGACGGTGAGTGACGGTTTTCCGGTTAATTGCAAAATGGCGAGGTGTTCGCGAGTTTGCGCCATTACGCCATCATCACAGGCGACCACTAACAGCGCGTGGTCAATGCCACCAACACCTGCCAACATATTGGCGAGAAATTTTTCATGTCCTGGCACATCAATAAAACCGGGAATGCGGCCATCGGATTGCGGCCAGTACGCATAGCCAAGGTCGATTGTCATGCCGCGCTTTTTCTCTTCTGGCAGGCGGTCAGCATTCACGCCGGTTAAGGCTTGCAGCAGCGTGGTTTTGCCGTGGTCAACGTGTCCGGCAGTAGCAATAATCATGGGTTCAGGTTCTCCAGGAATCCAGATTCATCTTCAAGGCAGCGTAAATCCAGCCATAAGCGCCCATCGCTGATGCGGCCGATTATCGGTTTTGACAGCTCGCGCAAACGCTGTGTGAGCATACTCAGCGTGGTGCCACGGCCATCTTTTGGTGTGAACGTCAGCGCGGTGCTGGGCAATCTGTCTACCGGCAGCGATCCGCTGCCAATTTGCGATAAACACGGTTCGACGAGAACAGTAAAATGCTCACCAAATTTTTCCTGGAGTGCGGGTTGCAGGCGCTGTGCAAGCTCGGTGATTTCACTGGTATCGCGGGTTAATAAGCGCAATGTCGGTAATCTTTCGACGAGCGTTTCAGGGTGTTGATACAAACGTAGAGTGGCTTCAAGTGCTGCCAACGTCATTTTATCAGCGCGTAATGCGCGTTTGAGCGGGTGGCTTTGAATGCGCGCGATAAGCTCTTTTTTGCCGACGATAATGCCCGCCTGCGGCCCGCCGAGCAGTTTATCACCCGAGAAGCTGACCAGACTTACCCCGGCGGCAATCAGTTGTTGGGGCATAGGTTCTTCCGGTAATCCCCACTGGCTTAAGTCGACCAGCGAACCGCTACCCAAATCGGTCACCACAGGAATATGTAGCTCATTGCCAAGGGCGACCAGTTCCGCTTCGCTGACCGCTTTAGTGAACCCCTCGACCTGGTAGTTGCTGGTGTGGACTTTCATCAGAAGAGCCGTGTTTTCACTCGCGGCATGGCGATAATCTTTCAGATGCGTACGGTTTGTGGTGCCGACTTCCACCAATTGACAGTCTGCCTGGCGCATCACATCCGGAATACGAAACGCGCCGCCGATTTCGACCAGTTCACCGCGTGAAACAACAACCTCTTTCCCACTGGCGCAGGCGGCGAGCATCAGCAACACCGCCGCTGCGTTGTTATTGACGATGCAGGCGTCTTCCGCACCGGTAATCTCGCAGAGCAAATCTGCCAGCGCCCGGTCACGGTGCCCGCGTTCCGCGCCGTGCAGGTCGTATTCCAGCGTAACCGGGTAGCGCATCGCTTGCGTGACGGCTTCAATTGCGGCTTCTGCCTGCAACGCGCGGCCAAGATTGGTATGCAGCACTGTACCGGTCAGGTTAAATACCGGCTGGAGCGCACAACGCTTGCTCGCTTCCAGTTTTGCCTGCGCCTGAGCCGCCCAATTGTCGTGCCACGGTGGGAGTTTGTCCTGCAAGCGGACGTGCTCACGCGCGGCTTCCAGCATTTCTCGTAACGTGTTGACCACCTGAGTGTGGCCGAAGTGGCTTAGCAAAGCGCTGAAAGAGGCGTCGCGTAACAGTTTGTCGATTGCTGGAAGTTGGCTATACAAGGTGCGATGGGTAGTCATGGCAAGCCGCAGAGTGATGAAATTTAACGGTAGTTTACAGGGGGAGTTAACCCCCTGTCATGGCGGGAGATCATGCTGTTGGCGGTTCGGTGCGCGCAAAACTTTCACGTTCGAAAAGTTTTTCAACAAGCTTAACCAGGTGAGGACGGTCGACACACCAGCCTGGGGAGACGCGGCGGAAATTGAGATAGCCCACGGCGCAAGCCACTGCAATCGTCGCAACGCTCAGATTTTCTGCATTCAGTTTTTTATCCGCAGCATATTGTTCAAGCATTGTCAGGCCACGGCTGATTTTTTCCCGCTGGCGAAGCAATTCCACTTCAGACTGCTGCTCTACCGGGCGTTGACGCTCACGGACTGATACCAGGGCTGCGTCCATAATGCCGTCGGCCAATGCTTCAATTTGGCGCACGTACAAAGCGGCCAACGGATCACGCGGGATGAGTGCAGGAGCGATATCGAGTAGCTCGAGATATTCCGCAATCACCGGGGAGTCGAACCAGTATTGGCCGTCGTCGGTAATCAGCGCCGGGACTTTACCGAGTGGATTGTAAAGAGGTGTGGTGCTTTCTGATGTCCACGGGTTGTCGTTTACAAACTCAAAAGTGATACCCTTTTCCAGCATTATCACAGATATTTTGCGTACATAAGGGCTGGTGTAACTACCGATAAGTTTCATTACATCGTCCATTTTTAGCCAACAAAAGCTAAGTATGGATCAGATTGCCGAGTCCGTTTGAAATGTCTATGGCTGGGCGATTTTGATGTAGTCGAGAAACGCCCGCAGCCCGCAGGTCATGTACTGGCGATTGGGGTAGTAGAGTTGCCACTGTTCAGGTTCAGGCAGCCATTCTTCCAGCATGGTGACGAGTTGGCCACTTTCCAGCCACGGTTTGGCCTGTTGCTCGTAGAGATAACTGACTCCTGCACCACAGAGCGCGGCTTCAAGCCCGGAATCCATATCGTCGAGGATAATATTGCCGGAGGGAATAATCTCCAGCCTACCTTCAGCCCCTTCAAACTCCCAGTGATAAGGGCGCCCGGTTGGAAACCGAACGACGATGCACTGGTGTTTCACTAGCTCGTCAGGATGAGCGGGCGCGGGATGGCGTGCCAGGTAGTCAGGCGTAGCCACAACGACCAGTTTCATCTTCGGCCCAATGGGGACTGCGATCATGTCTTTTTCAACGGTGGAGCTCAGGCGGATACCCGCGTCGTACTCCTGCTGCACGATATCCACCAGGCGATCCTCACTGGCGATCTCAACGTTGATTTCCGGGTACTGGCGGGTAAAACCTGCAACCAGCGGCATTAGCACAAGACGCGTCGCCACGCGGAAGGCATTTATTTTCAGTGTGCCCATTGGCGTGTCGCGGAAGCAATTGACTTCATCAAGCATGGTATTGATTTCATCAAAAGCAGGGCGCAGGCGTTCAAAGAGGTTTAATCCCGCTTCGGTAAGCGACACGCTTCGCGTGGTGCGGTTAAACAGGCGGATTTTCAGCCGTTGTTCCAGTTGTTTGATGGCATGACTGATGGCTGAAGGCGATAGCCCAAGTTCATCGCTTGCCGCACGAAAGCTTTTGTGGCGTGCCACAGCAATAAACGTGGCGAAGTCGGAAAAATTCAACTTCATTAGTGAAAATTCCTCATTAACTCATCTCAAATCATACGTTTTACAGAACTATAGGCGGGACGTAAAGTGAACATTAATTTCCTTGTGATTGAGATAACTCCATGAAAAAAGAGAATATGTATATTGTATGGGCGCATCCGCGTAGCGATTCATTAACCGCGCAGGTAGTTCAGGAGATTCAGGGCGAGGCTGAGCGGCAGGGCAAAAACGTCTCAACGCTCGATCTCTACCGTATAGGCTTTAATCCCGCGCTTGACGTTGAAGATGAGCCTGACTGGGGAAATCCTAATAAACAGTATTCCCCGCAAGTGCATCGTTTATTCAACGAAATGGCGGCAAACGACAGCGTGGTGTTTGTGTTCCCGGTATGGTGGTACAGCTTCCCGGCGATGCTTAAGGGATACCTGGACCGCGTGTGGAATAACGGCCTGGCCTATGGTGGGAACGGCTTCCCTGCGAAGACGGTGCAATGGGTGGCGCTGGTGGGAGGTTC
>DASXXQ010000168.1:0-18315 GCA_036502985.1 Buttiauxella sp.
TAGAGTTTATGCTCCATTCGTCAGAATTTATGCCGGGCGGCAGCCCGACATTTAAAGATGAGGCGGATATTGAACAGTTATATCGGGATCTTGATACATTATTCTCCTGGCTCGCAGAGCGAACCAGGGGAATGACGTTGGCGGAATATTATACAAATAGGGAATCTCAAGTGCAGTAGTCTGCACTTGAATTTGCTTATTGTTTTTAGTTAGTCTTCTTCATAGGTGTGCTTAAAATAATAGCTAGTGGGAACCAGAATAGAACCCAGAATTCTTGAGGGTTCCCAATAATAAACATTCCCTGAGACAGGTAATATATAAGAGAGAATATAAAGATAGATGCTTCTGCTTTTTGGTTGGCTTGTAGATGTTTCTTCACTTGCAGCAACCCATAGCCAATAACCAACATTAGCAATCCAAAACCAACCAGACCACCTTTTAAAAATGAGGCGAGATAAATAGTATGGGTGGTTGATATATTTTGGCCCACGCTATTTACAAAAACTAAGCTCTGATCGAAACCCCATCCCCAGATAGGTTTTTGCCATGCTACTTCCAGAGTATGTTGCCAAATACCAAAACGAATAAAACTTTGTTGATACAAGTTTTCCAAGCGGTATATGAATATTTCGGAAAAATTTGTCAGGTATACTATCGCCGCAACAGTGGCAACAATCCCAACCCCATAAAAAATATGCTGCTTTGTATAGCGAGGATTTATGATAAATAAAAGTACAAACGCAGCAATAAAAGCAATCAGGGGGCCGCGACTTTGAGTGAGTAAAAGGGATGCAAGCAGAACCGGCATTAGCAAATAGAGCCAGTTTTTCCCTGTTTCACGGATAAATATGATACCACAAAAAATGCCTATTACCATGTAGCCACCTAAATCTATAACATTATCAGGCGCCCACGGAAAAGCATTTTCAAGTCTATTAGTTGCAAAATTAGTTTTATCTACCATGATCAGAGTAAGAATCGAAAGCAGGGTCATACCAATAAATGTAGCACCCATAACATGTTTCTTATAGCCAGTTCTCTCCGCTCGGCGATAAAGAACGATGAAGGCTAATAGATAAAATGCATGTTTCAATGTTGAAGTTATATTTCCTGGGTTATTAGACCATAGGTTAGATATAGAAAAGTAGATTAAGAAAATAGCAGGTAAAATCAAACTATTAAAAAAATATTTATCCTCAATGAACTTTTTCCTAACTTCGTGAGAAAAGGACAATGTCCCTATCAATAGAATCAATGAAATATGGAATAATATATTTACTTTGGAAATGTTGCAAAATATTGAACTAAAGAACATAAACGCTACAAAAGTAAACGTATATGATTTCTCTGGGCTAGAGTGTTTATTTAAAAGCATCACGATAATCCAATTTTTGGAAGATATAAGAAGGGATTGCACTCTCTAAAGATAAATTTATCACCTCGATATTTTTCTCACTCATAGCCTGTCTGGCAAGAGTGAATGCAGGGATAATAATATCATGCATTTTACCTTCGAGAAATGAAGGTAACATATCGTTCTGTGTTTCATAAAATCGAGGGGTGGAAAAATTATTCATATCCAGACCTGCAATATAAATCTTATCAAACCCAAGATAAGACAGTATCTGAAGTGACCAATAAGCTACTGTTCCGGCGTCAAAAATACCATTTCTTATGTCATGATTGAACGCAATGTTTACATTATCCTTCAGAAATAAAATATTATCTTGGGATTTAAATGTGCTATAGATATTATTAACTGGAATCTTTTGTTCATATATTGGATAGCATTTATCCTCTATAAGCGCTAATTTGCACTTGATATTTTTTAATGAAAATTTATCAACTAATCTCATAATTCCGTTTGCAGTTGTGAACAGAATTAACTCTGTGCTACTAATTATTTTCTCAAGTAAATCAGTTCTGCTATCCATAAATATCATATCTACAATGATATAAACACTGAAATTAACTTTGGTATGGAGGTGCCAGGCACCATTAACACCGACAGCTGGTATTTCAGGAATAACTGAAAAATCGATATTTCTAATCGAGGGCCCAGTTGCTGTTAATAAAGCACTACCATTAAAACTGCCTTTGATATCAGATAAATTTTCAATTGGGATTTTTTGGTTTCTATAGCATAAACTGGAAATAGCACCTGAATTATCACGTTGAATTTTGACGAAAGGCCATAAGTTTTCATTGTGACGCATATTTCGCGGATGTGTATAACGATAAATTTGTTTCGTTAAGGTTCCCATCAGATTCTCATCTTATAAAATTATCTACTTTTTTCGTGACTGATAATAAAGTGATAAAAGCTAGATAAATCGCCATCACTCAATGCAAACATATCTTCTCTTGAATAATCAAAGTAGTAAGGGGCTTCGAAGATATATGATTTCTCATATTCTTCACTTCCAATTAATAATACTTTCCCTAATGGACGTTGTTCTTTAATACAGCATGGGCCATAAATGAGCACAATGGGCACACCGACCGCATCGGCTATATAAACGTTGCCAGAGTCTGATGCAATGTAGAAATCCATTTTACTGATTGCAAAGGGTACGTCTTCTAAAGGAAGTTCACCGACCAAACTCACAATATTTTCCTGCAAACCGACTTCACGGTACAAATCATCAAGCCAGACTTGCTCACTTTGAGGGCCAAAAACGTAATAAATACAATTTATCCCAGACAAAGTATCAAATATCTTTTTCCAAATACTCGCAGGAATTGTTTTTGATTTGTTTCCTGCAGAGATACTTAGGCCAATTTTTATAACGTTTTGCTTATCAAGTGATAAAGGATAAGTTGCGGGCTTTCTCAATGGAAAAGTCGCATGCTTTGGAACATCACGCCAGGTGAGGCTGCGGTCTGCAAGCTTGAGGTAATCATCTACTGTTAATTGGTCTTTGCGATGCTCTACAACACCATTAGCCGTAAGATAAAGTAAAGCCTGATACCAGCGGCGTGTATAAGTAGATAAAAACTGTTTGTTCGTAGCGTTACAGACTGAAGCGAAGAAAAGGTTCGTACTATTAGGCTGTAACAAATAGACATTTTCGTAGCGGTTCATCAGTTTGAATGCCAGACGAAACTTACGCCACAGACTCTTTTTGTGTTCTTCGATGAGAAAAATAGTATCGATGGTTTCATCGTATTTGGCCAAAGGGAGAACAGTTTTGCTTATTAAAACGTCGCTATGCTTCAGATGGGCGAGCAGCGGCGTTACATTGATGAAATCACCTATTTTTGCCGTTTGAATCAACAAGTTTCGGCCTGTCTTTTTATAAAACAATTTTCCGAGCAACTTGAACGGAAGAAAGAGGATGAAGAGGAATAGATAGCTCATTAATCGTTATTCTGTGGCTAAGTGACTAATTTTCAGTAATGCTGCAAATGTTGCTGCAGCGGTAATGTTAGCCATGTTTTTTCCTGTGCCTCTAATTTCATGCTGGTTATCACCGTAGCCGCCAATCAAACCCGGATCGGTAGGCCCGTACAATGTTATGTTCGGGCGACCAAGAGCGGCAGTCAGATGGCTTAATCCTGTGTCGACAGCGACTACAGCTACTGCCCCCGCAAGCTGTTTGGCTACCTGTTCAAGAGGCAAACGTGGCAACACCTCAACATTATCAAATCCTTCGGCTAAACGAATTGCCCGTTCGTGCTCGTGATTTGCGCCCCAAGGGAGTTTAATATGTAAGCCTGTTTTATGCATTAATTGAATAAGATCTCGCCAGTGTGATTCCGGCCAGTGTTTCTCATCACGAGTGGTAGCATGCAGGAATACCATATATCGCCCCATATCGGAGGGGACAGTGGCCAGGAAGTGCTGTGCAATGGCGTAATCTCCCTGTTGGGCGGGTTTTTGATAGCCAATGCTTTTAGCGAACAACTCACGCGTACGTTCAACAGCATGTTGTTGTTTCGCAACTGAGTGTCGACGATTATAGAACAGACTGGCGAGCGGCTCACGGGCGCTGTTCCAGTCCATGCCATGCTTAATCCCTCTGGCTTTTCGGGTCACCAGTGCGGCACTTTTGATAAGTCCCTGGGCATCAATAATTAGATCGTAATTTTCAGCGCGTAGTGCTTGATAGAAGGCGGCCCGTTCGGCTTTTATGGGGGCTGAAAACCAGTTTTTACGCCAGCGGCGAATGGCTACTGGCAAAACTTTATCGACTGCGGGATGCCAGGTGGGGATTTGCGCAAAACCTTCTTCAACTACCCAGTCGAAACGGATGCCAGGTATGACATGCATTGCATCTGTCAGGGCAGGTAACGTATGCAGGACATCACCCATCGATGAGGTTTTGACAATCAGTACCCGCATTACGTTTCCTTCTCAGCCAGTAGCAGTGCGGTTAGCTCATCCATTACGCGTTCAGGCGTAATGTCTATCAAGCTTTGATGGTAGCCTTCTGCTGCATCACCTTTACGGACTTTGTGATAACCACTAATTAGACGAATCACCCGCGCCTTGTGCGAAAGCGGCGGCGTAAAGTCCGGGCTACTTGGGCCATACAACGCAACAAGCGGGCGATTGAGCGCTGCGGCAACGTGCATTAAACCAGAATCATTAGTCACAACAGCCTGGCACGCGGAAAGCAAAATGACGGCCTGCTCAAGTTCTGTATCACCCGCCAGGTTGCGACAATATGCCTGCTGCAGAGTTGTCAATGTGGCAACAATGTCATTCCCTGCCTCTTTGTCTTTTGCAGAACCAAACAACACAACCTGATAACCGTCATCAATAAGTTTGCCAGCCAGTGTTGCGTAGTGGTAATGCGGCCAGCGTTTAGCGGGGCCGAATTCAGCACCTGGACAAAAACCAATAATCGGGCGCTGAGCATCAAGATTAAATGCCTGGCAAACCTGGTCTTTTTCGCCTTTGCTAACCTGTAATTGAGGCCACAGTAAAGGTTGAGGAAGATCTTTTGCGGACTGCATTCTGCCTTTGTCATAAGCTAAAGCTATATAACGCTCGACCATTAACGGCCAGGCTTGCTTATCCAGAATGCGGGCATCGTTGAGCAATCCGTAACGCATTTCACCGCGCCATCCGGTACGTTGCGGGATGTTGGCAAAGAAAGGAACGAGTGATGATTTAAATGAATTTGGCAGCACATAGGCCTGATCGTAACGCTTATCTCGCAGTGCGTGGCCAAGACGACGACGTTCCCCAATCTCCAGGGCGCCATGACCCAGTGGCATTGCCAGCGCTTCGTTCACTTCCGGCATACGTGATAATAATGGACGGCACCAGGCCGGTGCCATCACATCAATAATCGCCTGGGGATAGCGCGCCTTGAGCGTGCGATAGAGACTTTGCGACATCATCATGTCGCCCACCCATGACGGGCCAATCACCAGTATTTTCATGCGTCAGGCTACCTGCTTATGCGTCACGGTTCAGCCAGGCCATATATTCTGTTACGCCCTCGGCAACAGTTTTAAATGGCTTGTCGTAACCCGCAGCACGCAGATTGGTCAAATCAGCTTGAGTAAATGCCTGATAACGACCTTTAAGTTTTTCCGGGAAAGGAATGTACTCAATACTGCCTTTTTTATGGAACGCGAGCGCTGCATCAGCTACCGCCTGGAAGGATTCCGCACGACCCGTACCGCAGTTATAAATCCCGGATACACCGTTTTGCCAGAACCACAGGTTAACGGCGGCTACATCACCCACGTAGATAAAGTCGCGTTTAAAGCTATCACTTCCTTCGAACAATTTTGGATTTTCGCCGTTGTTCAACTGAGTGTTCAAATGGAACGCAACGCTTGCCATGCTGCCTTTATGGCCTTCGCGTGGTCCATAAACGTTGAAGTAACGGAAGCCCGTGATCTGGGAATTTGCTTCTGGCAGAATCTGGCGCACATATTCGTCAAACAGGAATTTGGAGTAGCCATAAACATTCAGTGGCTGTTCGTATTCACGAGACTCGATGAAATCACTGTTGCGACCACCGTAGGTTGCGGCAGAAGAGGCATACAGGAATGGGATTTCGTGTTCCAGACAGTAATGCAGGACTTCTTTTGAATACTGATAGTTGTTGTCCATCATGTATTTGCCATCCCACTCGGTGGTGGCTGAACAAGCACCTTCATGGAAAATAGCGTCGATATCGCCGAATTCTTCATCAGCCATAATCTGGATTAAGAAATCTTCTTTATCCATATAGTCGGCAATATTCAAATCGACGAGGTTGGCAAATTTGGTGCCATCTTTCAGGTTGTCTACGACCAGAATATCCGTACGACCTATATCATTCAGTGACTTAATGATGTTGCTGCCAATCAGGCCAGCACCGCCGGTGACTATAATCATGAGCGAAACCTTAAAAATTAGAGGCAGTGAGGCCCAATACCTCACGCGTTGATGGTTCTTATCATACCATTACCGGAATTGTCTTTCCTATAAACCAAAAACTGGAAAGCACCTCGTGATTTATGCTGCAAATTTCAATTTCATTGAAGCGTCATCTCGTGTCCTGGTATAGGTTTGGGTAATATGTGCCGAAATTAGCCATGTCTGGAGAATCGTAATGCGCGGAGATTTTTACCAACAGTTAACATCCCAACTTGAAACTGCACGAGCAGAAGGGCTGTTTAAAGAAGAACGTATTATCACCTCTGCCCAACAGGCAGATATCACCGTCGCTGACGGCAGCCATGTAATTAACTTCTGCGCCAATAACTATCTGGGACTCGCTAATCATCCACAACTGATCGATGCAGCTAAACAAGGCATGGATACTCATGGTTTTGGGATGGCCTCTGTTCGTTTCATTTGCGGAACACAGGACAGCCACAAAGAGTTGGAAGGCAAATTAGCCGGTTTCCTGGGGATGGAAGATGCGATTCTTTATTCTTCCTGCTTTGATGCCAACGGCGGTCTGTTTGAAACGTTGCTTGGCCCAGAAGATGCCATTATTTCTGATGCACTGAACCACGCTTCTATCATTGACGGCGTGCGTTTGTGCAAAGCGCAGCGCTATCGCTACGCGAACAATAATATGCAAGAGCTTGAAGCTCGCCTGAAAGAAGCGCGTGCAGCCGGGGCCCGTCACATCATGATCGCCACCGACGGTGTGTTCTCAATGGATGGTGTGATTGCAAACCTGAATGGTGTGTGCGATTTGGCTGACGAGTATGACGCTCTGGTGATGGTTGACGATTCTCACGCGGTAGGTTTTGTGGGTGAAAACGGTCGCGGCACGCATGAATACTGCGAGGTGATGGATCGTGTAGACATCATTACCGGCACGCTGGGTAAAGCACTTGGCGGTGCTTCTGGTGGGTACACCGCAGGCCGTAAAGAAGTGATTGAGTGGCTGCGTCAACGTTCGCGTCCGTATCTTTTCTCTAACTCTTTGGCTCCGGCTATTGTTTCTGCATCCATTAAAGTTCTGGAGATGCTGGAAACGGGTGCTGAAATGCGTAATCGCCTGTGGGCAAATGCCAGCCTGTTCCGTGAAAAAATGACCGCAGCAGGGTTTACCCTGGCGGGTGCCGATCACGCCATCATTCCTGTGATGTTAGGCGAAGCGGTTGTGGCGCAGAACTTTGCTCGCGAGCTGCAAAAAGAAGGGATTTATGTCACTGGGTTCTTCTACCCGGTAGTACCAAAAGGTCAGGCTCGCATTCGTACTCAGATGTCTGCGGCTCATTCGACTGAACAAATTGAGCGTGCGGTTAGCGCATTTACGCGTATCGGTAAACAGTTGGGCGTTATCGCCTAAGGGAGCGGTCATGAAAGCATTAGCGAAACTGAAAGCAGAAGAAGGCATCTGGATGACGGATGCACCCAAGCCGGAAATGGGTCATAACGATCTGCTGATCAAAATCCGTAAAACCGCGATTTGCGGTACCGATGTGCATATTTATAACTGGGATGAATGGTCACAGAAGACAATTCCGGTTCCAATGGTTGTTGGCCATGAATATGTTGGCGAAGTTGTCGAAATCGGCCAGGAAGTAAAAGGTTTCAAAATTGGCGATCGCGTATCTGGCGAAGGCCATATTACCTGTGGTCATTGCCGTAACTGCCGCGCAGGCCGTACTCACCTTTGCCGCAACACCACCGGTGTAGGCGTGAACCGTCCGGGTTGTTTTGCTGAATACCTGGTACTGCCAGCCTTTAATGCTTTCAAAATCCCTGACAATATCTCTGATGATCTGGCTTCTATTTTTGATCCGTTCGGAAATGCGGTTCATACCGCACTGTCCTTCGATTTGGTCGGTGAGGATGTGCTGGTTTCGGGCGCAGGCCCAATTGGTATCATGGCTGCGGCTGTTGCGAAACACGTGGGCGCGCGTAACGTCGTTATTACTGATGTGAACGAGTATCGCCTTGAGCTGGCACGTGAAATGGGCGTGACCCGCGCGGTAAACGTCAGTAAAGAGAATCTGACTGACGTGATGACCGAGCTGGGTATGACCGAAGGTTTTGATGTGGGTCTGGAAATGTCCGGTGCTCCACCGGCATTTCGTACCATGTTGGATACCATGAACCACGGTGGCCGTATTGCGATGCTGGGGATTCCACCGTCTGATATGTCTATCGACTGGACGAAAGTCATCTTTAAAGGGTTGTTCATCAAAGGGATCTACGGGCGTGAAATGTTCGAGACCTGGTACAAAATGGCTGCATTAATTCAGTCTGGTTTGGACCTGTCACCGATTATTACGCACCGTTTTGGTATTGATGATTTCCAGAAAGGCTTTGATGCCATGCGTTCCGGGCAGTCTGGCAAAGTGATCCTTAGCTGGGATTAATCTTCCAGAGACGTTCAAAAAAGGCCGGGAAACCGGCCTTTTCTCATTTCGCTACTCGCTCGCGGTTTGTTTTTCTGCATCAGTCAGATAACGCACTTTACGGGTGTAATCTTGCCCTTTAAACAGTAACTCACTATCCGGTGAGACAAGATACTTCTGCCATTCAGAAAGCGGGAAACCGCCATGTGCGCCAACAACTGGCTTTGGAATAACGGCAGGGGAGCCACCAATTTTTTTCGATACCGGCCAGTTCATCCAGTCACCCAAATTCACCGTTCTGATATCGAGCATATCCAGTAATGCAGCCAACGGCAGTTGATCTGTTGGCGGCTGACTGTCGTCCATCAACTCCCAGGTATCCTGGAACAAGGTAAGCCAGAGTGGGCAAATACGACGCCAGGTCTTACGTGAAGCGGCAAGGAACGCACCGTTCACGTGATCGACAATGTAGGGGCGCACCGTATCTTTATAATATGCCGGCACTTTATCTGCCGGTGCTTTATCCAGTTTTGCGATCATTTTCCCCTGACGGAAACTGGAGTAAATATGATGTTCTTCAATTTTAAAACGCGGCATTTGCAGCAAGTTGAGATCAGAATCGATCATCAAAATACCTTCAGTGCGAGCTTGTAACGGCGCGTTTAATTTGATTAAACGGCTAAGGTAAATTTGCTTATACCGATAGCCTTCCTCACGTTGCGCAAGCTCAAGCGTCACGACTCTGGTTTTCGGTGGCAATTCGCCAAATTCTTGTGCGGGGCGATCGGAAACAATCACAATTTCTTCGACATCCGGGGCAAATCGCGCGGCGAACGTCGCGGAAAGTAACCCTTCTTCGATGTAATCTGCACCGGCACAAGGAATAACTATCGACGTTACCGGCACTGCAGAACTTCCGGCAGCGGGCTCCTGATAAGGGATATTATGTCGCGCCGTAATATGGCGATATTTTGCATTCAGAAATTTAAACATATTCATTCCGGGTAGGTTTCACGGCGCTAAGAACGGCTTCGACACCGGCAACATAGTGTTCAATAGCATAATTATCAATCACGCGTTGGTGAGCAGACTGCGTGAGGGCATCACGTAATACGCTATCTTGCCATACTTGCTGAAGATGCGAGGCGAGTGCCACGGTGTCGCCATAAGGATAAAGCAGGCCAGTGCGCCCTGAGTCGATTAACTCTGCAGTGCCTGTAACATTAGAACCGATAACCACTGTTTTGAGTAGCATGGATTCGAGTACCACGCGCGGCAAACCTTCACTTTTTGACGCAAGAATAAAGGCATCAAACGCGGCAAGATAATCCAGTGGGTTATTACGAAAGCCAGTAAAGATAATCCGATCAGTAAATCCGTAATCAGCCGCCTGGTTTTTTAATTTTTCGCGATCATTCCCTTCACCCACGAGTACAAACTTCCATTTTGCTTCAGGATGTTGCCGCTGAAAACGGTGTAACGCTTCCAGCGTGTGATGACAGGATTTTCGTGGAATCAGTGATCCAATGCTACCAAACAGGAATGTGTTCTCATCGATTCCAAGCGATTTGCGTATTGCCTGGCCTGAAGGGAGTGGCTGGTGGATATCAATGGCATTAGGAACGGTAGTGCAGAGTGACTTTTTCACGCCGTGGTTAAGCAGCACGCTTTCTACGCCATGAGAAACGGCGATCACCGCATTGCCTACGCGATTCACCACTTTTGTAATGGAGTGGCTCATTACCGGCTCTATTCGACAGTGCTGTACGACTGAAACATCGAGCGGTTCTGCCGCCAGATACCCTTCCAGATTGGAGCCTGGTTGGTTATTCATATACAAAATAACGTAGCCATCTTTTTGCAGAATTTCGCGTAAAGCCATCGCGTTTGGCTTGATACGCCACAGCGTATCAATGGATGCGGTTATCTTTTTGCGCCCAGCTTTACTGAAGAACAAAAATGCACGAGCCACCTCTTTGCCGATTTTTGCCCAGCCTGGTTGCTTGCGTTGCGGGATGAAAATGACAGGGATCTGAATGCTATTGAGCACTTTCTCAATGGTTTCACCTTCACCACGTGCGTAGTTGTAATAAAAGCAGCACGTGACATCAAACCGTTGACGGTCAATACGTTTGAGCAGTTCCAACATGCTGTTGGTACCGCCCCCCCACTCTTTACCGTTATCCAGCAAGAGAATTTTATGCCGCTGTTGCGTCATCGTAGACCGACCCCTGTAGCATTATTTAACGCGGCATTATAAAGGCTATCAACCGTGATAACTATCCCGCGCTTTTTCCAGCAACAGGCATGCTTTTTCCCCAGCCTTGCCACTGATGCTGCATATATTGCAATAATTGGCTCTGGCTGATGCTTTCACTTAATACGGTAAAGAATGTCGTTGCATATACCGGTTGCAAAGGCTCTTTTGGCTTACAAAGGCTCACACCTTTAAATGGATTACGCGGTTGCTCAATGGTTTTACCTGGCACAACGGGGCGTGAGTTATTCGGCCTGGAGGTATCAACCTGAGGTTCGTTAAGCAAACTGCTTGGGCGTACCAGCGTAATATCCGTAGGCAAGTTGTACACCATTTGTTGCAGCACACGCACCGTAGTCGGATGCGGATGTCCAATGGCAATTGCCGATCCATTTCGGCGAGCCAGTTCAATTGCGCGGTTAAACTGGAAGCGGATATCGGCTTCGTTTTGCGTATCGTCGAGGAAGACTTTGCGCTTGATCACCTTGACGTTGGTCCCAGCCGCCGCACGCATTGACTGGCTATTGCCAATTGTCATGCTGTCGAGAAAATAGAGATTATATTGACCCAAAGCCTGCATCACTTTTTGCATACCAAACAGGCTGGACGTCATCGCGCTACCCATATGGTTATTGAGGCCAACAGCATAAGGAACACTGTTTACTGCATCGCGGATGATGCGCTCGATTTCGCCACTGCTCATATCAGGACGCAGGGTGTCTTTTTCCAGTGGTTGCTTACTTAGCGGAGCCATTGGCAGGTGAATAAGCACTTCGTGCCCGGCATTATGTGCTTTAGTTGCCATTTCACGAGCGTGAGGCGCATTCGGTAATACAGCTACGGAAATGTTAGAAGGCAGAGCGATAACCTGATTTTCTTGCGCGGGGCGATAACCGAAGTCATCTATCACAATTGCCAGTTTTCCGGCGTAAACAGTAGATGTCAGCATGAGTGTGCTGACGACAGAGAAAAACACACGACGGAATTGAAGCAAAACTTATCTTCCCAACCACGGTTGTGGATTGACTGCCTGGCCCTGGCGACGAATTTCGAAATAAAGTGACGGGCGGCCCTGACCACCACTGTTACCCACCAACGCAATAGCCTGGCCTGCACGAACTTGCGTGCCGACATTTACCAATGCGCTTTGGTTATAACCGTACAAACTCATATCTCCTTTGCCGTGTTCGACAACGACAACCAGGCCGTAGCCTTGCAGCCAATCGGCAAGGATCACGCGTCCATCAGCAATGGCTTTAACTTCAGTGCCTTCACCTGCGGCGATAACCATCCCTTTCCAACGTAGCTCACCTTGCAACTGTTCGCCATAGCGATGCAGAGTTGGACCGCGAACCGGCCAGAATGCTTGTCCGCGAGGTGAGCCCAGGCCACCAGTGCGCGACATCAATGAGCGTTCGTTTTCTGTAGGCTTGTAAGTACTGCCTTTGCTCGTCGCTTCTTTCTGGCGAGTACGTACTTGCTCTGCTTCCTGCGCTTCTTTCTCAGCACGAGCTTTAGCGGCAGCGGCAGCACGGGCAATCTGATTTTGCAGACGAGATTCGTTTTGACGCATTTCACTCAGCTTTTGCTGATCCTGCTGCAAAGAGGATTCAAGAGTAGATAGCGTTTTTTTACGTTCGTTGCGGGCGCTTTCAAGCTTGGTTTGCTGGGCTTGTTGTTCGTAGAGCAGCGTTTGTTGTTCAGTTTGCTTGGTTTCCAGGCTCTCTTTTTGTTCCGCAACTTCCGCTTTAGTTTGTTTAAGCCCGGCGATTGTTTCCTGGCGCGCGGCGTTCAGGTAACCGAAGTAAGCCTGCAAGCGTTGCCCACGCTGGCTTTCTTCACCACTTAATATCAGTTGAATACCGGTATGTTGACCCTGGCGAAAAGAAGCATCCAGTTGAGCTGCCAGATTACGCTCCTGCGAGGCCTGCTGCTTTTGCAGTTTCGCGAGCGATGCATTCATGGTGTCAATTTGGCGGTTGAGTTCGGCAAGCGTATTTTGCGTATCGCGCAGCTTACGGCTGGCTTCAGCGATAGCTTTCTCTTGCGCCTGGAGTTGAGCGAGCAATGCCCCTCGTTGTTGCTGCTGCTGACGAACTGCACGCTCTTTAGCTGCAATATCCTGCTGGATTGATTGTAACTGAGCACGATCGTCGGCATGGCTTTGCAATGGGCATAACAATACGCCAGCGCTTAGAACGCTGGCGTAGAAAATGGGCCTGACTGAAAACGGTTTCGATTTCATGGCCCATGTTATTGAAAAAATCGCCTTTCCCCTCATGGGGAGGGATTATTCCACGATGAACAGCGGCTTGCCAGTCATCTCTTGCGGGATTTCCATCCCCATCAGGCTCAACATCGTTGGCGCGATATCAGAAAGCTTGCCGCCTTCTACCGCTTTCACATGGCGATCGCCGATGTAGATCAACGGAACTGGCAGGCTGGTGTGTGCAGTATGTGCCTGGCCAGTTGCCGGGTCAGCCATCTGCTCTGCGTTGCCGTGGTCAGCGGTGATAAGTAATTGGCCACCTACGTTTTCAACTGCGGAAACAACCTGTGCAATACAGTTATCCAGCGCTTCGATTGCAGCAATTGCCGCTTCATAAATGCCGGTATGCCCAACCATGTCACCATTTGGATAGTTACAAATAATGGTGTCGTATTTGCCGCTGTTGATGGCGGCTAACAGTTTTTCAGTCAGTTCTGCTGAACTCATTTCTGGTTGCAAGTCGTAAGTTGCCACTTTCGGGGAGTTAATCAGAATACGGTCTTCGCCTGCAAACGGCTCTTCAACACCGCCGTTATAGAAGAAGGTGACGTGAGCATATTTTTCAGTTTCGGAGATGCGCAGCTGAGTCTTATCGTGCTTCGCCATCCACTCACCAAAAGTATTGCTCAGGGATGCTGGTGGATAAGCACAGGCGGCTTTGATATCTGCCGCGTATTCAGTCAGCATCACGAAATCGCCGAAGTTAACGACTTTCTTACGAGCAAAGCCATCGAAGTCAGCGTTAACAAAAGTACGCGTAATCTGGCGTGCACGGTCAGCGCGGAAGTTCATGAAAATAAGCGCATCGCCGTCGTTCATTACTGCTTCAGCTTCGCCTTCAGCACGGATGACAGTTGGTTTAACGAATTCATCGTTTTCATCGCGAGCGTACGCCGCTTCAAGGCCTGCAATAGCGGTGTCTGCCTGGAATTCGCCTTTAGCTTGAGTCAGCAGATCGTATGCCAGTTCAACGCGATCCCAACGGTTATCGCGGTCCATAGCGTAGTAACGACCAATCAGAGAGGCTACGCGACCTTTGCCCAGAGCGGCAAATTTGTCGGCAAATTTTTCCAGAGATGATTTTGCACTGCGTGGTGGAGTGTCGCGGCCATCGAGGAATGCGTGCAGATAGATAGCTTCTGCGCCACGTTCTGCTGCCAGCTCAATCATCGCCAGAATATGCTCTTCGTGGCTGTGAACGCCACCTGCTGAAGCCAGGCCCATAATATGGACAGCTTTGCCAGCAGCAACCGCTTTGTCTACTGCTGCGGTCAGCGTTGGGTTAGCAAAGAAAGTACGTTCTTTTATTTCAACATCCAGACGAGTCAGATCCTGGTAAACAATGCGGCCTGCGCCAAGGTTTACGTGACCTACTTCGGAGTTACCCATTTGGCCATCTGGCAGACCGACGTCCAGGCCAGATGCGTTGATGAGAGTGTGTGGACGCTGGGCCCACAGGTTATCCATAACCGGGGTTTTAGCATTCAGGATAGCGTTATCCTGCTGCTCTTCGCGGTGGCCATAGCCATCCAGAATCACCAGAACCATAGGTTTTTTAGTAACTGACATTGCGACAACCTCTAAGTCAAAGACAAAATTTGCGTAATTTTACTACAGGCCACGGGGTAAATAGCCGCAGAAGATCAAAGAAAGGGGTTGGATTGTGATCGGTTTTACGTCGTTAAGGTAATTTTTTTCGTAACAGTCCGCAGAATCTACATTACCTCACGCAGACTGGCTGTATTTGGCACAACGCAAATGTATACTCCTCACCTGGTTTTTTCATATTACTTAGTCGGGAGCTACACCCCCCCATGCAAGAAATTATGCAATTCATTAGTCGCCATCCCATACTTAGTCTGGCGTGGGTTGGCTTACTGGCCGCCGTACTTTTCATGACCTTTAAAGGTTTAACCTCTAAAGTTAAGGTGATCACCCGTGGTGAAGCCACCCGCCTGATCAACAAAGAAGATGCTGTTATTGTCGACGTGCGTTCACGTGATGATTTCCGCAAAGGCCATATTGCTAACTCATTAAATGTGCTGCCAGCTGATATTAAAAGCAGCAACTTTGGTGAGCTGGAAAAACATAAAGCGCAGCCTGTCATCGTGGTTTGTGGTAATGGTGTTTCCTCTCAGGATTCTGCCGCACTATTGACGAAAGCTGGTTTTGAAAAGGTTACCTTGCTGAAAGAAGGTATTGCTGGCTGGAGCGGGGAAAACCTGCCGTTGGTTCGCGGTAAATAAACTGATACGCACACTGGGGTAAAACCATGGCGAATATTGAAATCTACACTAAAGCAACCTGCCCATTTTGCCATCGTGCAAAAGACCTGCTGCAAAGCAAAGGGGTCGCGTTTCAGGAGTTGGCGATTGACGGCGATGCCGTAAAGCGTGAAGAGATGATTAAACGCAGTGGGCGCACCACAGTGCCGCAGATTTTTATTGACGCACAGCACATTGGTGGTTGCGATGACTTGTATGCACTTGATGCTCGTGGTGGACTCGATCCCCTGCTGCGCTAGTGCAGTTCCTTTGTCGCTTACTGCCGTTTAAGGACGTATTAATTTTTTAAGGGTTTAACAATGTCAGAACAAAACAACACAGAAATGGCTTTCCAGATTCAGCGTGTTTACACCAAGGACATCTCTTTCGAAGCACCAAATGCGCCACACGTATTCCAGAAAGACTGGCAGCCAGAAGTGAAGCTGGATCTCGATACTGCTTCCAGCCAACTGGCAGACGACGTTTATGAAGTTGTGTTGCGCGTAACCGTGACCGCAACACTGGGCGAAGACACTGCATTCCTGTGCGAAGTTCAGCAGGCAGGTATCTTCTCCATCGGTGGGATCGAAGGTCCGCAGATGGCACATTGCCTGGGTGCTTACTGCCCGAACATTCTGTTCCCTTATGCACGTGAAGCAATCACTAGCCTGGTTTCTCGTGGTACCTTCCCGCAGCTGAACCTTGCACCGGTTAACTTCGATGCGCTGTTCATGAGTTATCTGCAGCAGCAAAATGGCGAAGGTGCTGAAAACCATCAGGATGCCTGATGAACAGCCTTAATGCCTCAATGACTGTGATCGGTGCCGGTTCGTACGGCACCGCTCTTGCCATCACCCTGGCACGTAATGGCCACCACGTTGTACTGTGGG
This sequence comes from Buttiauxella sp., assembly GCA_036502985.1. Classification (GTDB taxonomy): domain Bacteria; phylum Pseudomonadota; class Gammaproteobacteria; order Enterobacterales; family Enterobacteriaceae; genus Buttiauxella. The sequence goes on from DASXXQ010000168.1 coordinate 16,453, forward strand.
GACATGACCCTAAACACCTTGCAGTATTGCAAGCCGATCGCTGCAATGCGGCATTCCTTCCTGATGTTCCTTTTCCAGATACTCTCCATCTTGAAAGCGATTTAGCGAAAGCATTGTCTGCCAGCCGTAATATTCTGGTTGTCGTGCCAAGCCACGTTTTTGGTGAAGTGTTACGTAAAATCAAACCGTTGATGCGTACAGATGCACGTATCGTTTGGGCGACCAAAGGTTTGGAAGCGGAAACCGGGCGTTTGCTGCAGGATGTTGCGCGTGAAGCGTTAGGTGACGATATTCCATTAGCGGTTATTTCTGGCCCTACGTTTGCCAAAGAACTGGCTGCGGGATTGCCGACGGCAATTGCGCTAGCGGCAACCGACGAAACCTTCGCTCAGGATCTCCAGCAGTTGCTGCATTGCGGCAAAAGCTTCCGTGTATACAGCAACCCTGACTTCATCGGTGTGCAGTTGGGCGGTGCGGTGAAAAACGTGATAGCGATTGGTGCGGGGATGTCCGATGGTATTGGTTTCGGTGCAAACGCCCGTACTGCCTTGATTACCCGTGGGCTTGCGGAAATGACGCGTCTTGGTACCGCTTTGGGCGCTGATCCTGAAACCTTCATGGGGATGGCAGGCCTGGGCGACCTGGTACTGACTTGTACCGATAACCAATCACGCAACCGTCGCTTCGGCATGGCGCTGGGGCAGGGGGCGGATGTTGATTCGGCACAGCAGAAAATCGGCCAGGTGGTTGAAGGTTACCGCAATACGAAAGAAGTGCGGGAGCTGGCGGCGCGTTTCGGCGTCGAAATGCCAATAACCGAGGAAATTTATCAGGTATTGTATTGCGGAAAAAACGCTCGCGAGGCAGCATTAACGTTGCTTGGTCGTACACGCAAGGATGAACGGAGCGGCAACTAATACCCATCATACTTCAAGCCGCATCTTTGTTGGCTGCGTGAACTCACCCGAATCACTTACTTATGTAAGCGCATTGGGATTCGTTCTCTTGCCACCGCGATGCAACTCGAATTATTTTGGGTATCGCTATTATTGATGGAACAACACAACCGCGATAACTGAAGCGTTCCGGTACCGAGTGCCGGGCGCTGTTTTTCTGTCTGGAGAGAGCAATGTCGTCTGAAGAACTGGATCTGGTGTGGAACAACATTAAAGCCGAAGCACGAGCGCTTGCCGATTGTGAACCGATGTTGGCCAGTTTTTACCACGCAACTCTCCTCAAGCATGAAAACCTGGGTAGTGCGTTGAGCTATATGCTCGCCAATAAGCTCGCCTCTCCGATTATGCCTGCTATCGCAATTCGTGAAGTTGTCGAAGAAGCTTACGCAGCAGAACCACAAATGATCGCCTCCGCTGCTTGTGATATTCAAGCGGTGCGCACGCGTGACCCGGCGGTCGATAAATATTCCACACCGTTGTTATACCTGAAGGGTTTCCATGCGTTGCAGTCCTATCGTATTGGTCATTGGTTGTGGAAAGAGGGCCGCAGGGCGTTAGCGATCTTCCTGCAAAATCAGGTTTCGGTGTCATTTCAGGTCGATATCCATCCGGCTGCCAGAATTGGCTGCGGGATCATGCTCGACCACGCGACCGGTATTGTGATCGGTGAAACGGCAATCGTCGAAAACGATGTGTCGATTTTGCAATCCGTGACGTTGGGCGGTACCGGTAAAACCAGCGGCGATCGCCATCCTAAAATCCGTGAAGGCGTGATGATTGGTGCCGGGGCGAAAATCCTTGGCAACATTGAAGTGGGGCGCGGGGCAAAAATTGGCGCAGGTTCGGTAGTGTTACAACCGGTACCGCCGCATACCACCGCTGCGGGTGTTCCTGCGCGAATCGTTGG
>DASXXQ010000169.1:0-10319 GCA_036502985.1 Buttiauxella sp.
AAAAGGAGATGGCTCATGGAAGATGCTGGACAGGTTTTGCCCCGCGAAAAGATGCAGGCAAAAGGGATTGAATCACTGAGTGATGTTGAACTGCTTGCCCTGTTTTTGCGAACGGGCACGCAGCGACGAGATGTTCTCTCATTTGCACACCATTTGCTTCAGCACTTTGGTTCGCTGCACGGTTTATTGTTGGCTTCCGAGTCAGATCTCATTCAGATGGAAGGCATCGGTATTGCCAAATATGCTCAGTTGAAAGGGATTGCTGAGCTAGCCCGACGTTTTTTTAACATCCGACTAATGATGCTTGAGGACCCGCTAAGCAGCCCCGACGCCACCCGCGAGTTTTTACAAAGCCAATTGGCGAATGAAGAACGTGAGATTTTTATGGTTATCTTTTTAGACAACCAAAACAGAGTGTTGAAGCACAGTCGGCTGTTTAGTGGGACGCTCAGCCATGTAGAAGTGCATCCCCGCGAGATAGTGCGTGAGGCGATTAAGGTGAATGCCGCTGCGCTGATCCTCGCGCATAATCATCCTTCAGGAAGTGCACAACCGAGTAAAGCGGATAGAATCATCACAGAAAGAGTGATAAAGTGTTGCAACTTCATGGAGATAAGCGTGCTCGATCACTTGATTGTTGGCAAAGGTGAGATGGTTTCTTTTGCTGAACACGGTTGGATTTAGCGATCCACTGGGATCTTTGTCTGTTCGGGACTTGAGCACACCGCGGAGTCAGCGTATACTACGCCACCTTTGAGAATCTCGGGTTTGGCATTTGGGCCTGGCTATACGAGTTCACTTAGAACCGTCAGACCGGGCTGTCGCAGCCTGACGAGGCGCCAATACCCTATACGAAGCTCGAGCTAATTTGATTTTTGGAGAATAGACATGTCCCGAGTCTGCCAAGTAACTGGCAAGCGTCCGGTGACCGGTAACAACCGTTCCCACGCACTGAACGCGACTAAGCGCCGTTTCCTGCCGAACCTGCACTCTCACCGTTTTTGGGTTGAGAGCGAGAAGCGCTTTGTCACCCTGCGTGTATCTGCTAAAGGTATGCGTGTTATTGACAAGAAAGGCATCGATACAGTTCTGTCTGAACTGCGTGCCCGTGGCGAAAAGTACTAAGTACTAAGAGGAATTAAATCATGGCTAAAGGTATTCGTGAGAAAATCAAGCTGGTTTCTTCTGCTGGTACTGGTCACTTCTATACCACCACGAAGAACAAGCGTACTAAGCCGGAAAAACTGGAACTGAAAAAGTTCGATCCAGTTGTCCGTCAACACGTACTGTACAAAGAAGCTAAAATTAAATAATTTTAGTGACTTTGATGAAACCTCGCTTCGGCGGGGTTTTTTTGTTTTAGAGCTTTCATTCTGGAGGATAGATGCCTGAATTACCTGAAGTTGAAACCAGCCGCCGCGGTATTGAACCGCATCTGGTGGGTGAAACTATCCTGCACGCTATAGTCCGTAATGGTCGGTTGCGTTGGCCTGTCTCAGATGAAATTCATGCTCTTAGTGATAAACCTGTTTTAAGCGTGCAGCGGCGCGCTAAGTATCTGCTGCTCGAACTTCCCGATGGGTGGATTATTATCCATCTTGGCATGTCCGGTAGTCTGCGCATCCTTCCTGAAGATTACCCGGCAGAAAAGCATGACCATGTCGATTTAGTCATGAGCAACGGCAAAGTGCTGCGTTACACCGATCCACGTCGTTTTGGCGCCTGGCTGTGGGCAAAAGAGTTAGAAGGCAGTAATGTACTGGCCCATCTGGGACCAGAGCCTTTGAGCGACGAATTTTCAGCGAATTACCTGCGTGAGAAATCTGCAAAAAAGAAAATTGCGATTAAGCCCTGGCTGATGGATAACAAGTTGGTCGTTGGCGTGGGTAACATTTATGCCAGTGAATCGCTGTTTGCTGCGGGAATCCATCCGGATCGTGCAGCCCAGTCACTTTCTCAAACTGAATGCGAGTTACTGGTTAAAACGATTAAAGCGGTTTTGCTACGTTCTATTGAACAAGGCGGGACGACGCTAAAGGATTTTTTACAATCCGATGGAAAACCTGGGTATTTCGCTCAGGAGTTGCAAGTTTACGGGCGAGCAGGAGAACCATGTCGGGCCTGTGGTGCGCCAATTATTATCAGCAAGCATGGGCAACGCAGCACGTTTTATTGCCGCCATTGCCAGCATTAAATCTTTAGTTCGCCGGTGCCTGCTTGAGCCTTTCCAGTAATGCTTTGCATACTGTCTCAGGCAGGAAGTGTGCAACATCACCATGATGGCGAGCTACTTCTTTTACCAGGGACGAAGAGACAAAAGACCACTCTTTCGACGGCATCAGAAACACACTCTCAAGTTCAGGCATTAAGTGACGGTTCATATGAGCCAGTTGCATCTCATATTCAAAATCCGCCGCAGTACGTAGCCCTCTGACCAAAACGTTAGCCTGTTGAGTTTTCGCGAAATTCGCCATCAGATCGCTAAAACCAACAACCTCAACGTTAGGCAAATGTGCTGTAACCCCTTGCGCAAGCTGGACTCTTTCTTCCAGTGTAAACAGAGTTTTTTTGTGCGGGCTGTTCGCAATCGCCAAAATCAGGGTATCAAACATCATTGCCGCGCGAGCCACAATATCCAGATGACCGTTGGTAATCGGATCAAACGTGCCGGGGTATATCGCTCTAGTAGTCATAACGGTTTGTTTTCCGTGTGGCCTTGATTCAGCGCCCAGAGTTCAGCGTATTTGTTAAACGTATACTGCGCATTGACCACAGCAAGAAGCCAGCCTTGTTTCCCATCGAGGAAACCTGCACGTAACAGCAACGTTTTACAGAATGCCCCAAATGTGTGGCCAAAAATACCGGCAATAGAAACTCGCTTGCCGCGTTGATGACGTTCCTGCGCCCAGGTGGTCGCATAATTTAACTGTTTACGCTGGAAACTGGCGAAATCGCGGCAGGTCAGATGGAGCAAATCCCCTTTGAGTGGGATAACTTTTGCCCCTGGCGCTTCGAGAGACTCATGAACCTGATTGTCATTATAGCGGTAGCGTGAACGGGCATAGAGGCGAGTCACGCGATCCGGATACCATCCGCTATGACGCATAAAGCGCCCAAGGAATAGATTGCGGCGTGCAATGCTATAAACGTTATCCGGCTGAGGATTTTCTAATACAGATTTAAGCGTGCTGGCAAGTTCCGGAGTCACACGCTCATCTGTATCGATCATCAAAATATAATCGTAACTGGCGTAGCTCTGCGCAAGCTGGCGCTGTTTACCAAAGCCCTGCCATTCTTCATTAATGAAAACCTTCGCACCAGCCTGGAGCGCAATCTCAACGGTAGAATCAGTACTGCCCGAATCCAGCAAGACCACTTCGTCTGCCCATGCAACCGAAGCCAGGCATTCTGGTAATACATCTGCCGCATTTTTAGCGATCATCACGACGGATAAACGGTTGGGCATTAATGGCTCCGTTGTGGCAGGTACGGTTGCAGTAATTGCAGCAAGCGTTGTAGCGCACCCTGATTCTGGTGAAGCACTTCCACGGCGTGACGGCCATAGTAAAGACGATAATCTTCATCTGTCAGCAGGGTGGTGATTTCGTTAACCAGTGAAGCAGCATCGGTGACGGTAATCAGCCCATCAGCCCGCTGGAGTCTGGCGCAAATATCTTTGAAGTTGAAGGTGTGAGGGCCCATCAGCACAGGAATGGCGTGAGCTGAAGGCTCCAGCGGGTTATGGCCTCCGCGTTCAACCAGGCTACCACCCACAAACGCGAGATCGGCAATGCCGTACAACATCATCAGTTCACCCATGGTGTCGCCAATCACGACCTGGGTGCTGCTGGATGGTTTTTCTCCGCTGCTGCGCATGATGTAGCTGAAGCCAGCTTTTTGCGCCATATCCCGCGCGTCTTTGAAACGCTCAGGGTGACGTGGCACAAGAATTAACAGTAAATCAGGAAACTTCGCCAATAACTGGCGGTGAGCATCAAGAATAATACTTTCTTCGCCATCGTGGGTGCTGGTGGCAATCCAGACCTTCCGATGCGGTGCCCACTGGCGGCGTAGTGTAATAGCACGTGCGGCCAGTTCAGGAGTAACGGATATATCAAATTTCAGGCTGCCGGTGACCGTCAACTGTGAACGTTTCAGCCCAAGCTCAATGAAACGACCACCATCTTCGTCATTCTGGGCTGCAATGAGGGTGATTTTACTCATCAGGCGGCGGGTGAAATTACCGAGTTTTTTATACCCTTTCGCCGAACGAGCAGAGAGACGGGCGTTGGCGATGACCAATGGAATTTTGCGGTTATGTAATTCGTTGATCATGTTTGGCCACAATTCTGTTTCCATCACGATAACCAGTTTTGGGCGCACGGTATTGAAAAAACGCTTCATGGCGCAAGGGAGATCGTAGGGCAAGTAAACATGATGTACGTTTTGCCCAAAAGCCGATTGAGCGCGTTCTGAGCCCGTTGGCGTCATGGTTGTAACAGTAATTGGAATCGTCGGGTAACGGTGGCGCAAGGCGCGAACGAGCGGGATTGCCGCCAGTGTCTCCCCTACGGAAACTGAATGCAGAAGAATACCATCGGGCTCCACTTTTCCACGGCAATAGCCGTAGCGTTCTGCCCAGCGTTTACGATACGCAGGAGCTTTACGGCTACGGAGTAATAGTCGCAGCCACACAAAGGGCTGGATAAGATAGAACAAGGCGGTATACAACGATTCCAAGCGAATTTTCCGTATTTTCTTTATCGGCGGGCAAATTCTAAGCATTCGGGGAGCGTAAAGCTATTGTTTTGGTGACTTCACGAAGGCATTGCTTAGGATTCAGGTTAGTCAGTGTTTGTATTGCAGGAATGGCGGGCAGCAAGGACCACCCGCAAAGGAAATTATATTCAGCCAGGTATTTGCGTTGCTTTCTTTAGTTTCAGATAACGGCGACCCAGACGCCAGCGCAGCCGGAACCCGCGGGCATTCTTCCAAATCAGACGCCAGATCCCACGATCAAAAAACTCCTGGATGATCATCTTCTTTTTGTGGGGATCTTTCATGTTATTGAAAGTATGTAGTATCCCAAGCCCTTCTTTCGCAATTTGCCAGTTACAGGCCGGGATATTTTTCACGGCATCCGGGTAACGCTGGTTAATGGCATCCAGCATTTCCAGTATTTTCATATAGTGGCGTGCAGAACGAATGAGCGTGTCATCAGTATCGGGTTTATGGGAAACCGAGGCTGAATGGATGTAGTAATCGTAAAATTGTTCATCAGTATATTGAACACGTTCCGCTGCTAACAAAACTTCAGTCGTCCATGGAATATCCTGGTGACGCAAGCCTGGTTCAAACGAAAAACCATGTTCGCGAATAAAATCATGTCGATAAAGGTTCAGCCACGTAACGTGTAGAAACTTACGTGAATCTAACGCACGTTTAAGCCACTCTGGGCCTGTCAGAACGCCGGTAGACTGGAGTTTGTCCTGCGGAAAGATTGGGCGCGAAGGTTTCTTATTGTTTTCATAAACATAGTTGCCATTACAGGTAACGACATCCAGATTACTTTTCAACGCCAAATCAAGCAGATGGCGGTACATGACGGGTTTAAAATCATCATCAATATCCGGGAATGAAAGATATTGGCCCGTCGCGACCGCAAGCCCAGTATTTCGAGCGATAGATACGCCCTGATTTTCCTGCTCGATAATTTTCATACCAGGAAACTTACTGCACCAGGACTCAATAATCGCCATAGAGCCATCGGTTGAACCATCGTTCACCATAATGACTTCCATATTGTCGATGTCCTGAGCTTCCAGACAGGCGAAGAATTTTTCCAAAAATTGTTCGCCGTTATAAACAGCAACGACAACGCTTAGAACTGGACGTGGGGACTGTTGCATAAAATTACCTGAAAATTTTGTTATCTTTCTTCTGTCGCCAGCGAAAGGTACTGCTGGCAGATAGCACCAATGCTATATGACTCAATCGTCGTGGTATCAATATTCGGCGGATTGTTATAAATATCCAACATGGTATCGGCAAGTTCCTGCGCACTCATACCAGAAAGACCCCGGGCAAGTTCCCCGGTCAGGATTTCCGTAGGCCCACCAGGGCAATTGGTACTGACCACCGGCGTTTGGCAAATCAGTGCTTCAACCAGCACATTGCCAAAACCTTCGCAATCCGAACTCAACACTAACATACGTGCGTTGGCAATCCACGGGTATGGGTTAGGAGCGAATGCTTTCACAATCACCCGGTCAGTAACACCTTCAGCCGAGGCTATTGATTTTAACTCAACAATACGTGCACTACTGCCGTTACCCATCAAGACTAATGGTGCCTGAATCCCGCTTAACGCATAGGCGCTGATTAGGCGGTCATGGCGTTTATGCTCATGGAAACGGCCTACGTGGATGAGATAATCCTGACCTGCCATTTCACAGGGTTCTTTTGCGCGCAGATGGATACCGTCGATATCGAACGGGTTATGGATAACCGTACCTTTGGACAACGTAATGCCGAAACCCGAACGAATATCATTTAGTACTGCCTGCGAAACAGCGACCACATTACTATTCTGGTAAACACTCTGAATTTTCTTACGTTTTAACCAACGAGAGAAGCCATGGCGATGCTGTAGGTAAGAGAAAGAGAACATGCCGTGGACGCAATACCAGAGCTTTTCGCGAGGAATATATTTTGTGTGGGCAACAATGCGATCGGTTTTATGCAGGTGGGAAAAGATGAGGTCAAAATTCCCTTTTTTCTGCGCTTCCTGTACTGCGCTATCGAGTAGGGCAGCACGGCGTGTGAGTTCCGTTAACTTACGCCATGGTTTTTTGCAGGTATCAAGAATGACTTGATAATCAACTCCTTCCGGGATCTCATAGTCACACACACGGCGCAGTGAGAAAACGGATACCTGATGGCCCATACCGACCAAACCTTTCGATAAGGTTAGTACGGTTTTTTCAGCACCACCGCCAGGCAAACCATCAATAATCATTAGGATACGCATCATCTAATCCAGTATGTTTTGATACAGCGAAATCAGTTGCTGTGAAAGTTTTTCCGGTGTCGCATCCCTGACTCGTTCGCGTGCATAAATTCCCATTTTCTCGTCAGCAGAGCGTGATGGTATGGCCATCACCGCTTCTGACAATTGCGGGATATTAAGAGCATCGCAAACATATCCATTTTGTCCGGTTGTTATGAACTCAGCACCACCACAGGTGGGTGAGGTAATAACCGGTAAACCACATGCCATTGCTTCAAGAATCACATTAGGGAATGGATCATATAGCGTTGGCAGTAATAATCCATCAGCAGCTTGATAGAAATGTAGCGTATTTTTCTGCATTCCCATGAACCGAATACGAGTCTGACACCCCAAAGATTGCGCCAGAGCCTGATACTGTTTTTCAGCTTTATCTTGCCCCACGACAATAAGATAACGATCGCTGTTCGCAATAGCTTTTATGGCACTGGCAAGGCCTTTGCGCTCAAATCCTGAGCCAACAAACACCAATGCCACCTTGTTTTGAGGGATGGCCATTTGATCGCGCAGGTTCGCCCTTAATTCTTCATTTGCCGGAACGAAGCGGGAGGAGTCAATGGCATTATAGATGACATGTATCTTATTAGCTGGTATGGAAAAATCTTCGATGATTTCTTGTTTCACCATTTCGGCATTGCAGATAACGGCTTTTAACTCCGGCGCTTGATACATGGCTCGTTCGGCCTGCATAACATAGCGATGGTATCTGTCCAGAAATAACCATTTCCCGCGCCAGCCAGGTAAAATTCTGGCTCGCTGCATTAACCAACGTTGATGTACACCATCACCTGCCCGATAAATATCGCAGCCAGCTATACGTTCGTGGCTCTGAACAATATCGAAATTCTCGCTTTGCCAAAGTCTTCGGGCTGCGTCTGCAAATCCTTTTTCACGGCTAATTCGACCTACTTTCATCGGGTCGCAAATGTGAATATGCCAATTATCCTGGTGCTCACCGTGCCACTGCCGGGTGATGACGTTTAGCTCCATATCATGGGCACTTAATGCTTCAAGCGCGCGCGAAACGAAACGCTCAGCCCCCCCATCCGGGCGATATTTTTGACGGACAATAGCCAGACGGCAGCGCTTCATCACAACTGTTTCCTTGCGGCGGCAACAACAACATCGACCGGAATGGCATCGAGGTAGCGTTCTTTAGTATTGGTATCAATTTTGTCGGGATCGGGTAGCTCACCATAATTGCCCGCCCAGATCACTTCACCGACAACTTCCCAGGGGCTCCAGAAAGTCAGTTTTGAAGGACCAAACAAGGCGATGCAGGGCGTTTTTAATGCGGCGGCCATATGCATTGGTACGGAGTCGACACCAATAAACAGGCGAGCATTATCGATCAGTGCTGCTAATTGACGCAGTGTTAACTCTCCGGCCAGGGAGTGAATACGTTCTGATGGGCATAATGCAAGGATGTTCTCAATCATCGACTTTTCATTCTTGTCGGGCCCGGAGGTCAAAACCAGAGTATGGCCATCATTTTGTAGTGCAGTGATAGTTTGCGCCATTTTGCGTTCGTCCCAGCATTTGAAGAACCAGCGGGACGTGGGTTGCACCACAATATATGAACCTTCAATACCTTTGCTTTGCAGTTTAGTTTGAATAGCCTGCCAGTCGTCAGGTTGGTAACTCATCGTGACGTTATTGCAGCCAGGTATGCCAAGGGGAGCGAGAATGGATACGTTTTGTTCAACGGTATGCAGTGTCTGATGACCAACAACAGAAGCAAGCTGGGTATGGCAATGCTGCCAGAACCATCCTCTTCGTTTATTGAAATCAAAACCTATGCGCACAGGCGCACCGGTAAAACGCGTCACGATGGCGCTGCGCCATTGATCGGCAAGGTTGACGACCAATGAATATTTTTGCTCTCGCAGCATCTTGAGTAATTGCCACTCTTTACATAAATGCTGGCGAGTACCGAGTTTGCGCCATTTACGGTCAATTCCATAAATACGATGAATGAATGGATGAGCCGCTAGCATATCTCGCGTTTCTTCATATAGCAGAACATCAATATCTGCCTGTGGCCATGCCTGATGTAGTGCGTTAACAACCGGTGTTGTGAGCAACATGTCACCATGGTGGCGCAACTTTATCAGTAAAATACGAGCTGGCGGCTCGACTGCGAGAGAATTCAAAGCGTTATTCATTATCATCTTTAGGTGATTAACCAATGGCTGATTCTAATAGACCTTGAGAATGGTTGCTACATTTGTGCTCAGGAGTAAGACATTTGAACGCAAGTGGTTTGCCCTTATCTGGCAGGCTGCGTAACATGACGTAAACATCGATAGCTCAGAGGCGGAAATGACCACTCCTGCATTTATCATCACCATTGATACCGAAGGCGATAATCTGTGGCAAAACCACCGGCAGATCAAAACTGAGAATGCACGTTTCTTGCCTCGTTTTCAGTCACTGTGTGAAAAATATGGTTTTAAGCCGGTTTGGCTAACAAATTATGAAATGGCTGTCGATCCAGTTTTCATCGCGTTTGCTAAAGATGTCATTGCTCGGGGTCAAGGTGAGGTTGGCATGCACTTACATGCCTGGAATAGCCCGCCGGATTATGATTTAACCGGCGATGACTGGCGATGGCAGCCTTATCTCATTGAATATCCTGATGAGATCTTGCGTGAGAAAGTGGTTTATATGACCACTTTGCTGGAGGAAACCTTCGGGACAAAAATGATCAGCCACCGAGCAGGGCGTTGGGCATTCGATAGTCGTTACGCCAAATTGCTGGTGGAGCTGGGTTATAAAGTGGATTGCTCTGTGACACCGCGAGTCAACTGGCGAAATGCGAAAGGTTCACCGACAGGAAATGGAGGAACGGATTATCAACATTTCCCAACGCAAGCATATTTCATGGATCTGGATAGTATTAACCAGGCTGGAAACTCTTCACTACTCGAAATACCGATGAGTATTCAGTATAAGCACAGCGTGCTGATGAATACATTTAAACAGGGTTACGACCAGCTGCGCGGAAAATATCGCAGCCCTTCGGTTAATTGGCTGCGACCTTCGGGTGGTAATGCCGCACAAATGATAGCTGTTGCGGAAAAAACATTAGCTCAGGGAAATGACTACGTAGAGTTTATGCTCCATTCGTCAGAATTTATGCCGGGCGGCAGCCCGACATTTAAAGATGAGGCGGATATTGAACAGTTATATCGGGATCTTGATACATTATTCTCCTGGCTCGCAGAGCGAACCAGGGGAATGACGTTGG
>DASXXQ010000170.1:0-5677 GCA_036502985.1 Buttiauxella sp.
ACGCATAGCAATTAATGGCTTCGGTCGCATTGGGCGCAACGTGGTACGTGCTTTGTACGAATCCGGTCGCCGTGCGGAAATTACCGTCGTAGCAATCAATGAACTGGCTGATGCTGCGGGTATGGCGCATCTGTTGAAATATGACACCAGCCATGGTCGCTTTGCCTGGGACGTTCGTCAGGAACGCGACCAGTTATGGGTAGGCGACGACGCCATCCGTATCTTGCACGAACCGGAAATTGCGAATTTACCGTGGCGTGAACTGGGCGTAGATGTAGTGCTGGATTGTACCGGCGTGTTTGGTTCCCGTGCAGACGGTGAAGCGCATCTGGCCGTCGGTGCCAAAAAAGTCCTCTTCTCTCATCCTGGCGGTAACGACCTTGACGCCACCGTTGTTTACGGTGTGAATCATGAAAGTGTGGTTGCTGAACATCGTATTGTTTCAAATGCTTCCTGCACCACAAACTGCATCATTCCTATTATCAAATTGCTTGATGATGCATACGGTATTGAGTGGGGCACAGTGACGACAATCCATTCTGCCATGCATGATCAACAAGTTATCGACGCCTATCATCCAGACTTGCGCCGCACTCGTGCCGCCAGCCAGTCTATTATTCCTGTTGATACGCGTCTTGCTGCTGGTATCGCACGTATTTTTCCGCAATTTGACGACTGTTTCGAAGCAATTGCCGTACGTGTACCTACGATCAACGTCACAGCGATCGATTTAAGCGTGACAGTGAAGAATGCAGTTAAAGCTAATGAAGTCAACAAGTTGCTGCAAAAAGCAGCGCGAGATTCATTTCATGGTATAGTTGACTATACGGAATTACCGTTGGTCTCGACTGATTTTAACCACGATCCGCATAGCGCCATTGTTGATGGCACGCAAACCCGGGTCAGTGGGCAACATCTGATTAAAACTCTAGTCTGGTGTGATAACGAATGGGGCTTTGCTAACCGAATGCTCGACACGACGTTAGTCATGGCTGCAAGTGGTTTCAGGTAGGACGCTTTTGGCGTCTGCAAAACTTTAAGAATCAACGAGAGGGTTCACCATGTCTGTAATTAAGATGACCGATCTGGATCTGGCTGGTAAGCGTGTATTGATCCGTTCCGATCTGAACGTACCAGTTAAAGAAGGGAAAGTGACGTCTGATGCACGTATTCGCGCATCTCTGCCGACCATTGAAGCAGCCCTGAAGCAAGGCGCTAAAGTAATGGTAACGTCTCACCTGGGTCGTCCGACCGAAGGTGAGTACAACGAAGAATACTCTCTGCTGCCGGTTGTTAACTATCTGAAAGACAAACTGTCTTCACCTGTTCGTCTGGCTAAAGATTACCTCGATGGCGTTGAAATTGCTGCCGGTGAGCTGGTTGTTCTGGAAAACGTTCGCTTTAACAAAGGCGAAAAGAAAGACGACGAAACTCTGTCTAAAAAATACGCTGCTCTGTGTGACGTATTCGTAATGGACGCATTCGGTACGGCTCACCGTGCGCAGGCTTCTACTCACGGTGTTGGCAAATTTGCCCCTATCGCGTGTGCAGGCCCATTGCTGGCTGCTGAACTGGAAGCACTGGGCAAAGCTCTGGGTAACCCAGCTCGCCCAATGGTTGCAATCGTTGGTGGTTCTAAAGTTTCTACCAAACTGACCGTTCTGGATTCACTGTCCAAAATCGCTGACCAACTGATTGTTGGTGGTGGTATCGCAAACACCTTCGTTGCCGCTCAAGGCCACAACGTCGGTAAATCCCTGTACGAAGCAGACCTGGTTGATGAAGCTAAACGCCTGCTGACTATCTGTGATATCCCAGTACCTGCTGACGTTCGCGTAGCGACTGAATTCTCTGAGTCTGCTGCTGCAACCCTGAAATCTGTTAACGATGTGAAATCTGACGAGCAGATCCTGGATATCGGTGATGCTTCCGCTGAGCAGTTGGCTGAAATCCTGAAGAATGCGAAAACCATTCTGTGGAACGGCCCGGTTGGCGTGTTCGAGTTCCCGAACTTCCGTAAAGGTACTGAAATCGTTGCTAATGCAATCGCAGACAGCGAAGCATTCTCCATCGCAGGCGGCGGTGACACTCTGGCAGCAATCGACCTGTTCGGCATTGCTGACAAGATCTCCTACATCTCCACTGGTGGCGGCGCGTTCCTCGAATTCGTGGAAGGTAAAGTACTGCCAGCAGTAGCGATGCTCGAAGAGCGCGCTAAGAAGTAATGATTACGGGCAGGATTTCCTGCCCGTTGATTTTTTGCCGCCGTGAAGTATTAGGTGGCACAAACGTTTTTTCTAACGGCCGACGATACAGGACAACCAAACATGTCTAAGATTTTTGATTTCGTAAAACCTGGTGTGATCACTGGTGATGACGTACAGAAAGTTTTCCAGGTAGCAAAAGAAAACAACTTTGCTCTGCCAGCAGTTAACTGCGTAGGCACCGATTCTATCAACGCCGTACTGGAAACCGCTGCGAAAGTTAAAGCACCCGTTATCGTTCAGTTCTCTAACGGTGGCGCTGCATTCATCGCTGGTAAAGGCGTGAAAACTGACGTTCCTCAGGGTGCTGCAATCCTGGGTGCTATTTCTGGCGCACACCACGTACACCAGATGGCTGAACATTACGGTGTGCCAGTAATCCTGCACACTGACCACTGCGCTAAGAAACTGCTGCCGTGGATCGATGGCCTGTTAGACGCGGGTGAAAAACACTTCGCAGCGACCGGCAAACCACTGTTCTCTTCCCACATGATCGACCTGTCTGAAGAGTCTCTGGAAGAAAACATCGAGATCAGCTCTAAATACCTGGCTCGTATGTCCAAAATGGGCATGACCCTGGAAATTGAACTGGGTTGTACTGGTGGTGAAGAAGATGGCGTAGACAACAGCCATATGGACGCATCTGCTCTGTACACTCAACCAGAAGACGTTGATTACGCGTACACCGAGCTGAGCAAAATCAGCCCACGTTTCACTATCGCTGCTTCTTTCGGTAACGTTCACGGCGTTTACAAACCAGGTAACGTGGTTCTGACCCCGACTATCCTGCGCGATTCTCAGGATTATGTTTCTAAGAAACACAACCTGCCGCACAACTCCCTGAACTTCGTATTCCACGGTGGTTCCGGTTCTACTGCTCAAGAAATCAAAGATTCCGTGAGCTACGGTGTTATCAAAATGAACATCGATACCGACACCCAGTGGGCAACATGGGAAGGTATCCTGAGCTACTACAAAGCTAACGAAGCTTACCTGCAGGGTCAGTTGGGCAACCCTAAAGGCGAAGACCAGCCGAACAAGAAATACTACGATCCACGCGTATGGCTGCGTTCTGCACAGACTTCCATGATCACCCGTCTGGAGCAGGCTTTCAAAGAACTGAACGCAGTAGACGTTCTGTAATTTTTGCCTCCTAAGTGATGTATCGAAAAGTCCGCCTCGCGCGGACTTTTTTTGCGTTTAAATATGAGAACGCAATTGTTTCTATCCAAATAGAGAAATCAGAAATATCACAACCGGTTTGATGTTTAATTTTGAATAATCATTTATATAAGCTCATTAATTAATCGCTTTGAAACGTCAAAAATATTAATTATTTTTTAAAAATAACAAAAATAGTTAATATTTATTAAATGCAACCAAGATAAATCTTATCTTGCTATTATAAAAAACAGTATAAACAGCGGGTTATTTTAAGTTATATGATTAAATTATCTCCATAACTTAATTTTATCAGAGCATTCAAGGTTGATGTTGGTCATGTTAACGGTAGATTGTGTTTTGTTAACTGTATGTTTTTAAATGATTTATTTTATTTTTCAGTTTTGAATGTAATTGGCTCTCAAGTATTTGTGAGTCAAGCCACATAACATCTGCTATGCAATTCGTTATGATCTTCTGCATGGAAAGTTAATTGGGTGCAGAGCTTCATGGACAATAATACGTTACCAAAAACACAACATCTGATGGTATTCCAGGAAGTTGTCAAAAGTGGTTCATTTGGTTCTGCGGCAAAACAGCTCGGTCTTTCCCAACCAGCAGTCAGCAAGATTATTAGCGAGATGGAAACCTATTTTGGTTTAGAACTTATCATCAGGAAAAATACCGGCGTAAAATTGACTGAAGCGGGCAAAGTTTTACTGGCTCACTCTGAATCAATCACTCGTGAATTACGCAATCTGTGCAGCGAGATGAATCGTATGACCGGCAATAGCGTGGTCGACGTATCATTTGGTTATCCCTCTCTTATTGGCTTTACATTTTTGCCTGGCATGATGAAAGAATTCAAAGAGTTCTTCCCTGAGGCTCAGGTTTCGATGTTTGAAGCTCAACTCTCCTCATTTTTACCTGCGATTCGTGATGGTCGTCTGGACTTTGCGATAGGGACATTGAGCGATGAAATGCTGCTACAGGATCTTCATATTGAACCACTATTTGAATCTGAATTTATTTTGGTTGCGAATCGAACACGGGTAATCAAAGGAACGACAACCCTAAGCGCACTCAATAACGAGCAATGGGTATTGCCGCAAACGGAAATGGGATATTACAGCGAACTTCTCACTACACTGCAAAAAAACAATATCAAAATCGAAAGCATTGTTAAAACAGACTCAGTAGTAACGATTTATAATCTTGTTCTTAATGCAGATTTCCTGACAGTAATTCCTCGAGATATGATTTCCCCCTTCGGTTCAAATCAATTTATTAAAATTCCCGTTGAAGATAAATTACCTGTCGCTCGCTATGCTGCCGTATGGTCTAAAAATTATCGAATTAACCGGTCTGCCGCAACGTTGGTTGAACTAGCCAAAAAACATTCACTACGAAGTCAATTTCAATTTAATCAATTAACTGAAGTTGCGTAACTGAATTTAGTTATCGACAGCTTATATTACATATTCAAGATGATGATTTAAAAATCGCCATCTCTCCTATATTTATTTTATTTTTAATGCAGAGGTCTACATGCATATCGATTATGAACTTCCTGTTACTATTATTGATGTTCTTGAAGCGAAAAAAAGACTGACTGGATATATTTATAAAACAGGCATGCCTCGTTCTAATTATCTGAGTGAATGCTGTAAGGGTGAAATATTTTTGAAATTTGAAAATATGCAACGCACTGGTTCATTTAAAATACGCGGTGCTTTTAATAAGCTCAGTTCATTGACTGAAGAAGAGAGAAGAAAAGGGGTTGTGGCTTGTTCCGCGGGTAACCACGCGCAGGGTGTTTCGCTCTCCTGCGCTATCCTCGGGATCAATGGCAAGGTTGTGATGCCTAATGGCGCCCCTAAATCCAAAGTCGCAGCGACAACTGACTACTCTGCTCAGGTTGTCATGCATGGTGATAACTTCAACGACACTATCGCCAAGGTCAGCGAAATTGTGGAAATGGAAGGGCGCATCTTTATCCCACCGTATGACGATGAAAAAGTGATTGCCGGGCAAGGTACCATCGGCCTCGAAATTCTTGAAGATTTATATGATGTGGATAACGTTATCGTTCCCATTGGCGGCGGTGGTTTAATTGCGGGGATTGCTCTGGCAATTAAATCAATCAACCCGACAATCAATATTATTGGTGTTCAGGCAGAAAACGTACATGGTATGGCCGCATCTTTTTATAAAGGTGAGTTAATGGCACACCGTACTACGGGGACGTTAGC
>DASXXQ010000171.1:0-37385 GCA_036502985.1 Buttiauxella sp.
TTGTGGTCGCTGTATGACAGCGACGGGAATGCGATGTCGTTACTGGCGAAAAGCTTCAGTACCCCAGGCATTGCTGCTCAGTTAGCCTGGAAAATGTCTATGCTGGCGCGTTCCGGTACCGTGCGTATGCCTGTGGTTTACGGTGTAGTGACTCATGACGATACGCCGGGGCCTGACGTGTTATTAATGGAGCGCCTGCGTGGAGTTCCGGTTGAAGCGCCAACCCGCACACCAGAACGCTGGGAGCAGCTCAAAGATCAAATTGTTGAAGGGCTTCTCGCCTGGCATCGTGTTGATAGTCGCGGTTGTGTTGGCAACGTCGATAGCACACAAGAAAATATATGGCCTTCATGGTATCGGCAGCGCGTTGAAACACTTTGGGCAACTCTCAATCAATACCCAAATAATGGCCTGACTATGCAAGACAGGCGCATTCTGTTCCGCACCCGAGAATGTTTGCCACGCCTGTTTGAAGATTTTAACGACAACTGTGTGCTGATTCATGGCAACTTCACGCTCAGCAGTATGTTGAAAGACGGGCGCAGCGACCAGCTTCTGGCAATGGTCAATCCTGGAATGACGCTGTGGGCACCGCGCGAATATGAAATATTTCGCTTGTATGAGCAAGGGCAGTCGGAAAGCCTGTTATGGCATTACCTGCAACGCGCCCCTGTTGCGGAGTCGTTCCTGTGGCGGCGCTGGCTATATATGTTGTGGGATGGGGTCGCTCAATTGCTACAGACGGGCCGACTCAATCGACCCGCCTTTGATATTGCGGCAAAAAACCTACTCCCCTGGATTGCCTGACGGGCCTTTTAGCCATTGCCAGATGCGGCCCAGGGTTTCATAACCGGCACGATCGCTGTGCATTAACCAAACCGGGGATGGGATAATGCGTTCCCACGGGTTAAGCGGAGATTCAATCGCCAGTTGGTTAGCGGGGGCTGGCAGCGGATGCAATCCTACGTTCTGGAAGAAAATCATCGCTCGTGGCAGATGAGACGCGGACGTCACCAATAAAAATGGCTGCTGACCAATGGCTTTTGCCACCGCAGCCGCTTCTTCTTCGGTATCTTTCGGCTCATCCAGCGTGATTATCTGTGAGCGCGGAACCCCCAAACTTTCTGCAACTCGCGCACCAGCTTCAGCAGTACTCACCGGATTTGTGATGGCACGTGCGCCAGTAAATATCATTTTTGCGCCGGGATTCGCCTGCCACAAACGCACACCTTCAGTTAAGCGCGGCAAACTATTACTGATGAGATTGGAACTTGGCGCCCATTCCGGGTTCCATGTATAGCCGCCGCCGAGCACCACGATGTAGTCCACTTTCGTATCACCGCGCCAGGTGGGATAAGTATCTTCGATGGGTTTAAGCATTTTGTCGGCGACCGGTTGTAAGCTAATCAGAAGCAAAACTAACCAACTCACGCTTAACAATGCTTTTGCGCTTCTTTGCCAACGGGTGAACCACAACAAGCAAAGTGCTGCGCCCATCATCAACAATAAAAAAGGTAAGGGCAGAAGCCATCCGCCGATTATTTTTTTCAGGATAAAAAGCATGAATTATGGGTCCTTTTTTAGCCATACAGCAGGTAAACGCTGGTGATATTACACCAGACGGGTTCATTCTTGGCTCGGCTGTGCCAAAATACCCGCTTTCTCAGATGATCCTTTCCCCCATGGAGCCGTACCCGTGCGTGACCGCAATTTTGACGATATTGCTGAGAAGTTCTCACGCAACATTTACGGTACAACCAAAGGACAACTCCGTCAGGCAATCTTATGGCAAGATCTTGACGCGTTACTGTCCACTTTGCCTGAAAAATTACGGGTTCTGGACGCCGGTGGTGGTGAAGGGCAAACCGCGTGCGGGCTTGCTGAACGCGGCCATGAAGTTCTGCTTTGTGATGTTTCTGCTGAGATGATTTCTCGTGCCCAAATCCAGGCCTGCGAGAAAGGTGTGAGCGACAACATGCATTTTGTACATTCTTCCGCCCAGGATATTGGTCAACATTTGGAAAAGTCGGTTGATCTGATATTGTTTCACGCGGTACTGGAATGGGTCGTTGACCCGCAAGCCGTGCTCAAAACACTATGGGATTGTCTGGCACCCGGCGGTGCTTTATCCCTGATGTTCTACAATGCTAACGGCCTGCTGATGCGGAACATGTTTGTCGGCAACTTCGAATATGTTCTTCAGGGCATGAAAAAGAATAAACGCAAAACGCTTTCTCCTGACAATCCGCTGCAGCCAGAACAGGTGTATCACTGGCTGGAGCAAATTGGCTGGCAAATTACCGGGAAAACCGGAGTGCGAGTGTTCCACGATTATTTGCGCGATAAGCATAAACAACGCGATGGTTTTGACGATTTGCTTGAACTGGAAACGCGCTATTGCCGCCAGGAACCTTTTGTTAGCCTCGGCCGCTATATCCACGTAACCGCTATCAAGCCGCTTGAGCCAAGGAAAAATTATGAGTGATGTTTCCCAGACAGTGCCGGAACTGGTTGCCTGGGCCAGGAAAAATGACTATTCGATTTCGCTACCGACAGAGCGTTTAACGTTCTTGTTGGCTATTGCCACATTAAATGGTGAGCGGCTCGACGGTGAAATGAGTGAAGGCGAACTGATTGACGCTTTCCGTCATGTGAGTGAAGGTTTCGACCAAACTAGCGAAACCATCAACGTCCGCGCCAATAACGCTATCAATGACATGGTGCGCCAGCGTTTGATCAACCGTTTTGTCAGTGAAATCAATGAAGGCAATGCTATCTATCGCCTGACACCGCTCGGCATTGGCATTACCGATTACTACATCCGTCAGCGTGAGTTTTCTACGCTGCGACTATCTATGCAGCTTTCGATTGTTGCTGGTGAACTTAAACGCGCCGCCGATTCGGCTGACGAAGGTGGTGATGAGTTCCACTGGCATCGCAATGTTTTTGCGCCACTGAAATACTCTGTGGCCGAGATTTTTGACAGCATCGATCTCACCCAACGCATCATGGATGAACACCAGCAACAAGTTAAAGATGACATCGCGCAACTGCTGAATAAAGACTGGCGCGCTGCCATTTCCAGCTGTGAAATGCTGCTGTCTGAAACCTCCGGCACGTTACGTGAGTTGCAAGACACTCTCGAAGCCGCTGGCGATAAACTCCAGGCAAACTTGTTACGCATCCAGGATTCTATTCTGGGGCGTGACGATCTGCACTTTGTCGACCGTCTGGTGTTTGATCTGCAAAGCAAACTCGACCGTATCGTCAGTTGGGGCCAGCAGGCTATCGACTTGTGGATTGGCTATGACCGTCACGTCCATAAATTCATTCGTACAGCTATCGACATGGATAAAAACCGTGTCTTTGCGCAGCGTTTGCGCGTCTCCGTTCAGAATTATTTCGATGCACCCTGGGCGCTAACTTATGCCAACGCCGATCGTCTACTGGATATGCGTGACGAAGAAATGACGCTGCGTGATGAAGAAGTCATGGGCGAACTGCCAAGCGATCTGGAATTCGAAGAATTTAATGAAATCCGCGAACAACTCGCAGCGATGATCGAAGCTGCGCTTCAGGTCTACAAAACCAGACAAGTGCCGCTAGATTTAGGCGTAGTTATGCGGGACTATCTGGCGCAATACCCGCGCGCACGCCATTTCGATGTGGCGAGAATCGTAGTCGACCAGGCGGTACGTCTGGGTGTGGCTGAAGCAGACTTTACTGGCTTGCCGCCACAGTGGCAGGCAATTAACGATTACGGAGCCAAGGTACAGGCGCATGTCATCAACAAATATTGAAAAAGTGATGCCAGTGAAACTGGCACAGGCGTTGGCCAATCCGTTATTTCCGGCGCTCGATAGCCAATTACGTTCCGGACGGCACGTTGGGCTCGATGAACTGGATAATCATGCCTATTTGATGGACTTCCAGGATGAACTGGAAGAGTTTTACACCCGCTATAACGTGGAGTTGATTCGCGCGCCTGAAGGTTTCTTCTATTTACGTCCGCGCTCCACTACGCTAATTCCGCGCTCTGTGCTGTCTGAACTGGACATGATGGTGGGTAAAATTCTTTGCTACCTCTATCTCAGCCCTGAGCGGCTCGCGAACGAAGGCATCTTCACGCAGGCTGAACTCTACGATGAACTGTTGACGCTGGCGGATGAAAGCAAACTGCTTAAGCTTGTGAACAACCGTTCCACTGGTTCAGATCTGGATCGTCAAAAGCTGCAAGAAAAAGTCCGGGCATCGTTAACTCGTTTAAGACGTTTGGGCATGATCTGGTTTATGGGCCACGACAGCAGCAAATTCCGCATTACCGAATCCGTGTTCCGCTTTGGTGCAGATGTGCGTGCCGGTGACGATGCGCGTGAAGCGCAATTACGCATGATCCGCGATGGTGAAGCGATGCCGGTAGAAACGCGTTTGCAACTCAATGATGAAACTGAAGAGTCGCAAATGACACAGGATAACGCGGAGGATGAACAGGAATGATTGAACGCGGAAAGTTTCGCTCGCTAACGCTGATTAACTGGAATGGTTTCTTCGCGCGTACCTTTGATTTAGATGAGTTAGTTACCACCCTTTCAGGCGGTAATGGTGCCGGTAAATCCACAACCATGGCGGCGTTTGTTACCGCACTCATCCCGGATTTAACGCTGTTGCACTTCCGTAACACCACCGAAGCGGGTGCGACATCAGGCTCACGCGACAAAGGTCTGCACGGGAAGCTAAAAGCAGGCGTCTGTTATTCTCTGCTGGACGTGGTTAACTCCCGTAACCAGCGTGTTGTGGTTGGTGTTCGTCTGCAACAAGTGGCAGGCCGCGACCGCAAAGTCGATATCAAACCGTTCGCCATTCAGGGTTTGCCAACGTCTATCCAGCCAACTCAACTCCTGACGGAAACGCTGAACGAGCGTCAGGCTCGCGTACTGAGCCTGCAAGAGTTGAAAGACAAAGTCGAAGCCATCGAGGGCGTGCAGTTTAAGCAGTTCAACTCGATTACTGATTACCACTCGCTGATGTTTGATTTGGGTATTGTTGCGCGCCGTCTGCGCAGCGCCTCGGATCGTAGCAAGTACTATCGTCTTATCGAAGCCTCGCTGTACGGCGGGATTTCCAGTGCCATCACCCGTTCATTGCGTGACTACCTATTGCCAGAAAACGGTGGTGTACGTAAAGCCTTCCAGGACATGGAAGCAGCATTGCGCGAAAACCGTATGACGCTAGAAGCGATTCGCGTCACCCAGTCCGATCGCGATCTGTTCAAGCATTTGATCTCTGAAGCCACCAACTATGTGGCAGCGGATTACATGCGTCACGCCAACGAACGCCGTATCCACCTGGATAAAGCGCTCGAGTTCCGTCGTGAATTATTGACCAGCCGTAAGCAACTGGCTGCGGAGCAATATAAACACGTCGAAATGGCGCGTGAACTGGCGGAACACAGCGGTTCAGAAGGGGATCTGGAGACGGATTACCAGGCGGCCAGTGACCACCTGAACCTGGTGCAAACGGCGATTCGCCAGCAGGAAAAAATCGAGCGTTACGAAGCTGACCTCGATGAACTGCAAATGCGTCTCGAAGAACAAAATGAAATTGTTGCCGAAGCTTCTGAACAGCAAGAAGAGAACGAGGCTCGCGCCGAGGCCGCTGAACTGGAAGTCGATGAGCTGAAAAACCAGCTTGCCGATTACCAGCAAGCGCTTGATGTGCAGCAGACCCGGGCCATTCAATATCAGCAAGCGTTGCAGGCACTTGAGCGTGCGCGTTCACTGTGCCATCTGCCTGATCTAACCACCGATAGCGCGGAAGAGTGGCTAGAAACATTCCAGGCAAAAGAGCAGGAAACCACAGAGAAACTGCTGACGCTGGAACAGAAAATGAGTGTGGCACAAACGGCGCATAGCCAGTTTGAGCACGCTTATCAGCTGGTAACCGCAATCAGTGGCCCGGTAAGTCGCAGTGAAGCCTGGGATGTTGCACGAGAGTTATTACGTGACAGCAATAACCAGCGCCACCTGATGGAACAAGTGCAGCCGCTGCGCGCTCGTCTCAACGAGCTTGAGCAACGTCTGCGTGAACAGCAAGAGGCTGAACGCTTGCTCGCTGAGTTCTGCAAGCGCCAGGGCAAACACTTCGATCCTGAAGATCTGGAAGTGTTGCACGAGGAACTGTCTGAACGTATCGCAACCTTGCAGCAGCGCGTTTCTGATGCCAGCGATGAACGTGCTAATTTGCGCCAGGAACAAGAGCAAATTCAGGCGCAAACCAAACGCCTGTTACTGCGTGCACCAATTTGGGTTGCCGCGCAAACCAGCCTGAATCAGCTGTGCGAACAAAGTAACGAGCAGTTCGAAAGCAGCCAGCATGTTACTGAATACATGCAGCAGTTGCTTGAGCGTGAACGTGAAGTCACGGTTGAACGTGATGAAGTCGGTGCGCGTAAACGTGCCATTGACGAAGAAATTGAACGCCTTAGCCAACCAGGTGGTGCTGAAGACCCGCGTTTAAATGCGCTGGCTGAACGCTTTGGTGGCGTGCTGTTGTCAGAAATTTATGACGATATCAGCCTCGATGATGCTCCGTACTTCTCAGCATTGTATGGGCCATCGCGCCACGCCATTGTGGTGCCAGATTTGTCGCTGGTTCGCGAGCAATTAGACAACCTGGAAGATTGCCCGGAAGACCTGTATCTGATTGAGGGAGACCCGTCTTCCTTCGATGACAGCGTGTTTACGGTCGAAGAACTCAATGCCGCGGTTCTGGTGAAAACTGCCGAGCGCCAGTGGCGTTATTCTCGTTTGCCAACATTGCCATTGTTTGGCCGTGCAGCGCGTGAGAATCGCCTTGAAAACCTGCATACCGAACGTGAATCTCTTGCTGAGCGTTTTGCTACGCTGTCGTTTGATGTACAAAAATCGCAGCGTTTGCACCAGGCATTTAGCCGTTTTATCGGCCAGCATTTGGGCGTGGCGTTTGACGATGACCCGGAAGCGCAAATTCGTCAGCTCAACACTCGCCGTGGCGAAGTTGAACGTGCAATTAGCAGCCATGAAAACGACAACCAGCAGCAACGCCAGCAATATGAGCAGGCCAAAGACGGTGTTGACCAACTCAACCGACTCTTGCCGCGTATCAGTTTGCTTAATGATGAAACGCTGGCCGATCGTTGCGATGAAATTCGTGAACGTCTCGATGAAGCAGAAGAAGCTGCGCGTTTCCTGCATCAGTTTGGTAATCAACTTGCGAAACTCGAAGCCGTGGCCTCGGTTCTGCAAAGTGACCCTGAGCAGTTTGAACAGCTAAAAGAAGATTATCAGTACGCACAGCAAGTGCAGCGTGATGCGCGTCAGCAGGCGTTTGCCCTTACTGAAGTGGTGCAACGCCGTGCACACTTCAGCTACTCAGATTCTGCAGCCATGCTGGATGGCAACAGTGATTTAAATGAAAAATTGCGTAGCCGTCTGGAGCAAGCAGAAGCAGAACGTACCCGTTCGCGTGAAGCATTGCGCCAGCATGCTCAGCAACTGAGTCAGTTCAGCCAATTAATGGCATCGCTTAAAAGCTCCTTTGATACCAAAAAAGAGCTGCTAACCGACCTGCATAAAGAACTACAGGATATTGGCGTTCGTGCTGATATCGGTGCAGAAGAGCGTGCGCGTGCGCGCCGTGATGAATTGCACTCTGCCTTGAGTAACAACCGTTCTCGTCGAAATCAGCTCGAAAAAGCGCTGACGTACTGCGAAGCAGAAATGAACAATCTCAATCGCAAACTGAAACAGCTCGAACGTAGCTATTTCGAAATGCGTGAGCAGGTTGTCACCGCGAAAGCAGGCTGGTGCGCAGTGATGCGCATGGTGAAAGAGAATGGTGTTGAGCGCCGTCTGAACCGCCGTGAGCTGGCTTACGTGACCGGGGATGAGCTGCGTTCTATCTCGGATAAAGCGTTGGGTGCATTGCGTCTGGCGGTGGCAGATAATGAACATCTTCGTGATGTCCTGCGTATGTCTGAAGATCCAAAACGTCCTGAGCGCAAGATTCAGTTCTTCGTCGCGGTTTATCAGCATCTTCGCGAACGTATCCGTCAGGACATTATTCGTACTGATGATCCGGTAGAAGCCATCGAGCAGATGGAAATCGAACTGGGCCGTTTGACTGAAGAGCTGACCTCGCGTGAGCAGAAGCTGGCAATCAGTTCGCGCAGCGTGGCGAATATTATTCGCAAGACTATTCAGCGTGAGCAAAACCGTATTCGTATGCTCAATCAGGGGCTGCAAAGTGTTTCCTTCGGCCAGGTGAATAGCGTGCGTTTGAATGTGAACGTGCGTGAAACACATGCCATGTTGCTCGATGTGCTTTCAGAACAACACGAGCAGCATCAGGATCTGTTTAACAGTAACCGCCTGAGCTTCTCAGAAGCGTTAGCGAAACTGTATCAACGCCTGAATCCGCAAATCGACATGGGCCAGCGTACGCCGCAAACCATTGGCGAAGAACTACTGGACTACCGTAACTATCTCGAAATGGAAGTTGAAGTAAACCGCGGCTCAGATGGTTGGTTACGTGCAGAAAGTGGTGCGTTGTCTACCGGTGAAGCTATCGGTACCGGGATGTCAATTCTGGTGATGGTTGTACAAAGCTGGGAAGAAGAATCTCGCCGACTGCGCGGCAAAGACATTTCCCCGTGCCGCTTGCTGTTCCTCGATGAGGCGGCGCGACTGGATGCGAAGTCGATTGCGACGCTGTTTGAGCTGTGTGAACGCCTTGAAATGCAACTGATCATTGCAGCGCCGGAGAACATTAGCCCGGAAAAAGGCACCACCTATAAACTGGTACGTAAGGTGGTTCAGAACCATGAACACGTTCACGTTGTGGGTCTGCGGGGCTTTGCACCACCGCTTCCTGAGCCTGTAGCGGGCACAGTGGATACGCAATAATCATAGCGGGCTACGGCCCGCTTTTTGTTTCAGAGCGATTTCTTAATCTTTAATATTATTTACATTTATGCGGGCAAATAGTTTTTCCTGTTTATATACTGGTTTTAACCCAGCGACAAATGTGGGTGAAATATAAAGTGAAAACAGGGGGCAGGGATGTTGCTTACAAAATTACATGGCTTTCGGTTGTCAGGGCTTGGGTTTGGACTGGCACTAAGTTTCGCTCCACTGTTTATGGCGCAGGCCGATGAGCCCGCCGTCGTTCCATCTGATAGCTCAGCGGTGAGTATTGAACCCAGCAGCTTACCAGACCAACCTTTACCACAATCTACCGCGACTGCCGGCATGGTGGGAGCATTACCACTTAATTCGACCGGGATGTCTGCCGCACAAAGTCGCTCGCAGCTTGTGGCTAACTTGCCTGCGGGTTACACACCCGTTTACTTGAATGCATTGTCGGCGTTTTATGCCGCTCGCGGGATGAAACCGATGTGGGAGAATCGTGATGCGGTAAAAGCTTTTCAGCAACAGCTGGCGGAAGTCGCGATATCCGGCATACAGCCACAGTTCACTACCTGGGTTGAGCTGCTTACTGACCCTTCTGTTACAGGGTTAACCCGCGATATCGTTTTGTCTGACGCGATGATGGGCTACCTGCAATTTGTTTATGGCATTCCAACTGAAGGCAACCGCTGGTTGTACAGCTCCAAGCCGTACAAGCTACAAACTCCACCTATTTCGGTGATTAACCAATGGCAGGTGGCGGTTGATCAAGGAACGCTGGTCAATTTTGTTGAGACATTAGCGCCTCAACATCCGCAATACGCCAAACTCCATCAGTCGCTGGTACATTTGCTCAGTGACTCACGTCCATGGCCACAACTGACTGGCAGTGAAACACTGCGTCCGGGGCAGTGGAGCAATGACGTACCTGCACTGCGTGAAATTCTTGCTCGAACAGGGATGCTGCAAGCTGAACCCGCAGTACCTCTCCCGGAACGTGGCAGCGCACCCGATGCGACTGCTGCAGTAAGTCCGTCAGCCATTCAGTTAGACACTGATACGAAAGCGCAACAAATCCCGGAAGCAGTCGCAGGGAAGAAAAAGAAATCAGCACCTGCCGTGCGGAGTGCCTACAACAGCGAGTTGGTTGAAGGCGTGAAGCGCTTCCAGAAGTGGCAGGGTTTAGGTGTTGACGGTTCAATAGGGCAGTTAACGCGTGACTGGCTGAATGTGACCCCACAGCAACGAGCATCGCTTGTGGCATTGAACATTCAACGTTTGCGACTGCTGCCGAAGAAACTGGACACCGGCATTATGGTTAACATTCCTAACTATTCGCTGAGTTATTACCTTAATGGAAGTGAAGTATTGGCTTCTCGAGTCATTGTTGGGCGTCCCGATCGTAAAACGCCAATGATGAGCAGTGCGCTGAATAATGTAGTCGTTAACCCAGCGTGGAATGTGCCACCAACGCTTGCCCGCAACGATATTCTGCCAAAAGTACGTCAGGACCCGGGCTACCTTGATAGACACGGTTATAGCGTGCTGCGCGGCTGGAGTAACAATGCAGAGGCTATCGATCCTTGGCATGTTGACTGGGAAACCATAACTGCCAGCAATTTGCCTTTCCGCTTCCAGCAAAAACCGGGCACGCAGAACTCGTTAGGGCGTTACAAATTCAATATGCCAAGTTCTGACGCGATTTATTTGCACGATACGCCCAATCACAACTTGTTCCAGAAAGATGCGCGAGCATTGAGCTCTGGCTGTGTAAGGGTCAATAAAGCCTCTGAACTTGCAAACATGCTGTTACAGGATGCAGGCTGGAACGATGCACGTATCTCAAGTCAACTCAAAGATGGCAGCACCAAATATGTGAATATTCGCCAGACCATCCCTGTGAACCTGTATTACCTGACTGCTTTTGTCGGGGACGATGGGCGCACACAGTATCGTACAGATATTTACAATTATGATCTCACCGCGCGATCTGGCGCACAAATCCTTTCAAAAGCCGAACTATTGATACGGTAAATGCAGTAATTCTAATGAATTAGCGGTCGTAAGAATGGTAAAACTTCCCCGGGTCCTCTACGAGGCCCGGTTTTACTGGGTTTTGCACGCCTTGACTCGCTTTGTTTTGGCAGTTAAGGTGCGGAGCAGTGCGCCCGAAGTGCATATTATTCGATCGTTTTTTACTTGCAGACCTGGATATCATGGACAAATTTGACGCAAACCGTCGCAAGCTGTTGGCGTTGGGTGGCGTGGCTTTAAGTGCCTCGCTGTTACCAACACAAGCGTTTGCAATGCTATCAACACCGCGCCCGCGCATTCTGACTCTCAATAACCTTCATACAGGTGAGTCGCTGAAAGCCGAATTTTTCGATGGTAAAGGCTATATTCAGGACGAATTAGCAAGGCTTAATCATTTCTTCCGTGACTATCGCGCGAATAAAATTAAATCCATCGACCCTAAATTATTTGACCAGCTGTATCGCCTGCAAGGCTTGTTGGGCACCAACAAACCGGTGCAATTGGTATCTGGTTATCGCTCCCTGGACACGAATAATGAGCTGCGTGCCCATAGTCGCGGGGTTGCAAAAAAGAGTTACCATACCAAAGGCCAGGCAATGGATTTCCATATTGAAGGGATTTCGTTAAGCAATGTACGCAAAGCAGCATTATCTATGCGCGCTGGTGGTGTAGGATACTACCCAAGCAGCAACTTTGTGCATATTGATACCGGGCCGCTAAGGACCTGGTAAAACAACGGAATCCGGTGAGTGTTGCCGGTATTGGAGCGTCATGAACTATCACATTATTCCGGTCACCGCTTTCGGACAAAACTGTTCGCTAATTTGGTGTGAAGAAACTCAACAGGCCGCGCTGGTTGATCCCGGTGGCGAAGCCGAAAAGATCAAACAACAAGTTGCAGCGAAAGGTGTAGCAATTACGCAGATCCTACTCACACACGGTCATCTTGATCATGTGGGAGCAGCCGCTGAGCTCGCCGAACACTATGGTGTACCTGTTGTTGGGCCGGAAAAAGAAGACGAATTTTGGTTGCAAGGTCTACCGGCGCAAAGCCAAATGTTTGGCCTTGAAGAATGTTTGCCACTGACGCCAGACCGTTGGCTTAATGAAGGTGAAACCGTGTCGGTGGGAAATGTAACCTTACAGGTTCTGCATTGCCCGGGCCACACGCCAGGTCACGTTGTATTCTTTGACGCGCAATCGCAATTGCTGATATCAGGTGATGTAATTTTCAAAGGTGGAGTAGGGCGTAGCGATTTCCCACAGGGTAATCATGCTGCGTTGATTGACTCTATCAAACATAAATTGCTGCCGTTGGGCGATGATGTGACGTTTATTCCAGGTCATGGGCCGATGTCTACGCTTGGCTATGAGCGCCTACATAACCCATTTCTGCAAGATGAATTACCGGTGTGGTAATTACCTAACTGCTTAAATAAAAAGAGCCGCATTATTAACGTAATGTGGCTCTTTTTTTGTCGAGAATCTACTTACTTAAAGTACAGCGACAATCGCTTCGCACAGTGGTGCCATGTTATCTGGCGTCATACCAGCAACGTTCACACGGCCGGATGCCACTGCATACACACCAAACTCTTCACGTAAACGCAGCACCTGTTCTTTGGTTAGGCCGCTGAACGAGAACATGCCGTTCTGGTTGATGATAAAGCTAAAGTCGCGGTCTGCACCTTTTTCTTGCAGAGTATTCACGAACAGTTGACGCATACGGTGAATGCGCTGGCGCATGTCAGAGAGCTCTTGTTCCCAGATAGTGCGCAGAGCATCGTTGCTGAGAATAGTGGCAACAATTGATGCACCATGCGCCGGCGGGTTCGAGTAGTTGGCGCGAATCACTGATTTCATCTGGCTGAATGCGCGGTCAACGGTGTCTGCATCAGTAGCAACCAGGGTACAAGCACCAACGCGCTCATTGTAGAGGCCGAAGTTCTTGGAGTAGGAGCTGGCAACAATTAATTCTTTATGGCTTGCAGCGAAAATACGCAATCCTTCTGCATCTTCTTCCAGACCGCGAGCAAAGCCTTGATAAGCGAAGTCAAATAGCGGTAACCAGCCTTTAGCCAGCGACATTTCTGCAAGTGTTTTCCATTGCTCAGCTGTTGGATCAATTCCGGTTGGGTTATGGCAGCAACCGTGGAACAACACCACATCACCAGCTTGTGCAGCTTGCAGGCTATTGATCAGACCTTCAAAATTCAGGGAGTGGTTCTGTGCGTCATAGTAATCATATTCGCAAACTTCGAGACCCGCGGAGTTAAATACGCTCTTATGGTTCGGCCAGCTTGGGTTGCTCACCCAAATACGTTTTGCGGTTGTGTTTTTAGCCAGGAAATCTGCAGCAACACGCAGTGCGCCAGTGCCACCAGGGGTTTGCGCAGTACGAGCGCGTTTTGCAGAACTCAGCGCGTTATCTTTGCCGAACAGCAATTCTTGTGTGCAACGGCCAAACTCTGGAATACCGTCTATGCCGAGGTAGTTCTTGGTATTTTCATTTTCCAGCAGATAAAGTTCCGCTTTTTTTACGCAGGTCAAAACCGGTGTTTTGCCCGTTTCATCCTTATAAACACCAATGCCGAGGTTAATTTTTGTCGGACGGTCATCGGCGCGAAACAGATCGGCCAAACCAAGAATTGGATCAGCAGGGGCTGCGGTAATGTTCTCAAACATGACAGGTTTCCATTGTGATATCGAGGGGAGTAACGCTCTCAGGTTAACCGCTGTTTTAGCAAATGCCAACCGTTTGCAACAAAAAGAAACAGCCTCCGTCACAACTAAAATTTTTAATCTTTTCAGGCATAAAAAAACAGGGCCGAAGCCCTGTTTTTAAACCATCCTCGCAACAATGTTGCTGGATAATTAGAACTGGTAAACGATACCAACAGCAGCCTGGTCGTCTGTTGCTTGTTTAGCAGACTGGCTGTAGCTGTTGTCGTCCAGCAGGTTGAACTTATACGCAGCGTATACGTTCATGTTTTTGTTGAAGTAGTACCAGGTACCCAATTCTACGTATTTCACCAGGTCAGCATCGCCACCGTTGAAGGTACCGCGAGACTTCAGGTCTTTACCTTTAGACTGCACGTAAGCGATGGATGGACGCAGACCGAAATCGAACTGGTACTGAGCAACAGCTTCGAAGTTCTGAGTTTTGTTTGCAAAGTTGTTGTCTGGCTCGCGAGTCATGTTAGCAGTTTCAGCATACATGATTGCAGCGTAGATGTTGTTCGCATCGTATTTAGCCGCAGTAGACCATGCTTCAGCGCGGTCGCCGCCAGCACTTGCCCAAGCGGTGCTGGTACCAGCTTCACGCTGTTCGAAAGTACGGTTTGCAGACTCATAACCAGCAGCAACGCTGAAGCCTTCACCGATGTCATAAGTTGCGGAGGTGCTGTAGCCGTCGCCGTTAGCTTTAGCGCCGTTACCAGCACGACCCAGAGAGATTGTACCGTTGTCATCAACGCTTGGTGCAACTACGTTGCTACGTTCGTTTTTGCCCTGGTACTGAACAGCGAACGCCAGGCCGTCAACCAGACCAAAGAAGTTGCTGTTACGGTAAGTCAGAACGCCAGTAGTACGGCCGTTCATGAAGTTGTCAGTAGCAGCCCATGAGTCGCCGCCCCACTCAACCAGCATATCGGTATAAGCAGCTACGTCATAGATTGCACCGTAGTTACGACCGTAATCCAGGGAACCTGCATCACCAAATTTCAGACCAGCAAACGCCAGACGGGTGTTAGTGCCCTGAGAGCCTTCCGCGCTGGAGGCATTCATGTTGTATTCCCACTGGCCGTAACCGGTCAGTTGGTCATTGATCTGAGTTTCGCCTTTGAAGCCGATACGAGCGTAGGTGGTGTCATCGCTTGCGGTATCACCATTGGTGGTCCAGATGTGCTCACCTACAGCTTTGCCGTAGAAGTCCAGTTTGTTAGCATTTTTGTTATAGATTTCTGCAGCGTTAGCTGCACCGGCTACCAGCAGAGCAGGGATTACCACTGCCAGAATATTGCGCTTCATCATTATTTATTACCCTCATTGGTTTTTTTTGTGACACCTGCCACTGCCGTCAATAATTCTGTACGGAACTATTGATGAGAGTTTGGTGTCTTTCTGTATCTGTCAGGCATCTTTCCATCCATGAAACCGTTTCGCTAGCCTGAAAGTGCTACAAACATCGAGACTTGGTCACAAAAAGAAACTATGTGTAACTAAATGTGTATTTTATGGAACTTTGTGAACTATCTCAAAGTTCTTCACCGCTTCGTCTAAAAAATCACCTTTCCTATCCTATGTATATGAATTACTTATATTTAATTTATATAACGAATAGTCTTGTTAATTTTTTGCTTACAATTGTACATTCTTTGAGTGATTTTTGGATGTCCAGACATCTGAGTGAAATTTATCCGAATGTGCTAAGTCAACATGCGGAAGCAGTAAGCAAGCTGTTAGTAGCTATGTTTTGTGATTGTTTGTTTCGCAGACACAATTCGTAACGGGGGAGTTGCGGAATGGGGTTGAAATTGACGTTTGTTTAACTTTCGTTGAAGAAAAAAGACGTTTGTAGAGCAGGTAGAAAAAAGGCCAGCAATTGCTGGCCTTGGGGAATTGTACTAATTAGAAGCTGGCGTTGCGTGGTGTACGTGGGAACGGAATCACGTCACGAACGTTCTGAACACCAGTTACGTAGGCAATCAAACGCTCAAAACCAAGACCGAAACCAGAATGTGGAACGGTGCCGTAACGACGCAAATCGCGGTACCACCAGTAGTCTTCTTTATTCAGACCCATCTCAGCCATACGCGCATCAAGCACATCCAGACGCTCTTCACGCTGAGAACCCCCGATGATTTCGCCAATGCCTGGTGCTAACACGTCCATTGCAGCAACGGTTTTACCGTCTTCGTTAAGGCGCATATAGAAAGCCTTAATGTCCTTCGGATAGTTTTTCACAACCACCGGCGCTTTGAAGTGTTGCTCTGCAAGATAACGTTCATGTTCAGAGGAGAGATCAACGCCCCAGTAAACCGGGTTCTCGAATTTCTGACCACAATTCTCAAGAATTGTAACAGCGTCGGTGTAATCAACCTGCGCGAAGTCAGCGTCGATGAAGCGCTGTAAACGTTCCACGGCATCTTTGTCAACGCGCTCGGCGAAGAACTGCATGTCGTCCATGCGCTCATCAAGCACCGCTTTAAAGACATACTTCAGCATGGCTTCTGCCAGACCTGCAACATCATCCAGATTGGCAAAAGCCACTTCTGGCTCCAGCATCCAGAACTCCGCCAGGTGGCGGCTAGTGTTGGAGTTCTCAGCGCGGAAAGTTGGGCCAAAGGTATAAACCTTGGACAATGCACACGCGTAAGTTTCGCCATTCAACTGACCAGATACGGTCAGGAACGCTTCTTTACCAAAGAAGTCTTTATCGAAATCGATTTTGCCCGCATCGGTTCTTGGCAGGTTTTCCAAATCCAGCGTAGATACGCGGAACATCTCACCAGCACCTTCGGTATCGGAGGCGGTGATAAGAGGTGTAGATACCCAGAAATAACCTTGCTCATGGAAGAAGCGATGTAGCGCTTGTGCCAGAGTATGACGAACGCGAGCGACAGCGCCAATCATGTTGGTGCGCGGACGCAGGTGAGCCACTTCACGCAGATACTCAATACTGTGGCGTTTAGCCGCCATTGGATAAGTATCAGGATCGTCAACCCAACCGGTTACTTCTACTTGAGTTGCCTGGATTTCAAAGCTCTGGCCCTGACCGAGAGACTCGACAACTTTACCTGTGACAACAACGGAACAGCCAGTTGTCAGGCGCAGTACGTCATCATTGTAATTAGGCAGAGAATTATTAATGACGGCCTGTACAGGAGAGAAGCAGGAACCGTCATAAACGGCGAGGAAGGAGATACCAGCTTTTGAATCTCTTCGAGTACGCACCCACCCGCGCACGGTGACTTCTTGGTCAACGGCTACGCGGCCCTGGAGTACGTCGGCTACAGGCACAACGCTCATATTTTTCTCTCTATTAAATGGTCAGTGGCAAAAAAATAGTTACCCACAATCGGGGGTTATCTATGTTACCTGTCGCGAGCCGACAGACAAGCAGAAAAATCAAAGGAGGCGAAGAAATACAATAAAGAAAGAAACCTATGGGCGTAATGAATATCACCCATAGGTTTCTTTGAATCAGCTAGCTTTCTTAACCAGCGGTAAATCGAAGGCTTTACGTAGTGCTCGAACGAAGGCTTTATCGTGGCAAATTGTTTTGCCGGGGCTGTCGGACAGTTTTGCCACGGGTTTACCGTTGCATTCCACCAGCTTTATAACAATATTCAGTGGCTTGACCTGCGGGATATCGCACGTCAGACGGGTACCAATACCGAAGCTCAAATTAACGCGTGCGCAGAAATGGCGATAAAGCTCAATGGCTTTCGTTAAATCGAGGTTATCAGAGAACACCAGAACTTTAGTTTTCGGATCTATTCCCAGCTTTTCATAATGAGCAATCGCTTTTTCGCCCCATTCAAATGGGTCACCTGAATCGTGGCGTAGCCCCTGATACTGGCTGGCAAAAGACAAGTCAAAGTCGCGCAAGAACGCATCCATAGTGATGCAATCTGTTAGTGCGATACCGAGTTGGTGAGGATATTCGTCAAGCCAGGCCTGAAGCGCTGCGCGTTGGCTGTTCGCCAAAACTGGGCTGATTTGCTGATGTGCCTGGAACCATTCATGGGCCTGGGTGCCCATCGGCGTTAAACTCAGGCGACGCGCCAGGTCGTAATTGCTGGTGCCAACAAACCACGTTTCTTGTTGCAGGCGTCCAACAATGGCCTCCTGAACTTCACGCGAAAAGCGGCGGCGCGTACCAAAATCCATCAAACGGAATGCAGACAAATCGATATCTGCTGTCAGCTCGTTGAACTGAACCAGTTTGCTTTCCAGGTTATCCAGTGCGATTGACGGGGCAACGCCCGGCGAGCGGTGTTGATGCACGACTTCACTGATCACTGCAAGCAAAGGTACTTCCCACATAATCACTTCCAGCCACGGCCCGGTGAGACGAATGTCTAAATGGCCGTTGTTATTGCTGATGTGTACCTGTGTGGGATCGTAGCGGAAAGTACGCAGCCAGGAGAGATAGTCCGCCTTAAAGAATGGCAGACCTTCAAGGAAGGTGAACTCCTCGTCGCTGAGCGCGAGGTGGCGCATAAATTCAACCTGTTCACGGATGGCATCTGCATAAACGCCCAGCAGATCGTCGCCGCGGCAACGGAATTCAGCCGCGACATTCACGTCGTGATAACGGTGGAAAACAGCCTGCTGCATATGAAGCTTATAGGCGTCAGTATCCAGAAGCGTTTGCAAAATCGGGGAAGCGTGTCGTGTCATGGCGCGTTACAGCATCCTCTCACAGGAGCGTTTCCATCAAGGGCTAAGCAGATAAAAGACGCAGGAGTATACCCTGATTATCTGTTTATTAAACCTGGATCACAACACACGGGCACTTTGTGGTCGATGGCAATTCGTGCCGCTTGTTATATAAATGTAGCAATTCATGTGAGAAGCCCAGAAAAGATGATGATTCTGCGTGGCAACATTAGAGCAACAGGAATAGACTGAACTCCGCAAACTTACGGATGATGTATAAGGTTTTTTATGACACAACAGCCACAAGCCAAATATCGCCACGACTACCGTGCGCCGGATTACACGATTACCGATATCGATTTGACCTTTGACCTTGATGCCACAAAAACCCTGGTCACTGCCATTAGCCAAATTAGCCGTCAGGGTGCAGCAGATGCGCCTTTGCGTCTGGATGGTGAAGACCTGACGCTGGTTTCTATCGACGTTAATGGTACTGCCTGGGAACATTATCGCCAGGAAGAGGGCGCATTGATTATTGAATCACTGCCAGAAGCCTTCACGCTGACTATCGTTAACGAAATTAGCCCAGCGACCAATACCGCACTGGAAGGACTTTATCTTTCCGGCGATGCGCTTTGCACACAGTGCGAAGCCGAGGGTTTCCGCCATATTACCTGGTATCTTGACCGACCAGACGTTCTGGCGCGTTTCACTACTAAAATCATTGCTGATAAAACCCAGTATCCTTTCCTTTTATCTAATGGCAACCGCATTGCCGAAGGTGAACTGGACAATGGCCGTCATTGGGTGCAATGGCAAGATCCTTTCCCAAAACCTTGCTACCTGTTTGCGCTGGTGGCGGGTGATTTTGATGTACTTCGCGATACCTTCAAAACGCGTTCAGGCCGTGATGTCGCGCTGGAACTGTTTGTCGACCGTGGCAATCTTGACCGCGCCAGCTGGGCGATGACTTCTCTGAAGGCGTCAATGAAATGGGATGAAACCCGTTTCGGTCTTGAGTACGACCTCGACATTTATATGATTGTCGCCGTGGACTTCTTCAACATGGGTGCAATGGAGAATAAAGGCCTCAACGTCTTTAACTCCAAATACGTTCTGGCGCGCACCGATACCGCGACCGACAAAGACTATCTCGATATTGAACGCGTTATCGGCCACGAATATTTCCACAACTGGACCGGTAACCGCGTAACCTGCCGCGACTGGTTCCAGCTGAGTCTGAAGGAGGGCCTGACGGTCTTCCGCGACCAGGAATTTAGCTCGGATCTTGGCTCACGTGCGGTAAACCGTATTCATAATGTGCGCACCATGCGTGCGATGCAGTTTGCCGAAGATGCAAGTCCGATGGCCCATCCGATTCGCCCGGACAAAGTCATCGAAATGAATAACTTCTACACCCTGACCGTGTACGAGAAAGGGGCGGAAGTGATTCGCATGCTGCACACGCTGCTGGGCGAAGAGAATTTCCAGAAAGGCATGCAGCTGTACTTTGAACGTCACGACGGCAGCGCGGCGACCTGCGACGACTTCGTGCAGGCGATGGAAGACGCCTCTAACGTTGATCTGTCACATTTCCGCCGCTGGTACAGCCAGGCGGGTACGCCAACGGTCAGCGTGCGTGACGACTACAACCCTGAAACCGAGCAGTACCGGCTGACCATCAGCCAGATGACGCCGCCTACCGCTGAACAGCAGGAAAAGCAGCCGCTGCACATCCCGTTCGATATTGAACTTTATGATAACGATGGAAAAGTTATCCCGCTGCAAAAAGACGGTCACCCGATCCACCACGTGCTGAACGTGACTCAGGCCGAACAGACTTTCGTGTTCGATAACGTCTACTTCCAGCCGGTGCCATCGCTGCTGCGCGAGTTCTCTGCGCCGGTGAAGCTTGAATACAACTGGAGCGATCAGCAGCTGACCTTCCTGATGCGCCATGCCCGCAACGATTTCTCCCGCTGGGACGCGGCGCAAAGTCTGCTGGCAACCTATGTGAAGCTCAACGTCAACCGCAGCCAGCAGAAGCAGCCGCTGTCTTTGCCTCTGCACGTGGCGGATGCCTTCCGCGCCGTGCTGCTGGATGAGAAAATCGATCCGGCGCTGGCCGCAGAAATCCTCACGCTGCCTTCGCAGAATGAAATCGCCGAGCTGTTTGCCAAAATCGATCCGATCGCCATTGCGGAAGTTCACGAAGCGCTGACCCGGACGCTGGCAACCGAGCTGGCCGACGAGTTCCTCGCGGTGTACAACGCCAACCGGCTGGATGCTTATCGCGTGGAGCATGAGGATATTGGCAAGCGCGCGCTGCGCAATGTCTGCCTGCGTTACCTGGCCTTTGGCGAGCAGGAGCTGGCGGAAACGCTGGTGCGCGGCCAGTATGAAGCGGCCGATAACATGACCGACAGCATTGCGGCCCTGTCTGCGGCGGTCGCGGCGCAGCTTCCTTGCCGCGACGAGCTGATGGCTCACTACGATGAGAAGTGGCACAAAGACGGTCTGGTCATGGATAAATGGTTCATCCTGCAGGCGACAAGCCCGGCGGTCGATACGCTGGCGAAGGTGCGTGAGCTGCTCAACCACCGTTCGTTCAGCCTCGGCAACCCGAACCGCATCCGCTCCCTGATTGGCGCGTTTGCGGCGAGCAACCCGGCGGCATTCCACGCGGAAGACGGCAGCGGCTATCGGTTTATGGTGGAAATGCTCAGCGAGCTGAACCGCCGTAACCCGCAGGTCGCTTCCCGCCTGATTGAGCCGTTGATTCGTCTGAAACGTTATGATGCCAAACGCCAGGCGATGATGCGCACCGCGCTTGAGCAGCTGAAAGGGCTGGAAAATCTTTCCGGCGATCTGTTCGAGAAAATCAGCAAGGCATTAGCTTAAACATTGGCCTCACCCCAGCGGGGTGAGGCCAGGCATTTAGCCGGTTCGCACCGCGCGGACCGGTTCTTCCCCCTGACGTTTCATCACCCGTTCCAGCACCTGCGACTCCAGCTCAGCCAGCCTGACCGATCCCAGCCTGCGCGGACGCGGTAAATCCACCGTCAAATCCAGCCCAATCTTGCCGTCTTCAATCAGCAGCACGCGATCCGCCATGGCCAAGGCCTCGCTGACGTCGTGCGTGACCAACAGCACGGTAAAGCCGTGTTCCTGCCAGAGTGAGACGATTAAATCCTGCATCTCAATGCGCGTCAGCGCGTCCAGCGCGCCGAGCGGTTCATCAAGCAGCAGCAGCCCCGGACGATGAATGAGCGCCCGAGCCAGCGCCACACGCTGTTTCTGCCCGCCGGACAGCGCCGCGGGCCACTCCCTGGCGCGGGATTCCAGCCCAACGGCGGCCAGAGCCTGTCTGGCCGCATCCCGCCAGTTACCTTTCAGGCCCAGGCCGACGTTATCAATCACCGACTTCCAGGGCAGCAGGCGCGCGTCCTGGAACATCAACCGCGTGTCGTCCTGGCTCTCACGCAGCGGAGCGTTACCGGCCAGTAGCGTTCCGCCCGTAGGCTGCTCCAGCCCGGCTAGCAGGCGCAGCAGCGTGCTTTTTCCGCCTCCGCTTCGCCCAACCACGGCCACAAACTGTCCGGCGGGAATATGCAGCGCCAGCTCGTTGAGAATCGTTTTATCGCCGTAGCGTTTAGTCACGCTTTCAAGCAGCAGCGGCGTCCCCTGATTTAAACGAGCGGTATTCATACGGTTTCCTCCTTTAACTGCCAGGCCGGATGCCAGCGCAGCCAGATTCGCTCCAGCAGCTGCGCGCTGACGTCGGCCAGCTTGCCGAGCAGGGCATAAAGAATAATGGCGACCACGACGACGTCGGTTTGCAGGAATTCGCGGGCGTTCATCGCCAGATAGCCGATGCCTGAATTGGCGGAAATGGTTTCGGCGACGATAAGCGTCAGCCACATCAGGCCGAGGGCAAAGCGCACGCCAACCATTATCGACGGCAGAGCGCCGGGTAAAATCACCTGGCTGAACAGGCTAAAGCCCGACAAACCGTAGCTGCGCGCCATCTCCAGCAGGCCACGATCAATGTTACGAATGCCGTGCCAGGTGTTGATATAGATGGGGAACAGCGTGCCGAGCGCCACGAGGAAAATCTTGGCGGTTTCGTCAATGCCGAACCACAGGATCACCAGCGGGATCAGTGCCAGATGCGGCACGTTGCGCAGCATCTGAATCGACGTATCCAGCAGGCGCTCCCCCCAGCGCGAAAGGCCGCTGATTAGCCCGAGAATCAAACCCAGCGACCCTCCGATGCTGAAGCCGATCGCCGCGCGCCAGGAGCTGATCGCCAGGTGTTGCCATAGCTCGCCGCTGGCGGAAAGCCG
Organism: Buttiauxella sp.; assembly: GCA_036502985.1. Taxonomy (GTDB): domain Bacteria; phylum Pseudomonadota; class Gammaproteobacteria; order Enterobacterales; family Enterobacteriaceae; genus Buttiauxella. The sequence continues at coordinate 22,712 of DASXXQ010000171.1, forward strand.
CCAGAAAGTGACCACCACGCCTTCTGGTGAGGGAAGAATGCGGGTTGAAAGCCAGCCGACGGAAGACGCCAGCTGCCAGACGGCGATAGTGGCCACCGGGAGCGCCCATGGGGCCAGGCGCAATAAAAGTTTGCGAGTGCCGTGGGTCATCGCTGCTCCTTAGCTCTGCGCGACTTTGCGTGGAATAAAGTCGTTGGCTACCACTTCGCCCCTTTCCTGCTGCTGTCGAGGCTGCGGGATTTCAGGTATGGCAACGTCCAGGTGAGGGAACAGCAGTTCGCCAACGCGGTACGCCTCTTCCAGATGCGGGTAGCCGGAGAAGATAAAACTGTCGATGCCGAGCGCCGCGTATTCATTAATACGGGCGGCGACGGTTGGACCATCGCCAACCAGCGCCGTGCCCGCACCGCCGCGTACCAGACCTACGCCAGCCCACAGGTTAGGGCTGATTTCCAGCCTGTCGCGTTTGCCGCCGTGCAGGGCCGCCATGCGGTGCTGCCCTACGGAATCAGTGCGGGCGAAAGCGGCCTGGGCTTTAGCGATGGTGTCCTCATCGAGCTGGGAAATCAGGCGATTAGCGGCCTGCCAGGCCTCTTCATTTGTTTCGCGCACGATGACGTGCAGACGGATGCCAAATCTTACCGTGCGGCCCTGTGCGGCGGCTTTGGCCCGCACCTGTTCAATCTTCTCTTTCACCAGATGCGGTGGCTCTCCCCACGTCAGATAAAGATCGACCTGCTCGGCGGCAAGATCCTGAGCGACGTCAGACGAGCCGCCAAAGTAGAGCGGAGGGCGAGGCTGCTGCACGGGCCTGAACAGCAGCTTCGCGCCTTTCACCCTGATGTGCTTGCCTTCGTAGTCCACCGTTTCGCCTTCCAGCACGCGCCGCCAGACGCGGGTAAATTCTGCGGAGGCTTCGTAGCGCTCCGTGTGATCGAGAAACACGCCGTCTCCGGCCAGCTCTTCCGGATCGCTGCCGGTCACGAGATTAAACAGCGCGCGTCCGTTGGAAAGTCTGTCCAGCGTAGCGGCCTGACGAGCGGCGACGGTTGGGGAAACTACGCTCGGGCGCAGGGCGACCAGAAACTTCAGCCGCTGCGTCACCGGAATCATGGAAGCGGCGACGAGCCAGGCGTCCTCGCATGAACGCCCGGTGGGGATCAGCACGCCGGTAAATCCAAGCCTGTCTGCCGCCTGGGCGATTTGCTGCAAATAGCCATAGTCGGTTGGGCGGGCCGCGTCGTTGCTGCCTAAGTAGTGGCCGTCGCCGTGGGTGGGCAGAAACCAGAACAGATTGAGGCTCATGATTTATCTCCTTTTACAGCACCGGCGGGCTGCCAGATGCGGGTGCGAATGTCGACTTTGACGGGAACTAAATGGTTGTCGTAAAACAGGTCGGCGGTGTGCTGCTGCTTCTCAGCCGTGGCCGCGCTGACCGGAGTTATTTCTGTAGGAGGCCGATGGTCAAAATAGGTCGCGATGACCGGCTCCGGCAGGCCCATCATCTTCGCCAGCAGGGCTACGCTTTCCGCGCGTTTGCTGCGGGTCAGAGCATCGGCCTCGCTGAAGGCTTTCAGGACGTTTTGTAAAAACTCACCGTTTTGCTCGGCGTACGGGCGCGAGGCAAGGTAGAACGAGCCCGTTTGGTTGAGCCCGGTGCCGTCGGCCAGCACTCTGACCCCGCCGTTAAGCAGGGCAGCAGAATAGTAGGGGTCCCAGATTGCCCAGGCATCAACGTTACCCTGCTGGAACGCGGCGCGAGCATCCGCCGGAGTTAAATAAGCCGGCTGAATATCGGTAAAGTTAAGCCCGGCTTTTTGCAGCGCCCGCAGGACGAGATTGTGCGAGCTTGAGCCTTTCTGGAAGGCCACCTTATGGCCTTTCAAATCGGCCACGGTTTTTAGCGGGCTGTTCTCGGGCACGAGGATCACTTCCGCTTTAGGCTTGGCGGGTTCGGAGCCGACGTAAACGAGATCGGCCCCGGCGGCCTGGGCAAAAATAGGCGGAATATCGCCGGTGCTGCCCAAATCAATGCTGCCTACATTCAGCGCCTCTAGCATCTGCGGGCCTGCGGGAAACTCAATCCAGGATATTTTGGTTTCCGGGTAACGTTGTTCAAGGAACCGGTGGCTCTTGGCCAGCACCATGCTGACGGATCCTTTTTGATAGCCGATGCGCAGCTGTTCGGGGGCCGAAGCCGCGGCATTTGCTGCGAGGCTCAGGCCGAACGCGCCGGTTAAAACGAGCCATGGGGCCGTGCGTTTGAGGAAATTAAACATGGGCGACTCCCTGCGGGCTAAAAGGAGAGGCAACAGAGAAATCACGGCGGTGTAATGCCTGCCAGAAGGTTTCCAGCGCCACATCCAGCCGTTGTTGCAGGTTGGCGGTGAAGACGGGTTTGTGCTGGTAGTCCGCGACCTGCGAATCATCGGCAAAGACGCCGTGCAGAATCTCCTGCGCTTTCAGAGCGTTCAGCACGGGCTTGAGGGCATAATCTACGGCAAGCATGTGCGCCACGGTGCCGCCGGTGGCCAGCGGCAGGACGACTTTCTTTTCCAGCGCGCGCTCAGGCAGCAGGTCCAACAGCGTTTTCAACGCCCCGGCGAAAGAAGCTTTATAAACGGGCGTGGCGATAATCAACCCGTCTGCGTCTGCGAGCTGTTCAACAAGCGCGTTCAGGGCTGGACTTTCAAAGCGTGCATAGAGCAAATCTTCCGGCGCAAAGTTTTGCAGATGCCAGTGGCACACCTCGACATCCAGGGCGCTTAATTTTTCTCGGGCGTACTCCAACAGGGCGCTGGAACGGGACGGGAAGCGAGGGCTTCCGGCAAGGGTAATCACGCGCATCTCTACTCCTTATAACTAATTGTTTGCTTATCGTTAACTTTGATAACAATTAAAGGGGATAGTGGCAGAGCGGCGTTATTCCACTAAATGATTTATTTGATAAACAAATGCCAAAAATTGAATAAGAAGCGAGCAGGGAGAGAAAACGATTGCGCCCAAACGGACTTTTTTGTTGCAGGTCAATTCCATTCACCCGCGCGATCGATAATAATACGGCCCCGGTCTGCCCACCGGAATCCAGGAGAGTTCATGTACTACCCCTTCGTTCGTAAAGCCCTTTTCCAGCTCGATCCCGAGCGCGCTCATGAAGCCACATTCCAGCTATTACGTCGCGTGACAGGTACGCCGCTTGAGTGGTTCATACGCCAGAACGTGCCGTCTAAACCGGTTAACTGCATGGGGCTGACTTTTAAGAACCCTCTTGGCCTGGCCGCGGGCCTGGATAAAAACGGCGAATGTATTGACGCGTTTGGCGCGATGGGCTTTGGCTCAATCGAAATCGGCACCGTAACGCCGCGTCCTCAGCCGGGCAACGACAAGCCGCGCATCTTCCGTCTGGTTGAGGCGGAAGGGCTAATTAACCGCATGGGATTTAATAATCTCGGCGTAGATAACCTGGTCGAGAACGTTAAAAAGGCTCATTTTGACGGCGTGCTGGGCATTAATATTGGTAAGAATAAAGACACGCCGGTTGAACAGGGCAAAGACGACTATTTGATCTGTATGGATAAAATTTATCCATATGCTGGCTATATTGCGATCAATATATCGTCGCCGAATACGCCAGGATTACGCTCGCTGCAATACGGCGAAGCGCTGGACGATCTTTTAAGTGCGATAAAAAATAAGCAGCAGGCGTTACAGGAATTGCATCATAAATATGTTCCGGTGGCCGTCAAGATCGCTCCGGATCTTTCCGAAGAAGAATTGATCCAGGTGGCAGATAGTTTAGTTCGCCATAATATTGATGGGGTCATCGCAACGAATACTACGCTGGATCGCAACGTCGTACAGGGCATGAAATATTGTGATGAAACGGGTGGCTTAAGCGGTCGCCCGGTTCAGCTTAAAAGCACAGAAATTATTCGCCGGCTGGCGCAGGAATTAAAAGGTCAGCTGCCCATTATTGGCGTTGGCGGAATTGATTCGGTGATTGCGGCCCGTGAGAAAATGGCTGCGGGTGCATCGCTGGTGCAGATTTATTCTGGCTTCATATTTAAAGGCCCACCGCTGATAAAAGATATCGTCACCCATCTCTAAGCTTTATCATTTCCAGACAACCAGGGCTTTATTTTCGGCCCTGGTTGTTTTATATTCCGTTGCTGTTGCTAAATTAATCATATTGGTCTTTTATTAATATGGCATTTAACCAGACGGCGACATGGATGTTTTAAGTTTGCGGAATAAACGAAAGGGTCAATAAATATGCGGATTAAACCGGACGATAGTTGGCGTTGGTATTACGATGAAGAGCACGATCGAATGATGCTCGATTTGGCCAATGGAATGATTTTTCGGTCCCGTTTTCCGCGCAAAATGCTTACGCCGGATGCGTTTGAAAACACAGGGTTTTGTGTTGATGATGCGGCGTTATTTTTCTCCTTTGACGAGAAATGCCGCGAGCTTCCGTTAAGCAATGAGCACCGTGCAGAGCTGGTACTGAACGCGCTGGTCGCCATTCGTTATCTCAAACCGCAAATGCCAAAAAGCTGGCATTTTGTCTCCCACGGCGAAGAGTGGCAGCCGCTTGCGGGCGATGCGGCCTGCGTGTGGCTGAGTGAAGATATGCAGCAGGTGAACCTGCTGGTGGTAGAAAGCGGCGACAACGCCGCGCTGTGCCTGCTGGCCCAGCCCGGACTGATGCTCGCCGGCCGCACGATGCAGCTGGGCGATGCGATTAAAGTGATGAATGACAGACTGAAACCTCAGCCCGCACGCAACAGCCTCAGTCTCGACCAGGCGGTTTAAAGCGTTTCCAGCTTTACGTCACCGGCTGGCACGCAGCTACAGCACAATATTGTGCCATCGGCACCCACGGCGCTCTTCTTCAACGCTTTCACTTCTCCTTCCAGCAACCGGACCCGGCAGCTGCCGCAAATTCCTGCCCGACAGGAGTAGGGGACGCGAATGCCCTGTTGCTCCAGCTGCTCGAGCAGAATTTGCTGATTGTTGCCCTTGAACGACTGGCCCGCCCAGTCAATTGCCACGACGCTTTCGTGCTGCTCGAAAGGTTCGATCTCTTCTTCGGCTGCGCCCGCGCCGTAAACTCTGGCGGGTTTGGTGGCCAGCACCTCCAGTTCGTCGCCAACGCGAATCACGCCGCTGTTGCGGGCAATCAGGTTTTGCCCAAAGTCTACGTCGCCGTTGTCCTGCGCGGTGCGGAAGCTTTGTAGCGTGGCAAGCGGCTCGCCGGAAGGATGCTTACGACCTTTTTCCGGGCTGACGGTGGTGAAAATGCAGCGGCTGCACGGTTTTGCCACGTCAAAAGTAATGCCGCCAATGCGCACCACTTGCCAGGTATCTTCCGCCCAGGCCTGCGCGCCGGAGACCACCAGATTCGGGCGGAACTGAATCATTTTCACGCTGGCCGGGCAGCGATTTTGTAAATCGCGCAGCGAGGCTTCGTTGGTCAGCAGGAACGGGAAGCCGTCGGCAAAGGACAGCGGCACTTCTTCAAAGCGTTTAACCCGGCGTGTCAGCGTTTCGCCGACCCAGCGCAGCTGCACGGGACGAGAAAATAAACCGCTCAGCCAGCTGTTTATCTCTTCCGGCGCGATAAGCGCGGTGAAATGGTTGCCCCAAACTTCAGTTGCGGCAGGCTGTTGTTCGAAATCGGCAAATCGCACGCTGGCGCTGCTGCCGTCAGCGGCGCTGAGATATAAACCATCCTGCAGGAGCGCCGGAGTAAACAACACCATCTGCGGAAACTGACGCGCGGTAATAAAGGTGCCATCCGGCTCGGTGATCATAAATATACGGTCAAACGCCAGCCCGCTGGTGGCGACCTGTGCATGCGAAAGGGCGAGGCCGCGCATGGATTTAACCGGATGAATATAAAGTTGGGATAAGCTGATCATGCGCCCTCCGTGCGTGTCCCCGGCGTGACTTAGGGCTGCAAGGAAGTCGGCGGCAGCCTGAATGCCGGAGGAGAGTTAAAATATAAGATGGGCAACTTTATGACATGCGTGGCGGATTAGCTATAATGCGCCACTATTTTTCTTTTTTTACCGATAAGTGACGATATGAATTCTCTGTTTGCCAGTACGGCGCGTGGGCTCGAAGAGCTGTTAAAAACTGAACTGGAAGGACTGGGTGCGCAAAACTGCCAGGTAGTTCAGGGCGGCGTACATTACCAGGGGGAATCTCGTCTGGTCTATCAAAGCCTGATGTGGAGCCGCCTGGCGTCACGCATCCTGCTGCCGCTGAGCGAATGTAAGGTCTACAGCGACCTGGATTTGTATCTGGGCGTGCAGGTTATCGACTGGCCGGCAATCTTTGGCCCGGACGCCACTTTCGCGGTGCATTTCAGCGGTCTGAACGAAACTATTCGCAACAGCCAGTACGGCGCGCTTAAGGTAAAAGATGCGATTGTCGACTCATTCACGCGCAAAAACCTGCCGCGTCCAAACGTCGATCGCGAGCAGCCGGATTTGCGTATTAACGTCTGGCTGAATAAAGACACCGCCAGCATCGCGCTGGATTTAAGCGGTGAAGGCCTGCATCAGCGCGGCTATCGTGACGCTACCGGCGCCGCGCCGATTAAAGAAACGCTGGCTTCGGCTATTGTGATGCGTTCCGGCTGGCAGCCGGGCACGCCGCTGCTCGATCCGATGTGCGGTTCCGGTACGCTGCTGATTGAAGCGGCAATGATCGCCACCGACCGCGCTCCTGGCCTGCATCGCAAACGCTGGGGCTTCCTCGGCTGGGCGAAACATGACGTCGAGCTGTGGAAAGAAGTGACCACCGAGGCGCAGGTTCGCGCCCGAAAAGGCCTTGGCGACTACACCTCTCGTTTCTTTGGCTCCGATAATGATTCCCGCGTGATTGAACGCGCGCGCGCCAATACCCGTCGCGCCGGGCTGGCCGATCTTATTACCTATGAAGTGAAAGACGTTGCCAAATTGACTAATCCGCTGCCGGAAGGCCCGACGGGCACGGTTGTCAGCAACCCGCCTTACGGCGAACGTCTGGACAGCGAACCGGCGCTGATTGCTCTGCACAGCCTGCTGGGCCGCAATATGAAGTCGCAGTTTGGCGGCTGGAATCTGTCGCTGTTCAGCGCCTCACCTGATTTGCTGAGCTGCTTACAGCTGCGTGCGGATCGCCAGTTCAAAGCCAAAAACGGCCCGCTGGACTGCGTGCAGAAAAACTACCAGCTGGCGGAAAATGCTTCCGGCACGGCGGGTGGCCAGCTGGCGGAAGATTATGCCAACCGCCTGCGCAAGAATATTAAGAAGCTCGACAAATGGGCGCGCCAGGAAGGCATTGAATGCTACCGCGTTTATGATGCCGACCTGCCTGACTATAACGTTGCGGTTGACCGCTACGGCGACTGGGTTGTGGTGCAGGAATATGCCCCGCCGAAGACCGTCGACGCCAACAAAGCGCGCCAGCGCCTGTTTGACGTGATCGCCGCTACGCTTTCCGTGCTGGAGCTGCCGTCCAATCGCCTGATTCTGAAAACCCGCGAGCGCCAGAAGGGGAAAAGCCAGTATCAGAAGATGGATGAGAAGGGCGACTTCATGGAAGTCAGCGAGTACAACGCACGCCTGTGGGTCAACCTGACCGACTATCTCGATACCGGCCTGTTCCTCGATCACCGTATCGCCCGCCACATGCTGGGCAAAATGAGCAAAGGTAAAGACTTCCTCAACCTGTTTGCCTACACCGGCAGCGCGACGGTTCACGCCGGTCTGGGCGGGGCGAAAACCACCACCACCGTTGATATGTCCCGCACCTATCTGGAGTGGGCGGAGCGCAACCTGCGCCTCAACGGCCTGACCGGCCGCGATCATCGCCTGATTCAGGCCGACTGCCTGGGCTGGCTGCGTGAAACCGACGAACAGTTCGACCTGATCTTTATCGATCCGCCAACGTTCTCGAACTCAAAGCGTATGGAAGAGTCTTTTGACGTGCAGCGCGATCACATCGATTTGATGACGGATCTGAAGCGCCTGCTGCGCCGCGGCGGCACTATCATGTTCTCCAACAACAAACGCGGTTTCAAAATGGATTTTGACGGGCTGGCTAAGCTTGGCCTTGAAGCGCAAGAAATTACCCAAAAAACCCTGTCGCAGGACTTCGCCCGCAACCGCCAAATTCATAACTGCTGGCTTGTTACCCACAAAGCCAAGGATTAATTGTCATGTCATTGATTAGTATGCACGGTGCCTGGCTGTCGTTTAGCGACGCGCCTTTGTTAGACAATACCGAACTTCATATCGAAGAGAACGAGCGCGTCTGCCTCGTAGGCCGTAACGGCGCGGGTAAGTCCACGCTGATGAAAATCCTCAACCGTGAAGTGCCGCTGGACGACGGGCGCATGGTTTACGAGCAGGATTTGATTGTCGCTCGTCTGCAACAGGATCCACCGCGCAACGTGGCGGGCACCGTTTACGACTTTGTGGCTGAAGGCGTTGAGGAGCAGGCGGAATACCTGAAGGCCTATCACGATATTTCCCACAAAGTGATGACCGATCCGAGCGATAAAAATCTCAACGAGATGGCGCGTATTCAGGAAATTCTCGATCATCAGAATCTCTGGCAGCTTGATAGCCGCATTAATGAAGTTCTCGAACAGCTCGGGCTGGATGCGGACACCGAGCTTTCCGCGCTGTCCGGCGGCTGGCTGCGTAAGGCAGCCCTTGGTCGGGCGCTGGTCAGCTCACCGCGCGTGCTGCTGCTCGATGAGCCAACGAACCACCTGGATATCGAAACTATCGACTGGCTGGAAGGTTTCTTAAAAGAGTTCCAGGGCAGCATTATTTTCATTTCGCACGACCGTTCGTTTATCCGCAATATGGCGACCCGTATTGTCGATCTCGACCGCGGTAAACTGGTTTCCTATCCGGGTGATTACGATCAGTACCTGCTGGCGAAAGAAGAAGCTCTGCGCGTGGAAGAACTGCAAAACGCCGAGTTCGATCGCAAGCTGGCGCAGGAAGAAGTATGGATTCGCCAGGGCATTAAAGCGCGACGCACGCGTAACGAAGGCCGCGTTCGCGCGCTGAAAGCCATGCGCCGCGAGCGCGGTGAACGTCGTGAAGTGCTGGGCAGCGCCAAAATGCAGGTTGAAGAGGCTTCACGCTCCGGCAAAATCGTCTTCGAGATGGAAGACGTCTGCTATCAGATTGCGCAGAAAGTCCTGGTTAAAGATTTCTCAGCCCAGGTGCAGCGCAGCGATAAAATTGCGCTGGTGGGGCCAAACGGCTGCGGTAAAACCACGCTGCTGAAAATTATGCTCGGTCAACTCCAGGCCGACAGCGGCCGCGTTCACTGCGGCACCAAGCTGGAAGTCGCTTACTTTGACCAGCACCGTGCGGAGCTCGATCCCGATCGCACGGTGATGGACAACCTGGCCGAAGGCAAGCAGGAAGTGATGGTCAACGGCAAGCCACGCCACGTACTTGGCTACCTGCAGGACTTCCTGTTCCACCCTAAACGCGCCATGACGCCGGTGCGCGCGCTGTCCGGCGGGGAACGTAACCGTCTGCTGCTGGCGCGTTTATTCCTAAAGCCCAGCAACCTGCTGATCCTCGATGAACCGACCAACGACCTGGATGTCGAAACGCTGGAACTGCTTGAAGAGCTGATTGACGGCTATCAGGGCACCGTGATGCTGGTCAGTCACGATCGTCAGTTTGTGGACAACACGGTGACCGAATGCTGGATCTTCGAAGGCGAAGGCAAAGTTGGCCGCTATGTTGGTGGCTATCATGATGCTAAAGGCCAGCAGGGGTCGGCTCGTTCGCTGCGTGATTCAGTGCCAGCGGCCTCCAAAAATGCCGCCGAAACGGCGAAAGCAGAAACTGTTAAACGCGGCAATAGCAAACTAAGCTATAACCTGCAGCGCGAACTTGAGCAGCTACCTCAACGCCTTGAGCAGCTTGAGGCCGAACTGGGCGAACTTCAGGCGAAAGTAGGCGATGCTGAATTCTTTAACCAACCGCACGACGCTACGCAAAAAGTATTGAGCGAACTGGCCACGGCCGAGAAAGCGCTGGAAGATGCTTTCGAACGCTGGGAGTACCTCGAGTCTCTGAAAAACGGCGCGTAATGTAAGGAGACCCGATATGTGTGCCACGCATCAATCTCGTTCGCACATATTGTGTCCACAATGTGACCTGCTGGTGGCATTACCAGCATTGCAGGACGGCCAAAAGGCCGCCTGCCCACGTTGCGGCACAACACTGAGTACGCAATGGGCTTCACCGCGTCAGCGGCCAACGGCTTATGCGCTGGCGGCACTTTTTATGCTGCTGCTGGCCAATCTCTTCCCTTTTATCAATATGAAGGTTGCCGGTATCAGCAGCGAGGTCACGCTGCTTGAAATCCCCGGAGTGATGTTCTCTGAGGATTACGCCAGCCTCGGCACGTTCTTCATGCTGTTTGTGCAGGCCGTACCGACTTTCTGTCTGATAACCATCCTGCTGTTGGTGAACAGAATCAGTTTGCCGCTCGGCCTGCAACGGCACATGGCGAGAATTTTATTCCAGCTTAAATCCTGGGGCATGGCCGAGATCTTTCTTGCCGGCGTGCTGGTCAGCTTCGTCAAGCTGATGGCCTATGGCGATATCGGCGTCGGCAGCAGTTTTATTCCGTGGTGCCTGTTTTGCATTTTGCAGCTGCTGGCATTTCAGTGCGTCGATCGCCGCTGGCTGTGGGATGACATTGCGCCGATGCCGGCTATAGAACTGCCGCTAAAAGTGGGCGTGGCCGGCATCCGGCAGGGCTTGCGTTCATGCCGCTGCTGCACGGCCATTTTGCCGCAGGAGCAGCTGGTTTGCCCGCGCTGCGAATCGAAAGGCCACGTCAGGCGCAAACACAGCCTGCAATGGACGCTGGCGCTTCTGTTTACCTCCATCATGTTATATCTGCCGGCGAATATTTTGCCGATTATGATTACCGAAATGCTGGGCAGTAAATATCCGTCAACGATTCTCGCCGGGGTGATTTTGCTGTGGGGAGAAGGGGCTTATCCGGTCGCGATGGTTATTTTTATCGCCAGTATTATGGTGCCGACGCTGAAAATGTTGGCCATTGCTTGGCTGTGCTGGGATGCCAACGGACACGGCAAACGCGACAGCGAGCGTATGCATTTGATTTACGAAGTGGTCGAATTTGTCGGCCGCTGGTCAATGATTGACGTTTTTGTCATCGCGGTCCTTTCTGCGCTGGTAAGAATGGGGGGATTGATGAACATTTACCCGGCTATCGGCGCCTTAATGTTTGCATTCGTAGTAATTTTGACAATGTTTGCAGCGATGACCTTCGACCCTCGCTTGTCATGGGATCGCGCACCAGATTCAACTCATGAGGAGTCGTCTGAGCATGGAAAATAAAAGCGGGGAAGCAAAAGTACAGAAAGTGAAAAACTGGTCGCCGGTGTGGATTTTCCCCATTGTGACCGCGCTTATCGGTGCGTGGATTTTGTTTTATCACTACAGCCATCAGGGGCCAGAAGTCACCCTGATAACCACCAACGCGGAAGGCATTGAGGGCGGGAAAACCACCATCAAAAGCCGCAGCGTTGACGTGGGCGTAGTGGAAAGTGCGGTGCTCTCAGATGACCTGCTGCACGTAGAGATTAAGGCTCGCCTTAATTCAGGTATGGAAAAGCTGCTGCATAAAGATTCCGTCTTCTGGGTGGTGAAGCCGCAGATCGATAGGGCTGGCGTCAGCGGGCTGAGTACTTTGCTTTCCGGGGCATACATTGAGCTTCAGCCCGGTACTAAAGGGCCAAGTCCGGATGACTATCAGCTGCTGGATTCTCCCCCGCTGGCCTCACCGGATGCTAAAGGCATTCGAATCACGCTGGACAGTAATAAAGCAGGGCAGCTCAACCCGGGCGACCCCGTCCTGTTCCGCGGCTATCGTGTTGGCTCTGTAGAAACCAGTACCTTTGATACGGCCAAGCGAAAAATTAGCTATCAGCTTTTTATCAGCGCGCCTAACGACCGCCTGGTGACCAGCAACGTGCGTTTCTGGAAGGACAGCGGGATTGCCGTGGATATGTCCTCGCAGGGGATGCGTGTGGAAATGGGATCGCTGGCGACGCTGTTTAGCGGCGGAGTCAGCTTTGATATTCCAGACGGCTGGGATTTAGGCCAGCCGGTTCCTGCCGGGACCGATTTCAGACTGTTTGACGATCAGAAGAGTATTCAGGATTCCCTGTACACCAAACATATTGATTACCTGATGTTCTTCAAAGATTCGATTCGCGGCCTGCAACCGGGCGCACCTGTTGAATTCCGCGGTATACGTCTGGGGACGGTGGCTCAGGTTCCGTTCTTCACACAGGGCATGCAGCAGGCGATTAACGATGATTTCCGCATTCCTATTTTGATCCGTATCGAACCTGAACGTATTCAGAAGATGATAGGTGAAGAATCCGATATTCAGGACAACATGACCGTCCTGCTCAACCGCGGTTTGAGAGCGTCCATGAAGACGGGCAATATCGTTACCGGAGCGCTGTATATCGATCTGGACTTCTATCCGAAGGCCGAACCGATGAAGGGCATGAAGAGCTTTAGCGGCTATCAAATCATTCCGACCGTAAGCGGCGGGCTGGCGCAAATCCAGCAGAAACTGCTGGATACGTTGGATAAGATCAACAATCTGCCGCTGAACCCGATGATCGAGCAGACAACGAAATCACTTGCTGAGAGCCAGCGCACCATGCAGCGCCTGCAGCAGACGATCGATAGTCTGAACAAGCTTATGTCTAACGAGTCCACGCAGTCGCTGCCGGAAAACATGCAGTCGACGCTGCGCGAGCTTAATCGCAGCATGCAGGGCTTCCAGCCGGGCTCTGCGGCCTACAATAAGATGGTGGCCGATATGCAGCGCCTCGATCAGGTTCTTCGCGAGCTGCAGCCGGTATTGCGCACCCTGAACGACAAGAGTAATTCGCTGGTCTTTGAGGCGAAGGATAAAAAGGATCCCCAGCCTAAGAGGGCAAAAGAATGAAAAAGTGGCTTCCGTTAGTTGCGGCTCTGGCGCTGAGCGCCTGTAGCAGCAGCGATGATGGCAAAACGTATTATCAGCTGCCGCAAAGCTCCGCGCCTGCTATGCAGGCCGTGAGCCAGCCAGGCACGCATTTGCTGTGGGTTGAGCAAGTCGCCGTGCCTGATTACCTCGCCGGAAACGGGGTGGTCTATCAGACCAGCGACGTGCAGTACGTTATTGCTACCAGTAATCTGTGGGCGAGCCCGCTGGACCAGCAGCTGCGCAATACGCTGGTCAGCAATCTGAGCAGCGCTTTACCGGGCTGGGTCGTGGCTTCCCAGCCGTTAGGCAACGATCAGGATACGCTGAATGTGAACGTCACCGGCTTCCACGGTCGTTATGACGGGAAGGTTATCGTCAGCGGAGAATGGCTGCTCAAACATCAGGGCCAGCTCATCAAGCGTCCTTTCCATCTTGAGCTAAAACAGCAGGAAGATGGTTATGATGCAATGGTGAAAACCCTGGCGCAGGCCTGGCAGCAGGAGGCTCAGAGCATTTCCAGCGAGCTTACCCGCCTGAATTAATTTCGCCTGACCGCACAAAAAAGCTGCGTTCTTCGTCTTAAAAACGAAGCGCAGCTTTTCTTTTGGCATGAGTTCGTTACCTGTGCGACTTCACAGTTTTTGTACAAATGATATCCCGTGTAGCTCACAATTATGACATTGGCGTGAATTTTGCGCATTGACGATGGGGGCGTTTACAGGTATCCCTTAACTGTGGTTGCACGTTTTGTAATCACTGTTTTCTTTCCACCAGATCAAAAAATGAGGGAAACGAGGCATGAAGAGACAAAAACGAGATCGCCTGGAACGGGCGCACCAACGTGGTTATCAAGCAGGTATCGCAGGACGCTCCAAAGAGATATGTCCTTATCAGGCTCTGAATCAGAGGTCATACTGGATGGGAGGCTGGCGAGAAGCCATGGAAGACAGGGCGGTTACCGCGTAATCACTGTCTCTTTAAGTTGAAAGAAACCTCCGCCGCGCGGAGGTTTCACGTTTCCGGGGATTAGAAAGCGGTAGTGTCTTTGAACAGACCGACTTTCATGTCGGTGGCGGTGTAAATCACGCGGCCATCGACCAGCACTTCACCATCGGCCATGCCCATAATCAGACGACGATTAATCACGCGTTTGAAGTGAATGCGATAGGTTACTTTTTTCGCCGTTGGCAGGATTTGACCCGACAGCTTGACTTCACCCACGCCCAGCGCACGGCCTTTACCTTCACCGCCTAACCAGCCGAGGTAGAACCCAACCAGCTGCCACATGGCATCCAGACCCAAACAGCCTGGCATCACCGGATCGCCAATGAAGTGGCAGGCAAAGAACCACAGGTCAGGAGTAATATCTAATTCTGCTTCAACGTAACCTTTATCGAAGTTACCGCCGTCTTCGGTCATTTTGACCACGCGGTCCATCATCAGCATGGGAGGCGCAGGTAACCGTGGGCCTTCCGCGCCAAACAGTTCGCCACGACCAGAGGCAAGAAGATCTTCTTTTGTATAGGATTCGCGTTTATCTACCATGTCTACAGTAAGCCTTTTTATAATGAAGCACGCAGGTTAGCTAACACGTGTACGCTCAACAAGTCCGATC
>DASXXQ010000172.1:0-6722 GCA_036502985.1 Buttiauxella sp.
GGTGTGACATTTTTTTGAACACACTGGACCATGCTTCCTCCGGCAAATTGTGGCGCATTATACGCATGTAAGAGGACACTTCAAGCGATATGTTCACATATTTTAGCCAAAAGCAATCGGTTGCTGTGAATAGTTATCTGCCGCTAATGCAATCCAAGCGCCTGTATCACCCGACGGTGTACGTCGGCGGTTTTCTGCACTTCGCGCGGTGCAATCCACACAATACTACTGCCTGCTACTACGCCTAAAATTTCTGGCAAGGCACGATAATCCAGGATTCTGGCTACAGCACGCCCGTATCCAGCAACGGCGTGAATCATCACAAATTCGGCATTATGTTCGACACTAATAACCATCTCGGCCACCGAGCGTGCAGCGTCCGGTTCGGGTTGGGATTGCGGATTTAATGCATAAGTTTTCTGCCCTTTGGCGTTACGGATTTTAATCACGCCAAGCAGTTTCAGAAGCCGGGAGACTGTGGATTGACTGATGCTCTCAAATCCGTGGAGCTGCATGTCGCGGCGCAGCTCCTCTTGTGAGTGATAGCTTTTATGAACAATGAGTCGTTGGCAGAGTGTAAGCTGGTTGTGATCTTTCTCTGACGGAGCGTGAGGGACCCTCATTGTATTCACCATTCCTTGATTTTTAAGGTTATTAATTTACGCCGCTTATAAATTTAAACTGTTCTCCCGATCAGATTTTTTCCGATCAGCTAATAAATAATGTTGCTAAATATGATATCCGTAGAATTTAACGCCCCATTTGGGGCGTTAGTCATATCAAGTGATCTGTATGGAACCGGAAACCACCAGTTTTAGCGTCCAGGCAGCTAATAGCAGGATTGCCGCAGCGATCGCCCACTCATAACTTTTCAGCAATTGTTGCCCTTGTTGTTTCTTCTGCCACATGAAGACCACAAGCCCCGGGGCAAACAGCAATGAACTCAGCAGCATAGAGTCGCCTGCGGCATAGCACAGCCAGATACCGTACACCGTCGCAATGACGCCAAGAACCATACCGCTAGTACGTGACTCTCCAGCAGCGTAGCGTTCGCCTGTCCAGGCAAGCTTCAGTCCATAGGCAGCACTAAACAAATACGGAGGCAAGATTGCGGCAGTTGCGATGGAAAACAGAGCCTGATAACCCGCTTCATAAAACAGAGTGAGGATGAGGAACAACTGGATTAAGCCGTTGGTAATCCATAAAGAGAAAGAAGGTGAATGTCTGGCATTCTCTTTGGCGAATACTTTCGGGAAAATGCCATCGTGTGCGGCAACGCGTGGTAACTCTGCGGCGAACAACGTCCAGGCGAGCAGGGCGCCAGCAACAGAAAGAATGACACCACCGGCAACGAATTTAGCGCCCCATGGCCCGACAACACTCTCCAGCACGCCTGCCATAGAAGGGTTTCTCAGCCCGGAAAGTGCTGCTTGATCCAAAATCCCCATCGACAACACGCTGACCAGCACATAAATAGCCAGTGCGCCCAGCAAACCAATGACGGTTGCTTTACCGATATCGCTACGCTTAGCGGCACGAGCAGAAACCACGGTTGCGCCTTCGATACCGATAAACACCCAGGTGGTCACTAGCATGGTATTTTTCACTTGATCGAAAAGCGCGGGTTCTTTGCCGTCAACGAGCATCATGCGGCCCCAGAAGTCAGCGGTGAATACCCCGATCTTAAAGGCGATGAGTACTGCAACGATAAAGACCAGCAGAATCACTACTTTAACGACAGTGAGGATGGTGTTGATGTAAGCCGCTTCACGCACACCTCGTAAAACCAGTGCGTGTACTAACCACAACACGATGGATGCGCCAATTATCGACGGCAGGTTGTTACCGTCGCCGAATACCGGAATGAAAAAGCTCATCGCGCTAAACAGCAATACCGCGTAGGAAACGTTGCCCAGCCAGGCTGAGAACCAGTAGCCCCAGGCTGACTGGAAACCGATGAAGTCGCCAAATCCAGCGCGAGCATAACTGTAAACACCACCTTCAAGTTCCGGGCAGCGCGAGCTAAGGTTTTGATAGATAAAGGCGAGGCATAACATCCCAACCCCGGTAATAACCCAACCGATGAGCAATGCGCCGGGTGATGCGACAGAACCAAAGTTTTGCGGCAGGCTAAAGACCCCACCGCCGATCATTGAACCAATTACCAGCGCGACTAACGCGCTAAGCCCTAATTTTGTTTCTTTTGTTGTGGATGCCGCAACGGCATCTCCATGGGTAGCATCGGCCATTTTCCTTTCCTCTTTCTGAGGGATGCAGCATGTATGCACAAAGGGCGGCGAGTTATCCCCGCCGCCTGTGCGGATTACTCTCCGAGCGTGGCAACCATGACGGCTTTAATCGTATGCATACGGTTTTCAGCTTCATCGAAGACGATGGAATGCGGTGACTCAAAGACTTCTTCTGTTACTTCCAACCCTTTCAGGCCATATTCCTGCTCGATTTCTTTACCGACTTTGGTGTGCTCGTTGTGGAATGCCGGCAGGCAGTGCATGAACTTCACATTTGGGTTGCCGGTAGCATTGAGGACGTTCTGGTTGATTTGATACGGTGTCATGATGCTGACGCGTTCAGCCCAGGCTTCCTTTGGTTCGCCCATAGAAACCCACACGTCGGTGTAGAGGAAATCAACGCCCGCCACGCCTTCTTCAACGCTGTCGGTCAACATGATGCGGCCACCGGTTTCTTTTGCGATGCCACGGCATTGCTCGACCAAAGCAGGTTCTGGCCAGAATGCTTTTGGTGCTACCAGGCGAATATCCATGCCCATTTTCGCAGCACCAACCATCAGGGAATTGCCCATGTTGTTGCGAGCATCACCCAGATACGCGAAGGAGATATCCTGTAGTTTATTATTCGGCACATGCTCCAGCATGGTCATCAAATCCGCGAGGATCTGAGTGGGATGGAATTCATTCGTCAGGCCGTTCCATACCGGAACGCCAGCAAACTCACCTAATTCCTCAACAATGTCCTGCCCGTAACCACGATATTCGATACCGTCGTACATCCGGCCTAATACGCGGGCGGTGTCTTTCATTGATTCTTTATGGCCAATTTGCGAACCACTTGGGCCGAGATAAGTGACGAGCGCCCCCTGGTCAAATGCGCCAACTTCGAAAGCACAGCGAGTTCGCGTGGAGGTTTTTTCGAAAATCAGCGCAATGTTTTTACCCACTAAGGTTTTCTTTTCGGTGCCCGCTTTTTTCGCGGCTTTCAGTTCACGCGCCAGATCAATCAGGTACTGGATCTCTGCGGGTTTGAAGTCCAGCAGTTTCAGGAAGTTGCGATTTTTCAGGTTGATAGTCATTTTTGTTATCCTTTTGAATTCTTGCTGGTGGACGGTACGTACGCGTATCCGCCCTACAATGCGATTTTTCTGTTAGTCGGGTGAGCGCTGCGCCACCCGACATGCCTTCGATGTCTATTCGCGAATCAGCGTGCCTTTCTCGCCTGCCAAAATGGCCTGGCCATCTTCGAGTGCACCAATACCGGCAATTCCATGGCACTGCGAAACGAACTTGCTACACGCAGCGACCTTCGGCCCCATCGAACCGGCATCGAATGCCATACCGTCTAATTCTTGTGGCGTGATATGAGAAATTGGGCGTTGCATTGGCGTACCCCAATCGAGATACACGGCGTCCGTATCGGTGAGGATCAGCAGTGCGTCGGCTTCGATTTGGCGTGCAAGTAACGCGGCGGATAGATCTTTATCAATCACCGCTTCGATGCCGTGGAAACCATCGGCTCTTTCCACCACCGGAACGCCACCACCGCCGTTGCAAATCACTAAGTGATCGCGCTGAATCAGGGCGGTGATCGCATCGCTTTCGACGATCTTTTTCGGTTGTGGTGACGGCACTACGCGGCGGAAATACTGGCCATCTGCTTTAACGGTCCAACCTTTTTCCGCAGCCAGCATGTCTGCTTGCGTTTTGTCGTACACCGGGCCGATGTACTTGGTTGGGTTCTGGAGCGCAGGGTCGTTTGCGTCGACTTCCACCTGAGTCAGCAGCACGCTGACTTCGGTGTTCGGCAGTTGGTTTTTGAGCGATTGCTGCAACATATAACCGATCATTCCCTGGCTTTCGGCACCCAGGATATCGAGCGGATAAGGTGTCACTTTTTGGTATGCACTGTTCTGCAAAGCCAGCAATCCAACTTGTGGGCCATTGCCATGAACCAGCACCACGCGCCAGGATGAGGTGAGCTGCGCAATAGTTTTTGCCGCGATATCAATGTTTTTACGCTGTATTTCTGCTTCCAGTGGTTCGCCACGTTTTAGCAGCGCATTGCCGCCAAGAGCGACAACCAGTGTCGGTTTGTGTTCCATGTCATCTCTCCTGTGACTTAAATACCGTCGCGTTCTAATGGGCAGCTCATGCAACGTGCGCCACCACGGCCACGACCTAATTCGTCTCCAGGAATCGGTAAGACTTTGATGCCGGCTTTGTCGTATTTTTCGTTGGTCCAGATATTGCGCTCATAGCCGATGACAACGCCTGGGCGTACGGTCAACACGTTGTTAGCATCGTTCCATTGCTCACGTTCGGCTTCGAATGCGTCACCACCGGTGGTGATTAAACGGACCTGGTCAATGCCCAGAGCCTGCTCAATGGCGTGAAGTAAGTTAGGTTCCTGGTGACGTTTCAAACCGCCACGCCCATCTGGTGTCAATGTCCAGCACTGAGCGTCTTTGCGAACTACTTCGGGATAAACGGAGAAAGTATCGATGTCGATATGCGTCATAACCGTATCGAGGTGCATGCATGAGCGGTGTTTTGGCAGTTCGACGGCAATCACACGAGTGGCTTGTTGATGTTTGAATAATGATGCAGCAAGGAACTCTACACCCTGCGGCGTGGTGCGCTCAGACAATCCAATTAACACTGCACCACGTCCAATGACTAATACATCACCACCTTCTAATGTTGCGTGGTCATAATTAATGTTGTCGTCACCATAATATTTAATAAAGTTTCCATCGGTAAATAATGGATGCCAACGGTAAATAGCGCGCAGGTTATTTGTTTCACGTTGGCGTGCGGCTTTTGCCATTGGGTTAATTGAAACGCCGTTATAAATCCAGCAAGATGTATCACGCGTAAACAAATGGTTTGGCAATGGCTTCATAATAAAGTCGGTGACTTCATGGGTATCAACAACCATATTCTGGATATAAGTTGGAATTT
The DNA here is from genome assembly GCA_036502985.1 of Buttiauxella sp. Lineage (GTDB taxonomy): Bacteria > Pseudomonadota > Gammaproteobacteria > Enterobacterales > Enterobacteriaceae > Buttiauxella. Next base: position 5,214 of record DASXXQ010000172.1, read on the forward strand.
CGCCATAAGTCAGACCGCCACTCAAGCGTCGTGCCAGTTCACGATGCGGCATATCTGCCAGCCAACTACGCACGTCTGAGGCAAATGCAGGCCCAAGGCGATAGTCTGAAATCTGAGTTGCCAGCAGCCAGGCCTTGGCATCACTGACATCCAGAGTCTGAGTCAGTAAGTCTGTCAGGAGTAACACTTCAACGCCCTGCCCACGCAGGGTATTAGCAAATATATCGTGTTCTTCGCCAGCACGTTCTACGGATAGAACATCATCAAATAATAATTCCTGGCAATTAGATGGGGTGAGTCTTTTCAGGCTCAGATTAGGGCGATGCAACATTACGCTGCGGAGTTGTCCAATTTCGGAACCAACATAGTGCTTGTCCATGACTATTCCTTTGCATTAATCCTGAGATGAAAATATTAGTGGTGATGATTAACTATCACCGCGAATGAAATAAGCTATTCGAAATGTCTTCGAGGCGTATGTTAATTTCATAAGGGATATTTAATGTGAGCTTTATCACGAGCTCAAGGAGGTTTTTAATTCTCTGTTAATTAATTGATAGCTGTCATGTAATTATAAATGAAGCAATTAGCAGGTATGAATAACTACGCGATATTATGCTTATTCTATTTTGAGTGTGTTAATTGGTTGTTATTGATTGACTAAAATTGTTGTTTCTTAATTCATTGAAAAATATGGTTATTTATTAATGCTAAGGATAAGTATTCATTAAGCGCTATTTTTCATCCGTAACAATAGAAAATAAACAAAATAGTTATGATTAAATTTGCACTAAGTTACCATTTTCAAAATGTGATTGATGATTTGTTTTAAATAAAAACTATTTTTAAACAGTGGGTTACATTCATCACTTGTTAATGGGATTTTGAGGTTATGCTCTTTTTATGCATAAAAACCTCACGTCTGAAACAAAGTCATAACATGTTTTGCGCTAAACATGCGGCAACACAGATTTTCTTAAAAAACCCGTGGCAGTAAAAGCTGAATGCTCGTATAAATACCGTTAATAAAACATCGTTTCAAAAAAGGTATTTATCATGATTATCGGCAACATTCATTCTTTGCAATCCTGGCTCCCGGAAGAACTGCGCCAGGCGATTGAGCATGTTAAACAACACATCACCCCAGAAACACCACTGGGTAAGCATGATATCGATGGCAACAACCTGTTTATGCTGGTTTCAGAAGACAGCACGCAGCCAATCGAAGAGCGCCCTGCGGAATTCCACCAACGTTATCTGGATATTCAGATAGTCATGCGTGGTCAGGAAGGGATGACGTTTAGCTGCCTGCCCGCTGGCACGCCAGAAACGGATTGGTTGGCTGATAAGGACATTGCGTTTTTGCCTGAAGGCGAACAGGAGAAAACTGTCGTATTAAATGAAGGGGACTTCGTGGTGTTCTATCCTGGTGAAGTTCACAAACCGCTTTGTGCGGTGGGTAGACCTGCTCCAGTGCGTAAAGTCGTTGTGAAGATGTTGATGGTTTAG
>DASXXQ010000173.1:0-4472 GCA_036502985.1 Buttiauxella sp.
AAAACTGCATCACTGAGGTAATTTTCAGAAACCGTTTTCGCGTTACCCGTCTTCAGCGAATCGTTCCATCTATCAAACAACCCTTCAATTTGTTCTTTATCAACTTTCACGCAATCCGGAGCGACGGCGGCAAAAGCAGAACCGGAGGGCAGTGTGAGTGAAACTATAAGACCAATGATTTTTTTCATGTTTATCATTCCGCTGAAGATTATCTGCCTACGAATTCACCGTTGATAACATGGATAAAGAAATCAAATTACACATCATTACCATTGGCAATCACTAACATGCATTTGATGTGAAAAATAGAGATATCACTGAAGGATAAGGGTATTTAACACGATGAAACAACCCAGTATTTTAGCCGTACTGGAAGTGATACCAATATTATAGTTCAGCTTTTGAACAGCGGTTGTCACCCTTTTTGCTTAAAATATTCAGCTTAGAAAATAAAAAAGCGCCCCTTATCAGTGAGCGCTTGAGGATATCGCAGAAAGGATTACCAACCGGGAACAGCGCCGCCGTTAAAGATAGTTTCGGCCGCTTTAGCAACTTCAGGTGACTGATAGGATTGCAAAAACTCTTTCACATTCTCGGCATCTTTATTGTCTTCCCGCGCAACCAGAATGTTCACATACGGCGAGTTTTTATCTTCGATAAATACGCTGTCATGTACCGGCGATAACCCGGTTTGCTGAATATAGGTGGTGCTGATGATAGCCACATCGACTTTCTGGTCATCCAGCACACGCGGCAATTGCGCCCCTTCCAGTTCCATAATATTCAAATGGCGCGGGTTTTCAGCGATATCCAGTGAAGTTGGCAACAGGCCCTTCCCTGCTTTTAACGTTATCAGTTTTTCTTTCTGTAATAGCAGAAGCGCACGGCCCAGATTGGTTGGGTCGTTTGGAATAGCAATCGTCGCGCCGTCTTTCAGTTGGTCAACGGTTTTGATTTTTTTCGAGTATCCTGCCATCGGGAACACAAAGGTGTTACCCACTGCAACCAGATGATAGTTATGCGCTTTATTATCCTGTTCAAGGAACGGACGATGCTGGAAAACGTTAGCATCCAGCTCACCATGGTTGGTCGAATCATTGGGTAATAGCGAACCGCTAAAGCCCACGAGTTCAACTTCAAGGCCATATTTCTCTTTTGCGACCTTTTTAGCGACTTCCGCCACATCCTGCTCAGCACCGTTAATCACGCCAACTTTGATATGTTTAGCCTCATTACTTTTCTGATCACAACCCACCAGCAATAACCCCGCCAGCAATACCATCATCCCAGAGCGTAATTTCACGTTTTTTCCTTTTAGAATAATCGCTAAATACCTATTAAAAAGACTATAACAGTGTGGTTGCTATGATCTTAAAAACCAAAAAGCATCAACAAGAAGAAAAAAGCATATAGCCTGATTTAACCAATCAGAACGTTCCTGATAAAAATTGCCTTTTTAGATAGGTACCATCCGATTAATGCCAACGACTTGATCGCTTGGTAAATAGTAGTAATCCGTCACATGCGCACTGTTACGGACCATCATGGCGAAGGCGTTGCGCTGCCACGCCGGTAATCCTGAATCTCCTTCACGCTTAACGATCACTTCATGCCCAATGTAATAAGTCACCTCGTCGAGATCTAAATGACATAGCTGGATTTCCTGATAGCGCAGCAATAACGGAATATTGGGGCGTTCCATAAACCCATAGACTGCTGTCGCGCGCCAAAAACCAGGGTTGAGTTTCTCAACCGTTAAGCGCTCGGATGGGTCAACTCGCGGGACGTTATCAATCACAATGCTTATCGCCAAAACATGCCCGTGCAGTGAACCGTTACGTTTTACGTGCCACTTCATTACGGCTGGTGTGCCGTTTTGCGTGCGGGTAAGAAACACCGCAGTGCCGGGGATTCTGGGGATCTCACGGGCGTTAATATCCGCCATGAAATCAGCCACCGGCACAGTTTTTTCATTAATAGCGGCGGCGACTGCAACCGCCCCGCGATGCCAGATAAGCATCACCGCATAGACTGCCGTCGCCATCAACAACGGGATATAGCCGCCATCCAGCACCTTCGCCATATTGGCAATCAGGAAACTTAAGTCAACGAGGGTAAAAATGCCTGCCACCACCAGGCTTAACGGTAAACTCCAGCGCCACACTTCGCGCATGGAAACAAACAGCAGGCCCGAGGTCATAATCATGGTTAACGACACTGCAATACCATATGCCGCTGCCAGGCTATCCGATGATTTAAAAAAGACCGCCAAAAACACCGTCGCTGACATCAGTAATCCGTTTATCGAGCCGATATATATCTGCCCGTAACTTTCCTCGGTGGTTTGCTTTATATGCAAACGCGGCAGCCATCCTAATTGAATAGCCTGCCGCGTCATGGAAAATGCCCCGCTAATAATGGCCTGGCTGGCAATGATTGTCGCAAGCGTTGCCAATATCACCAGCGGAATTTGCATAATGGGCGGACATAAGCGGAAGAAGATATTCTGGCTAATATCTGCACCAGATAATATAAGCGCTGCTTGACCAGCGTAATTTAGTAGCAGGCTCGGGAACACAATCGCAAACCAGGCAATCCAGATAGGTTTTTTACCGAAATGCCCCATATCGGCATAGAGCGCTTCCGCTCCGGTCACACACAGAAATACGCCCCCCAATACCATGAAACTGACCATGCCATTGGAGAACAAGAAACGGATGCCATACAGCGGATTTAACGCCATCAATACGGAAGGGTATTGCGATACACCCCAAATCCCCAACGCGGCGATAGTGGCAAACCACAACCCCATTACAGGGCCAAATACTTTTGCAATACGCGCCGTACCGCGTGGCTGAATGGCAAACAACGCCACCAGAATCGCGACCGTGCCGGGCAGAATAAAAGGTGTGTATTCAGGCAGGATTATCTTCAACCCTTCCAGCGCGGAGAGCACTGAAATAGCGGGTGTAATTGCTCCATCACCATAGATGAGCGCCGCACCAAACAACGCAGCAAAAATCACTATCGGCCGCTGGCTTTTTTTGCGTACCAGCAGGGCCATTAACGCCAAAATCCCGCCTTCGCCGTGGTTATCAATGCGCATTGCAAACATGGCATATTTTAGCGACGTGACGATAACCAATGCCCAGAAAATCAGCGACAGCAAACCTAAAATCACATCTGGAGTAGGTGCATCGCCCGATAACAACAGCACCGTTTTCAGAGTATACAGTGGGCTGGTACCGATATCGCCGAACACCACGCCCAGTGCGCCACCGGCCAGCATAGTCACGCTGCTGCGCTTTTTTCCTTCTGATTCATGGCTTACAGACATGATGCTTTCCTTCCGCTAGCGCCGTAATAACTTGGGTATGTTGTTAACTTTAGTACCCTTTAGCTATCTGGTGGCAGACCAGCACCTGGAAGTGTTATCGAAATTGCCCGAACTGCTTGCGGATGTGATGTTGCAGTACCGCTAACATGCTGGCACCTGACAGGCCTATCATTAAAGCGCCATTTACTGCCTCAAGTGGGCCAAGCAGTTTCCACTTCGCACTCATCACAATGTCGCCATAACCCAACGTGGCAAAGTTAACGCCAGAGTGATAAACCGCTTCTTTTAGGTTAGTGAACTCACCCAACCACAAGAACAAAATCCCCCAGAGCATGATTTGCAGCAGGTTTCCCATCAGAACGATGGTGATGATACCGAACAACGCCAGCACACCGGCAAGCATCCCTTCCTTATCATGGAAACGCTTGATGTAAAAACGGATGCTCCAGATGGAAACACACGACTGCAACAACATATTGCACAGGATGACGGGCATCCCGGTGAGTAGAACTAGCAACATATTGCGCTCCTGAATGTGTTTCTGGTGCGAGGCGGGTGCCCCCTTTTCAACAGGGGGCGCCCAACAGGAGAGTTACGGGGCATCATTTCTGTTCAGCGCCTGGTTAGCCAAACCTTCGTTTACCCAGGCCATGAAGATGCGATAACCGATGGAGAGCAATGTCGCACCAATGAACATACCCAGGATGCCACTGGCAGCCATGCCGCCCAACGCACCCAGCAGCACGATCGGCATAGGCGCATCAACACCGCGTCCCAGCAACAATGGCTTGAGTACGTTATCCACCATCCCGGCGACAATCAGCAAAATGGTATACACGATATTCATCGCCGTGCCGTGGTCGCCCATGGTCCACATTAAAGCGATGGCGGGCGCGGTCACCAGGAGAACAGGGATCTGGGCAATACCCAGAATCAGCGCCAGCACGAAGAAGATCCCAACAGCAGGAATACCGGCTATTGCCATGACGATACCCGCCAGCAAAGCCTGAATAAATGCGACCCCGATAACCCCCATTGCTACGGCACGAATGGTGCTGGTACATAACCTCACCAACGCCATCCCTTTGCTTTCATCAGTGAGACGTATTGCAATACGATTGGCACTCGATGCGCC
>DASXXQ010000174.1:0-8158 GCA_036502985.1 Buttiauxella sp.
CCAGATATCGTTGGGTTTTATTATCCCATGACTGACGCGATTAAAGCCGCGGTCGAGACGGTGTATCAGCGTCTGGCGGGTTGGGAAGGCAAAGGCGGATTTGCGGATCTGGAAGCGCCGGAGTACGAGTAATTTTTGGTGGATGTCGCTGTCGCTAATCCCACCGCATCTTGTAGGTCGGGTTAGCGCCAGCGACACCCGACAATCAATCCCCTCTGTCATCTGCCCAAATGACATCGTCAAATGTGTCGAAGTCACTGTCATCCCACCCTTGATCAATACGTAATGCCTTGAATCACGCTAGGTTCAAAGTTGGCACACTTTATGTATGTCTAAAGCCGACTTATAAAAACACTCTTTCCAGGAGTCTATGATGAACCGCTTCATCATTGCTGATTCGAGCAAATGTATTGGCTGTCGCACTTGCGAAGTAGCCTGTGTCGTGTCCCACCAGGAAGCGCAGGATTGCGCAGCATTAACACCGCAAACCTTCCTCCCACGTATTCATGTGATTAAAGGCGTGAATGTTTCTACCGCGACGATGTGCCGCCAGTGCGAAGACGCACCTTGTGCCAACGTCTGTCCAAACGGTGCGATAAGCCGCGAACATGGCTTTGTAAACGTGATGCAAGAACGCTGCATCGGCTGCAAAACCTGCGTGGTGGCCTGCCCGTATGGCGCGATGGAAGTCGTTGTTCGTCCGGTTGTGCGCAATAGCGGCGCGGGTCTTAACGTGATGGCAGAAAAAGCTGAAGCGAATAAATGCGACCTTTGCCACACTCGCCCGGAAGGCCCGGCGTGTATGGAATCTTGCCCGACCAACGCCATTATCTGCGTTGACCGCAACAAACTTGAACAAATGAGTGCCGAAAAACGTCGCCGTGCTGCATTTGATTCCACTTCATCTCTGATTTTCTAATTTAACTGAATTTCAACTTTTAACAGGTCTGTTACTGATGAAAAAAATTACCAGCGTCTGCCCATACTGTGGTGCAGGTTGCAAACTGAAACTGGTTGTTGAGAAGAACAAAATTATCCGTGCCGAAGCGGCTGATGGCGTGACCAACCAAAATGAACTCTGCCTGAAAGGCTATTACGGCTGGGATTTTCTCAACGACACTAAGCTGCTCACACCGCGTTTGACGCAGCCAATGATTCGTTACGAAAAAGGCGGAAAACTCCAGCCAGTTAGCTGGGAAGAAGCCATCCGCTATACCGCGAAACGCCTGAAAGCGATTAAAGCGCAATATGGCCCGCGTTCCATTATGACGACGGGTTCGTCACGCGGGACGGGTAACGAAACCAACTATGTGATGCAGAAGTTTGCACGTGGCGTGCTGCATACTAATAACGTTGACTGCTGTGCGCGTGTTTGCCACGGGCCGTCCGTGGCCGGTTTGCAAGTGACGCTGGGAAATGGCGCGATGAGTAACTCCATCAGCGATATCGAAAATTCAAAATGCCTGCTGGTGTTTGGCTATAACTGTGCCGATTCGCACCCAATCGTGGCGCATCGGGTCATTAAAGCTAAAGAAAATGGCGCGAAAATCATTGTTTGCGATCCGCGCCGCATCGAAACCGCGCGGATTGCCGATCAGCATTTGCAACTGAAAAACGGCTGCAATATGGCGCTGGTGAATGCCTTTGGTTATGTGCTGCTTGAAGAGAATCTTTACGATAAAGAGTACGTTGCGAAGTTCGCTGAAGGGCTGGACGCTTACCGTGAAGTCGTTAAAGACTATGCGCCAGAAGACGTCGAACATCTGACGGGCGTTCCGGCACAACAGGTGCGCAAGGCAATGCGTACTTTTGCTGCGGCACCTTCCGCGACCATCATGTGGGGCATGGGCGTGACGCAATTTGGCCAGGCCGTTGACGTCGTAAAAGGGCTTTCAAGCCTTGCGCTGCTGACGGGCAATCTGGGCCGTGAAAGTGTCGGTGTTGGCCCCGTTCGCGGGCAAAACAACGTACAAGGCGCGTGCGACATGGGCGTGCTGCCAAACCAGTTCCCTGGTTATCAGGACGTGGTTGACCCGAACGTGCGTGCCAAATTCGCCAAAGCGTGGGGCATCAACGTTGATGATATGGACGATAAAGTCGGCGTGCGTATCACCGAAGTGCCGCATATGGCTATCGAAGGCGAGATGAAAGCCTACTACATCATGGGTGAAGATCCGTTGCAGACCGAAGCCGACCTTGGCTTGGTACGTAAAGGTTTTGCAGCGCTCGATTTTGTGGTGGTGCAGGACATCTTCATGACCAAAACCGCCGAAGTGGCGGATGTCATTCTGCCTGCAACGTCGTGGGGTGAACACGGAGGTGTATTTACCTGTGCAGACCGCGGCTTCCAGCGTTTTGAAAAGGCCATCGAGCCAAAATACAACGTCAAACGTGACTGGGAAATTATCAGCCTGCTCGCCACAGAGATGGGCTACCCAATGCACTATGACAACAACCAGCAAATCTGGGATGAACTGCGCGAACTCTGCCCGCTGTTCTATGGCGTAACGTACGAGAAAATGGGTGATATGGGCCACGTGCAATGGCCATGTCCGACTCTCGATAGCCCTGGCACACCGTATCTCTATAAAGACAGCAAGTTCGATACGCCAACCGGTAAAGGCCAGCTGTTTGCTGCGCAGTGGCGCGCGCCTGCTGAAACGCCGGATGCTGAATATCCACTGGTGCTGTGTACCGTGCGTGAAGTTGGCCACTATTCCTGCCGTTCGATGACCGGAAACTGCGCTGCGTTGCAAACGCTGGCAGATGAACCCGGGTTTGTGCAGATGCACCCTGCAGACGCTGAAAAGCTCGGCATCAAAGACAAGCAACTGGTGTGGGTGAGTTCACGTCGCGGCAAAGTTATCAGCCGTGCCGAAGTGAATGAGCGTATCAACCAGGGGTCGGTGTACATGACGTATCAATGGTGGATTGGGGCTTGTAATGAGCTGACTCAGGACAATCTTGACCCGATTTCCAAAACACCGGAAACCAAGTATTGCGCAGTTAACCTCAGCCAGATTGCCGACCAGTCATGGGCGGAAACCTACGCACAGACGACTTATAGCGATATGAAGGCAAGATTGCGCAGCGCGGTAGAAGGTTAAGGTAAGCGGTGGATGTCGCTTATCCACCACGAATCTTATTTGTAGGTCGGATTAGCGTCAGCGACATCCGACAATTCATCAACAAACCAGGCATTAATTGTGAATTCAAACGGCGTGAAGCTTCGCATTCGCGGCAAAGTTCAGGGCGTAGGCTTTCGGCCTTTCGTCTGGCAACTGGCACAACAACTCAACCTGACCGGCGATGTTTGTAATGACGGCGCAGGAGTGTTGGTGCGCCTGACGTCAACTGCCGACGCGTTTATCGCACAGCTTCACACCCATTGCCCGCCGCTCGCGCGAATCGATAGCGTTGAGCAAACCCTGATGCAGTGGGACACGCCGCCGCAGGATTTCACCATCCGCCACAGCGCCAGCAGCACAATGGACACACAAATCGTCCCGGATGCCGCAACTTGCCCGGATTGCCTGCGCGAGCTAAACACTCCTGACGACCGTCGTTACCGTTATCCGTTTATCAATTGCACCCATTGCGGTCCCCGTTTCACGATTATCAATGCCATGCCGTATGACCGCCCTAATACGGTGATGGCCGCATTTCCGCTTTGCCCGGCGTGTGAAAAAGAGTATCGCGATCCGATGGACAGGCGTTTCCATGCCCAGCCGGTTGCCTGCCCGGAATGTGGGCCGCACATCTCGTGGCAGTGTGGCGAGTTTTATTCAGAACGTGAAGATGCGCTACAGGCTGCCGTTAAAGCATTAAAAGCCGGAAAGATTGTGGCAATAAAAGGGTTGGGTGGATTCCATCTGGCTGTCGACGCCCGTAATGATGCCGCAATCTCCCGCTTGCGCGACCGTAAACATCGCCCGGCAAAACCGCTCGCCGTTATGCTTCCTGGCCCACTCGGATTACCTGCGGATGCCGTCGTACAACTCACCACCCCAGCGGCACCGATTGTCTTAATGTCGAAATCAGCTTTACGCGGATTAAGCACGTTTATCGCGCCTCACCTGAGCGAAGTCGGTGTGATGTTGCCCGCTAACCCGCTCCAACACCTTTTGGTGCAGGATTTCGGTGGGCCGCTGGTGATGACTTCCGGAAATTTAAATGGCAAGCCACCTGCTATCACCAATCAGCAGGCACTCGAAGAACTCGCTGATATCGCGGACGGTTGGTTGCTGCATGACCGCGATATTGTTCAGCGCATGGATGATTCGGTCGTGCGCAGCAGCGGTGAAATGCTGCGCCGGGCAAGAGGATTTGTCCCGGATGCCCTGCCGCTGCCGCCAGGTTTTGAAGCACTGCCGCCGATTCTTGCTGTGGGCGCCGATCTAAAAAATACCTTCTGCTTGCTGCGCGGCAACCAGGCAGTACTCAGCCAGCATCTTGGTGATTTGTCTGAAGAGGGCGTGGAACAGCAATGGCAAAAGGCGCGCACCTTGATGTGCGAAGCCTATGATTTTACACCGCAGCAAATTGCGCTCGATGCACACCCTGGTTACCACAGCGCTCGCCTTGGGCGCGAAATAAATTTACCCGTGAGTGAGGTTTTACATCATCACGCCCACGCTGCAGCGTGCCTTGCTGAGCATGGCTGGCCACTCGATGGCGGCGATGTGATTGCAATAACGCTGGATGGCATCGGTTATGGCGAAAATGACCAATTGTGGGGCGGCGAGTGTTTACGGGTTAATTATCGTCACTGTGAGCATCTTGGCGGTTTACCGGCTGTCGCATTACCCGGTGGCGATCTGGCGGCTCGCCAGCCGTGGCGAAACTTGCTCGCACACTGCCAGGCCTTTGTTCCGCAATGGCAACAACGCCCTGAAACCGCGGTGATTCGTGCGCAAAACTGGCCGCTGCTGGCAACGGCCATTGAACGCGGAATTAACGCGCCGGTTGCCTCCTCCACTGGCCGTTTATTTGATGCCGCCACCGCCGCACTAAACTGCGCGCCACTGCAACAAAGTTATGAAGGGGAAGCGGCTTGTCGGCTAGAAGCCCTGGCATCACAAAGCGGCGAATGCCGTCATCCGGTGACACTGCCGGTTATTGCGGGCAAATTCGACATGGTGACCTTCTGGCAACAATGGTTGAGCTGGCATGACTGTGCTCCTGCACGCGCCTGGGCATTTCATGATGCGCTGGCAAAAGGCTTTGCTGATTTAGCCCGATTCCATGCTCAACAGCTTTCAATTAACACTCTCGTATTCAGCGGTGGCGTACTGCATAACCAACTGATGAGAAAACGATTTTCTTATCATCTCGCAGATTTTAATCTGCTCTTCCCGACACAGTTACCTGCGGGTGACGGTGCTCTTGCATTGGGTCAGGCCCTCGTTGCTGCTGCCCGCCTCACCCCTCCTTCACAAGGATAAAATGATGTTATTGCGTGTTCTTCGTGGCAATCCGCGCGCCGCAGTTTTGCTTGCAGTTTTAGTCGCAGCCAATCTTGCCGCCTGGGCATGGGCTCTGGTTTCTTTCCACCACAGCACCGCGCTGATGGCGGCAAGTTTACTGGCCTGGTGCTACGGTCTGCGTCATGCAGTCGATGCCGACCACATTGCCGCGATTGATAACGTCACACGCAAAATGATGCAGCAAGGAAAACGCCCGTTCGGTATTGGCGCATGGTTCTCACTCGGCCATTCCAGCATTGTGGTGCTGGCATCGGTGGCGATTGCTGCGACAGCGGCCGCATTCCAGAGTGATATGGACTGGTTTCATGATGTTGGCGGCGTGATTGGCACCGCCGTTTCAGCGTGTTTCTTACTGGCAATGGCGCTGGTCAACCTGGTGATTTTACACGGCGTGTGGCGCAATTTCCGCCAGCTAAAACGTGGTGAATCGCTGTCTGCCGAAGAGATAAACTTTAACGGTGGCGGCATGATGAGCTGGCTGTTCCGTTCCACATTTAAACTTATCAACAAAAGCTGGCATATGTATCTGGTCGGCTTTTTGTTCGGCTTAGGTTTTGATACCGCGACGGAAATTGGCGTCCTGGGCATTTCAGCTGCCAGCGCTTCAAGCGGCATGTCGATGTGGTCAATTCTGGTATTCCCAGCGCTGTTTGCCAGCGGCATGGCCCTGATTGATACCCTCGACAATGTGATTATGGTCGGTGCGTACGGTTGGGCGTTCAGCAAGCCACAGCGCAAGCTTTATTACAATATGACCATTACCGGCACATCCGTTGTTGTCGCGCTGTTTATAGGCGGAATGGAAGCGTTAGGGTTGCTGGCTGATAAATTCGACCTGCACAGCGGCGTGTGGAAATGGGTTGATGCGCTGAATGAAAACCTCGGCAATGCGGGCTTTATCGTCGTTGGGCTGTTTATTGTTTGCTGGATTGTATCGATGCTGAACTACCGCTGGAAAGGGTATGATTCTTTGGTCATCCGCTAAACGAATAAAGCCTTCTCGTTCAGAGAAGGCTTTTGATTTTTTACTTCGCTTCAGCCCACGCGCGTTCAATCTCTTCGGCAAGAATTTTCACACCCGCTTCGATTTTGTCAGGCTCTGGCACATAGTTCATGCGCATGCACTGATGCGTGTGCGGCCAGGGTTTATCAAGGCCCGGGAAGAAGTAGTCGCCCGGCACCATCAATACACCGCGTTTTTTCAGGCGCTGGTAGAGAAGCTCGGTCGAAATCGGCAAGTCTTTAAACCACAGCCAGAGGAAAATCGCGCCCTCCGGTTTGTGGATCAGGCAGCGTTCAGGCGACAAATAGCGGCGAATAATCGCAATCGTGTCCTGAACACGCTGGTAATAGAAGGGTTTGATGACCGTTTCAGATAAGCGCAGCAAGTCGTTACGTTTAATCATTTCGCAGGCCATTGCCGGGCCAATGCCACCAGGCGCCAGGCTGATAATTCCATTCATATTGCTGATAGCAGAGATGATTTTTTCATTCGCGATGATGATGCCGCAACGGCTTCCCGGCAATCCAAGCTTCGACAAGCTCATACACAGGATGATGTTCGGGTTCCACAACGGGCGCGCTTCGCTGAAAATAATACCGGGGAACGGGACGCCATAGGCGTTATCAATCACCAGCGGGATGCCGTGATGATGCGCCAGTGCATCGAGCTTTATCAGCTCTTCATCCGTGATGACGTTGCCTGTTGGGTTGGTTGGCCGCGACACACAAATCATCCCGGTGTCCGGGCCAATCTGTAGATGCTCAAAGTCGACGTGGTATTTGAACTGGCCTTCTGGCAGCAGTTCGATATTCGGCCGCGTCGAGACAAACAAGTCTTCTTCGAGGCCAGAATCTGCATAACCGATATATTCAGGAGCCAGCGGGAACAACACTTTTTTGGTGCTGCCATCCGCGTAGCGACCTGCGAACAGGTTAAACAAGTAGAAAAATGCGCTCTGGCTGCCATTTGTTAGTGCAATATTCTGCGGAGCAATATCCCAACCTAATTCTGTACGCAGCATGTCCGCAAGCGCATCGAGTAACTCACTTTTCCCCTGCGGGCCATCGTAATTGCACAGTGCGTCGGTCATTTTCCCGTTTGCCAGCATGTCTGCCAGCAGATCCTGGAAGTAGTCGTTCATCGCAGGAATTTGCGCAGGATTACCGCCACCGAGCATGATTGCTCCAGGTGTGCGTAGGCCGTCGTTAAGGTCCTCCATCAGGCGTGTGATGCCTGCATGGCGGGTAAATTTGTCGCCGAAAAGTGAAAACGTCATAACCTAAATCTGTCTTTGACTATCAAAAGAGGCTAACCATAGCGCCGGAGAAGACGCGGTGCAAACGCATTAAGAATAGCCCACCCTCGTCAATATGCTGCATATTTATGATTAAGAAGCACATCATGTTGCTTGACCTGTGAGCTTCTCACTGAGGCTTTCGCTTCGTCACTTCTTTGCATTCAATGCAGATGATATTCACCGTGTCATATGCAGCCTCCCGCATTTGTCTGAATCAGGCGTTGTATCGGCAAAACGATGCTGGAAATTTAGGTTAACCCTCTGAGTCTGTTTAATATGGCATTCATAATAACCATAGCATTAAGAGGGAATTTATATGCGTACGCAGTACAACAACGACCTGACTCTGGCCGGAATGGATAATTCTCTGTT
>DASXXQ010000175.1:0-2826 GCA_036502985.1 Buttiauxella sp.
CTACGGCAAGCTGGAACTGCGTGGTCTTGCTACCACCATTAAAGCTGCGAAGAAAATGGTTGAGCGCGAAGAAGCTGTCGTTTGGGATATCCTGGACGAAGTTATCCGCGAACACCCGGTACTGCTGAACCGTGCACCAACTCTGCACCGTTTGGGTATCCAGGCATTTGAGCCAGTACTGATCGAAGGTAAAGCTATCCAGCTTCACCCGTTGGTTTGTGCGGCATATAACGCCGACTTCGATGGTGACCAGATGGCAGTACACGTTCCACTGACGCTTGAAGCTCAGTTGGAAGCGCGTGCGCTGATGATGTCTACCAACAACATCCTGTCACCTGCGAACGGCGAGCCAATCATCGTTCCTTCTCAGGACGTTGTATTGGGTCTGTACTACATGACCCGTGACTGTGTTAACGCCAAAGGCGAAGGCATGGTGCTGACTGGCCCTAAAGAAGCTGAGCGTATTTATCGCGCAGGTCTTGCCTCTCTGCATGCGCGTGTAAAAGTGCGTATCACTGAATACGAAAAAGATGCTAACGAAGAGTTCGTTGCGAAAACCAGCATTATCGACACCACCATTGGTCGTGCGATTCTGTGGATGATCGTACCGAAAGGTCTGCCTTACTCCATCGTCAACCAGGCGCTGGGTAAGAAGGCAATCTCCAAAATGCTGAACACTTGTTACCGTATTCTGGGCCTGAAACCGACAGTAATCTTTGCTGACCAAACAATGTACACCGGCTTTGCCTATGCGGCACGTTCAGGTGTTTCTGTTGGTATCGATGACATGGTCATCCCTGCGAAGAAAACTGAAATCATCTCTGAAGCGGAAGCTGAAGTTGCTGAGATTCAGGAACAGTTCCAGTCCGGTCTGGTAACAGCGGGCGAACGCTATAACAAAGTAATCGATATCTGGGCTGCGGCGAACGATCGTGTATCCAAAGCGATGATGGACAACCTGCAAACCGAATCCGTTATTAACCGTGACGGTGTGGAAGAGCAGCAAGTTTCCTTCAACAGCATTTACATGATGGCCGACTCCGGTGCTCGTGGTTCTGCGGCACAGATTCGTCAGTTGGCAGGTATGCGTGGTCTGATGGCTAAGCCAGATGGCTCCATCATCGAAACGCCAATCACTGCGAACTTCCGTGAAGGTCTGAACGTACTCCAGTACTTCATCTCCACGCACGGTGCTCGTAAAGGCTTGGCGGATACCGCACTGAAAACTGCGAACTCCGGTTATCTGACGCGTCGTCTGGTTGACGTTGCACAGGATCTGGTTGTAACCGAAGACGATTGTGGCACCCTCGAAGGTATCACGATGACTCCGGTTATCGAAGGCGGCGATGTTAAAGAACCACTGCGCGATCGCGTTCTGGGCCGTGTAACGGCTGAAGATGTGATTAAGCCTGGTACTGCAGACATCCTGGTAACCCGTAACACCCTGCTTGATGAGCAATGGTGTGACTTGTTAGAACTTAACTCTGTTGACAGCGTTAAAGTCCGTTCCGTAGTAGGTTGCGAAACTGACTTTGGTGTGTGTGCGCACTGCTATGGTCGCGACCTGGCACGTGGTCACATCATCAACAAAGGTGAAGCTATCGGGGTTATCGCGGCACAGTCCATCGGTGAACCAGGTACTCAGCTGACGATGCGTACGTTCCACATCGGTGGTGCGGCATCTCGTTCTGCTGCTGAATCCAGCATTCAGGTTAAGAACAAAGGTAGCATCAAACTCAGCAACGCTAAGTCGGTTGTGAACTCTGCCGGGAAACTGGTTGTCACTTCTCGTAACACCGAGCTGAAACTGATTGATGAATTCGGTCGTACTAAAGAGAGCTATAAAGTTCCTTACGGTGCGGTAATGGGTAAAGGTGATGGCGAGCAGATTGCAGCGGGCGAGACCGTAGCAAACTGGGATCCACACACCATGCCAGTCGTTTCTGAAGTAAGTGGTTTCATCCGCTTTACTGACATGATCGACGGCCAGTCCATTACTCGTCAGACTGACGAACTGACAGGTCTGTCATCTCTGGTTGTTCTGGACTCTGCAGAACGTACCGCAGGTGGTAAAGATCTGCGTCCTGCACTGAAAATTGTTGATGCTCAAGGCAACGACGTTCTGATCCCTGGTACAGATATGCCAGCTCAGTACTTCCTGCCGGGTAAAGCGATTGTTCAGCTGGAAGATGGTACTCAGATCCACTCTGGTGACACCCTGGCGCGTATTCCTCAGGAATCCGGCGGTACCAAGGACATCACCGGTGGTCTTCCACGCGTTGCTGACCTGTTTGAAGCACGTCGTCCGAAAGAGCCTGCAATCCTTGCTGAAATCAGTGGGATCATCTCCTTCGGTAAAGAAACCAAAGGCAAACGTCGTCTGGTAATTTCTCCGTTGGATGGCAGCGATGCTTACGAAGAAATGATCCCTAAATGGCGTCAGCTGAACGTGTTCGAAGGCGAAGTTGTGGAACGTGGTGACGTCGTATCCGACGGCCCAGAGTCTCCGCACGACATCTTGCGTTTACGTGGTGTTCACGCGGTTACCCGCTACATCACCAACGAAGTGCAGGAAGTTTACCGTCTGCAAGGCGTTAAGATTAACGATAAGCACATCGAAGTTATCGTTCGTCAGATGTTGCGTAAAGGCACCATCGTTAGCGCTGGTGGCACTGACTTCCTGGAAGGCGAGCAGGCAGAAATGTCTCGCGTTAAAATCGCTAACCGTAAGCTGGAAGCTGAAGGCAAAATCACGGCAACATTCAGCCGTGACCTGCTCGGTATCACCAAGGCATCCCTGGCGACCGAATCCTTCATCTCTGCTGC
>DASXXQ010000176.1:0-9963 GCA_036502985.1 Buttiauxella sp.
GCTAATACTTCCTGATTGAGTACACGCAACGAAGCATAGCCCAGCAATTTAGGATCGAAGTAGTGACCGAAGGAAAACGTATAGCGTGCCTGTAGCCATCCGTAGTCCGCTTTCCCGCATTGTTTGGCAGTTCTTGGCGTAATCATAATTTCCTGACCTCTTTTTACACTATACCCATGGTAAAGCTCTGGACGATGCATTGTTAGCCAGTTAATCTGCTTGGTATGTTCAAATTTCCTGAATGAGAACGAGATGGCAAAAGAGAGAGCGTTGACGCTGGAAGCATTGCGGGTCATGGACGCAATTGACAGGCGTGGGAGTTTCGCCGCAGCGGCTGATGAGCTGGGGCGCGTGCCGTCGGCACTGAGTTACACCATGCAAAAGCTGGAGGAAGAATTGGATGTCGTGCTGTTTGATCGCTCAGGCCATCGCACAAAATTCACCAATGTTGGACGGATGTTGCTGGAACGCGGGCGAGTTTTGCTCGAAGCCGCTGAAAAACTTACCACCGACGCAGAAGCGCTGGCACGAGGCTGGGAAACCCATCTCACCATCGTGACTGAGGCGCTGGTGCCGACGGCCAAACTCTATCCATTGGTGGGGAAGCTGGCCGAAAAAGCGGATACGCAGCTGTCGATTATTACTGAGGTATTAGCGGGTTCGTGGGAGAGCCTGGAGCAGGGGCGTGCTGATATCGTGATTGCGCCGGACATGCACTTCCGTTCTTCATCGGAAATTAACTCGCGCAAGCTGTATAAAATCCTGAGCGTCTACGTTGCGGCGCCGGACCATCCCATTCACAGCGAACCTGAGCCCCTTTCAGAAATGACGCGCGTGAAATATCGCGGAATTGCCGTGGCAGATACCGCGCGTGAACGCCCGGCTCTGACGGTGCGATTACTGGATAAACAGCCGCGTTTAACAGTGAGCAGCATGGAAGATAAGCGCCAGGCATTGTTGGCGGGCCTGGGTGTGGCGACCATGCCTTATCCGATGGTTGAGCAGGATATTGCTGAAGGGCGTTTACGTGTGGTGAGCCCTGAATATACCAATGAGCTGGACATTATTATGGCGTGGCGGCGCGATAGTATGGGCGAGGCAAAAGCCTGGTGTCTGCGTGAAATACCAAAACTGTTGAAGTAAGAAGTGGGTGGTTTTTCCACCCACCTATTGGTTAATCAGTCACTATTCTGGCATCCAACAGTTTTGGATCGCGACCAAACTTATTGGCTCCCGCCGTACCGCTCTGGCAGTTAAATGCCAGAATAATCAGCCAACCGACGATGGGAATGAGCAGCAGTAACAGCCACCAGGCTGAACGATCGGTATCGTGCAGGCGTCGGAACTGTACGGCCCAATAAGGTAAGAATATCAGCACACCATAAATTGTGGTGAGCAGGCCTTCATCCTTTGCAATGCGCAGCCCTAACATTTTATCCAGAATGGTTAATACCCCGGTCAACACCAGGTTCACCAGGATAAACATCCAGAACTCTTTGCGGCGCGCGCGTCCACTAAAGCCAACATAATTTTTCAATACTTTGAAATACCAATCCATTTTTTAAGCCCGCCTTGATTTGCCATCAATCTATTTCAAGAGTAGCCGTGAATGGATTTCACGTAAATCATAGTCTTGATGAATTTTATCAACCCTTATTAAAACGGTCTTCACGCCCGTGCGGTTCGTTTAAATCTTGAGCGGGGCCAATGGAAATAATTCCGGTTGGGTTGATCGTTTTATGGCTGCGGTAATAATGAGTACGGATATGCGCGAAATCGACGGTTTCAGCAATGCCTGGCATTTGGTAAATATCGCGCAAGAAACCATACAGATTCAGATAATCACTAATGCGGTGTTTGTCGCATTTAAAATGAGTGACATACACGGGATCGAAACGTACCAGTGTCGTCCATAAACGAATATCTGCTTCAGTGAGCTGGTCGCCTGTTAAATAGCGATGCTGGCCAAGGATTTGTTCCACGCGTGCCAGCGCTTCGAATACTTTCGCCACAGCTTCATCGTAGGCTTCTTGTGACGTGGCAAAACCCGCTTTATACACACCATTATTTATGGTGTCGTAAATCCAACTATTCAGTTCATCAATCTGGCCGCGTAATGGAAGTGGGTAGTAATCCCCTGCACGAGCACCTTGTGCATCAAACGCGGTATTCAACATACGAATGATTTCAGCCGATTCGTTACTGACAATCGTCTGCGTTTTCTTGTCCCACAAAACCGGCACGGTGACGCGGCCTGTGTACTCAGGGTCAGCTTGCAGGTAAAGCTGGTAGAGATATTCGTGTTGGTAAAGGCCGTCTCCGGTTGCGTTCGGGAAGTCATCGTCAAACGTCCAGCCATCTTGCAACATGAGGGGGTTAACGACCGAAACGGAGATAAACGATTCAAGACCTTTTAGCGTGCGCATGATCAACGTGCGATGTGCCCAAGGGCAGGCGAGGGAAACATAGAGGTGATAGCGGTTTTTTTCTGCGGCAAAACCACCTTTACCCGTCGGGCCTGCTTCGCCATCAGCAGTCAGCCAGTGACGAAATGCTGACTCAGAACGTTTGAAACTGCCACCCGTCGATTTGGTGTCGTACCAGACGTCGTGCCATACGCCATCAATAAGCTGTCCCATGTTTCTTTCCTCTTTGTTTTGCCTTTAAAAACAAAAAAGCGAAGGGATTAACCTTCGCTTTATCAGTACTCAGTATAGAACTGTTACCACTTTTTATTCAGTACACGGTCGATGCTGAAAGCACCCGGACCGAAGGTTGCCAGCAACAGATAACCACCGGCAATGGTGAAGTTCTTCATAAACATGGTGGAGTTCATGCCCTGGCTGAAATCACCGTGGAACAAGAATGCGGTCAGAATCGTAAACACCGCGGTAATAATCGCTGTGGTACGAGTAAAGAAACCGAACAGAATTGCCAGGCCACCACCAAACTCAAGCAGAATGGTCAACGGCAGTAAGAACCCCGGAACGCCCATCGCTTCCATATATTGTTGAGTACCGGCATAACCGTTAATTTTGCCCCAACCTGCAACGATGAACAGAATTGGCATCAGAACACGAGCTAACAGTACACCAACATCATCTAATTTTTTCATTTTACTCTCCAGCGAATCTCTATTGGGTGCTATCAGCCCAGGGATGTTTGTCTTTGCAATTTCCGGTAGTTACCGTGAACTGCGCTTGATGGAGAGGATAATAGACGTGACGTTGAAGGATTGTTAGCAAGGAAAACTGTCGATGTTCTTCAAATATCTTGAGTAATGTCAGATACAAAAACGCCGCCTGAATCAGGCGGCGTTTAGAATTAACGCGATTGTTGTTGAATCGTATTGCGAACCAGTCGCCATGCGCTCCAGGCTCCAAATCCGCGTCTGGCCCAACGCATCATGAAGCTGGGATGACGCACCGTCCAGATAGCCATCACACTGCTGGCGGCTAATGCATAACGCCGCATGCTTACAAGCGTGTTCCAGCCTCTGTCATAACCGCCGGTCGCTTCAAGCCAGTCGCGTCTGCCTGCACTTAAATCCAGCCGCTGTTGTTGAATTTGGCTGAGCAGAAATGCTTTACGCTTCGCGCGCTCACGGTCACTCATGGCTTATCATCTTCCAGCAATGCGCGATCGTTATCGAGTTCGCGCCGGGTGTGGCGTAACAAGGTGGACTGCCGGGATTTATGGAGTGTCCAGATACCGCCGATGAGGGCCAATGCCAGCAGTACAACTGTCGTTGCTATCATGGCATTCAGGCGATACTGCGGATCGATTGCCCAAATAACCAGCACCATCAGACTCATCAATCCGAAGGCAGCAAACAGCATGGTTAATCCAAGCATCAACAAGAGCTGAATGATGTGAGCTTTCTCTTCTTCCAGCTCTACAACAGCAAGGCGTAAACGTGTCTCCACCATCCCAACGATGATGGTGACAATGCGCTGGCCTATGCCGAGGACGCTTTTACCCGGCCCCTGAGTTTGATGGGATTCAGGCATAATTAACGACGAGTAAGCAGGACACCGAGTACGACGCCAATCGCCGCCCCAATACCCACACCAGTCCACGGATTTTCGCGGACATAATCGTCTGCTTTTGCTGCGGCTTCACGCGTTTGTTTGGCAATAATGTCGCTGGTATCTCCCAGACGTACGCGGCTTTCTTTCAGTGCTTTTTCCGCTTTGCCACGCAGTCTTTCCAACTCGGATTTAGACTTATCCGTCGATGCACTCAGCACCTCTTCAAGGGTATCTGCCAGGGATTTCAACTCAGCGCGCAAATGTTCTGATGTAGTATCTTTTGACATAGTTCTCTCCAGGTGTTTGAGGTTGATCCATAAACTTAATAATCACGGGCCTGCAAATTTTTCAGCTCATGTTCAGCTTCAGAAAGTTTTTGTTCCCGTTTCGAAATTTTGTCAGCGTCGCCTTTTTCGCGCGCTTCTTTCAGGTCTGCTTTGCGTTCGGTGATTTCGGCTTTCTGTTCGCTAATTTTCTTCTGGTGGTCCGCACGTAAACTGCTGTCGGTGCAACTGGCGCGAACTTCCTTCAACGCTTTGTTAAGTCCATCAACACGACTTTTGTTCTGGTGTTTCTCCGCATAGCCAATTTCTCGCTGGATATCCTGCTCTTTTTCGCTGCACAGCGAGCTCGCATGTGCCGCAGATGTCAGGGATAACAAGGCGATAGCCAATACGGTACGATAGTTCATGATAAAAACCTTCCATTGTGAATGTACGTTAAGCCGCAAGGTTAAACACACATAGAATCCAGAAATTTTACGAAAATGCTGATTTATAGCGATTTAGGTCAGAACAAGCATAGTCAGAAATTGAGTAAAAACCCAATCCCTTGTTAACAAATTAGGATTTCAGGAAAGGGTTAACCGATGCGGATATTTTCGTTGAGCACGCGCGTAAGCCAGCCGCTGGCGCTGATATCTTCTTCTTGCTGAGCAATTACGTAGCCATGCGGAAGCGTTCTATAAAGCACTTCTTTGGCAGCTTCGCTTTGCGCGGTAGAGTCAAACTTGATAAGTAACACATTATTGTCTGGAGTAATGCTTTTAAAGCGAATGCCATTGGCGTCAAGATGGTGCCAGACAGAAAAACCATCAGGCATGCTAATGCCTTGCTGGCTGGTGCGTATTTCCAGCGTGGACTCTGTGTTTTGCATCCCTGACCATATCAGGGTGGCGACCAGTACAACGGCGCCTATCAGCATCGTGGCCCTCAGGCCACGAAAAAAATGTGGTTTCATTGTCATCCCTCTTAACTGCGATTTCCGTATTTTTTACGCCAAAGCACAATCAACGAACCGATCAAGCCAATGACCAGTAACACGACGGGTAACAGCATCAGGCAGGACATCAATGCATCTTCATATTTCAGGAATACCGGCGTTTTGCCAAGCAGGTAACCCAGTGAAGTGAGGATCAGTACCCATAACAGGCCGCTCATCCAGTTGAAGAACTGGAAGCGCGCATTGTTCAGACCAGACAAACCCGCAATTGTGGGTAACAAGGTGCGAACAAAAGCAATAAAGCGACCAATCAGTAATGCAGACAAGCCGTGTTTATGGAACAGGTTGTGCGCGCGCTGATGATAGTGTGCGGGAAGATGTGAAAGCCAGTTCTGCACGATTCGCGTGTTTCCAAGCCATCGCCCTTGAATATAACTGAGCCAACAACCCAGGCTCGCGGCTGTTGTTAAAAGAAGAAGGGTTTCAGGGAAACCCATGGCCCCTTTAGCAATCAGCACACCAACCAAAACTAACAAACTGTCGCCTGGCAGGAAGGCTGCTGGGAGGAGGCCGTTTTCAAGGAATAAAATCATGAATAACACGAAGTAAAGCATGCCAATCATTCCTGGATTGGCGAGCGTTTCAAAATCCTGGCTCCAGAGAGCGTGCAGCAATTGCGTGAGAAGTTCCATTCAGTGTTCCTGGCACATCGGTTAAGACCGCTGATCAAAGTCAGATTGGTAGAGCACGGCATTGTTTTATCTTGTGTTGTTGCCGTTGTAATCCACCGCTTGTTACCTGTTCGCGTCACAATTCCGTGTGAAAGCGGGCGGCGTAGGTGGAAGCGAAGCTAACACCGACGGTGAAATTGCATCTAATTGTAACAAAGCTCTGCCGCAAGCGTCACAGTATTTGCGCTTTGTTGAGGATTGATTTTGCTGGCTTGCAGAGGGGCTGGCGAGGGTTTTTACAAACGCTGACACTATTGGTCGGTTTGCTTACCCTCGCGCAGGAAAATGACTACTTTTGACCGCTTGCGGCTGTGTCGAGATGAATGACCGGATTATCTGCAAATAAGTAGCGATCGGCATTAAATTCGAAATCATCGCTGGTTGCATCAAACAGCATCTGTTTGGTGTTTTCCAGATGTTGCCACATTGCCAGTTTGGCAGCATGCGGGTCTTTACGAATCAGTGCCTTAAGAATTTGGTCATGATCGTCACACCAGTTGTCGGCGGTGCGCTTATCAATATGCTCGTGGAGTTTTTTCCAGTATGGGTTGTGGATACGTTGGCTCCACATTTTTTCCACGATGGCGGCGAGTGCACTATTTTGCGAGGCGAGAGCAACCTGAGTGTGAAAATGAAGGTCCCACTCTGAATCCTTGAAATTATGCTCATTACGCGCCATTTCCTGAATTTCCATCAGTTTGACGATATCTTGCTTAGTGACCTGAGTTGCCGCAAATTCAGCGATATTACTTTCAATCAACTGGCGCGCTTGCAACAGTTCAAACGGCCCAAAGCTTGCGAACTCAAACTGCTCATCAGGAAGAGTGGTGTATTTAGCCTGATTAGCCATAACGTGGATGCCGGAACCTTTGCGGACTTCGACGTAACCTTCCACTTCCAGCATGATAATCGCTTCACGAACCACAGTGCGGCTCACGTTCTTTTCTTCAGCAATAAAGCGCTCTGCCGGGAGTTTTTCCCCAACCAGAT
Source organism: Buttiauxella sp. (assembly GCA_036502985.1). Classification (GTDB taxonomy): domain Bacteria; phylum Pseudomonadota; class Gammaproteobacteria; order Enterobacterales; family Enterobacteriaceae; genus Buttiauxella. The sequence continues at coordinate 6,974 of DASXXQ010000176.1, forward strand.
AAACACCGTTTTCGATGCGTTGTTTAAGTTCAGCGGCCAATTGCTGATAAAGACGACGTGGTTCCATAATTTCCATCTGTAGCTCCGGGAAAAACCCTGCGGGTAACCTTATTTGTTATACCACTTTTCTAAGTTAGGCTCTACATTCCAGATACACAAAAGCCGCCTGTGCGGCGGCTTTTGTGTAAATTGAGATGCCGATTAGGCTAATGCTTGTTTCGGTTTTTGTGAGTCATTTAGCTCACTGATAGGTTTGTTTTGCAGCACCGTCCAGATAACGATAGCACCGAGGATATCGAATACTGCCAGAGCAGCGAACAGCGGGCTGAAGCCAAGGGTATCGGCCAGAGCACCCACAACCAGAGCAAACAGGGTACTTGCGGTCCAGGCGGCCATACCGGTCAAACCGTTTGCCGTGGCCACTTCGTTACGACCAAACACGTCAGAAGACAGGGTAATCAATGCGCCAGATAGTGACTGGTGAGCGAAGCCACCCACACACAGCAGGGCGATGGCTACATATGGACTGGTGAACAGGCCGATAGTGCCTGGAGCAATCATCAGAATCGCACCCATAGTCACAACCAGTTTACGAGAAACAATCAGGTTCACGCCGAATACGCGCTGGAATAAAGGTGGCAGGTAGCCGCCAACGATACAACCCAGGTCTGCAAACAGCATTGGCATCCAGGCAAACATCGCGATGTGTTTCAGATCAAAGCCATACGCTTTAAACATAAACAGTGGGATCCAGGCGTTGAAAGTCCCCCAGGCTGGTTCGGCAAGGAAACGTGGCAGAGCGATACCCCAGAACTGGCGGTTTTGTAAGATCTTCCAGGCACTCATTTTTTTGCTGTTGTTGGTCTGGTGCTGCGCTTCCTGACCACCAATAATATATTCACGTTCTTCTTCAGTCAGGCGTTTCTGATCGCGTGGGTGCTTGTAGAAAATCAACCATGCCATTGCCCAGGCAAAGCTCAGAACACCGGAGATGATAAAGGCGAGTTGCCAGCTGTGCATTACAATCGCCCAAACCACTAATGGTGGAGCAATCATGCCGCCGATAGATGAGCCAACGTTGAAGTAGCCAACAGCGATAGAACGCTCTTTAGCCGGGAACCATTCGCTACTGGCTTTTAGGCCGGCTGGGATCATGGCAGCTTCCGCGGCGCCCACGGCACCACGAGCGATTGCCAGGCCACCCCAGCTTCCCGCCAGTGCAGTTGCACCACAGAAAATTGCCCATGCAACAGCAAAGAATGCATAGCCAACTTTCGTGCCCAGAACATCAAGCGCGTAACCAGCAACAGGCTGCATGATGGTGTAGCAAGCCGAATAGGCGGCGATGATATAGGAATATTGCTGAGTGGAAATATGCAGCTCTTGCATCAATGTTGGTGCAGCAGCCGCAATCGTATTACGTGTCAGATAACCCAGTATGGTACCCATGGTTACCAGGGCAATCATGTACCAGCGCAAGCCTTGGATTTTTCGCATTTTGAAGTTCATCCCGTCTTTATAATCAACCGCGTGTCATGCGGTTGAACGTCCGGCACTGCTGCCCGATCGTCTGTTCTTATTTAGAGGGTTCATATCCGGGGGACTATCACCCGGTACGACCCGTACCTTGCCATATGAAAAAACTGCCTGTGGCAATTCCGGTTTCCGTACCGTGTTGCGCTGTTCGTGATATCAGCGTCTGAAGTATTTCCATTACTTATGCATTGCGACGGCAGAAAGATAACTTGTCATACAGCTTCAGAAGTTGAGTGATATCACAAAAGTGTCGATCCGCTCACTCTTAGTGAGTAAGGGCTTGCAGGCCAGAACTGGCGCGGGATACGGGTTCTTTTTAAACAGAGTATTAACAATAAAAGTGTGGTTTTTGTGACGAACACCTCAAAAATCCACTCGGTCTCAAGAAATTGGTGTGATAACTTTGTTTGCATTATGCGCAAGCATCGAACTGCTATGAACAGAGGAACCCTACAATGGCCCAGTTTATGACTGAAGATTTTCTCCTGGACACCGAATTTGCCCGCCGTTTGTATCATGAGTTTGCAGCCGACCAGCCTATTTTCGACTATCACTGCCATTTACCACCGCAGCAAGTTGCCGAAGACTATCGTTTTAAAAACCTGTATGACATCTGGTTGAAAGGCGACCACTACAAGTGGCGTGGTATGCGTGCAAACGGTGTGGAGGAGCGTTTGTGTACGGGTGATGCGAGTGACCGCGAAAAATTCGATGCCTGGGCTGCGACGGTTCCTCACACCATCGGTAACCCTCTCTATCACTGGACTCACCTTGAACTACGCCGTCCGTTCGGCATCACTGGCAAACTGTTATCACCTACAACTGCCGATGAAATCTGGAACGAATGTAATGAGTTGCTGAAGCAAGATAGCTTCTCTGCGCGTGGCATCATGAAGCAGATGAACGTGAAAATGGTCGGCACAACTGACGATCCTATCGACGATCTGCGCTTCCATCGCCAAATCGCGCTCGACGCTTTTGAAACCAAAGTGCTGCCAAGCTGGCGCCCGGATAAAGCCTTCAACATTGAGCAAGCTACCTTTGCTGAGTACATGAGCAAACTGGCAGAAGTTTCTGACACCGACATCCGTCGCTTCAGCGACCTGCAAACTGCACTGAGCAAGCGCCTGGATCACTTTGCAGCACACGGCTGTAAAGTTTCTGACCACGCGTTAGACGTGGTTCTGTTTGCTGAAGCAGACGAAGCGACGCTGGACGGCATTCTGGCTCGTCGTCTTTCAGGTGCTACACCGAGCGAGCATGAAGTTGCGCAGTTCAAAACCGCTGTTCTGGTTTGGCTGGCTGCGGAATATACCCGCCGTGGTTGGGTTCAGCAGTACCACATTGGTGCGCTGCGTAATAACAACCTGCGCCAGTTCAAACTGCTGGGGCCTGATGTGGGCTTTGACTCCATCAACGACCGTCCAATGGCTGAAGAACTTTCTCGCCTGCTT
>DASXXQ010000177.1:0-11107 GCA_036502985.1 Buttiauxella sp.
TCTTTCCAGTATATAACGGTTGGCGATATTTAAACGTTTCGGGTTGTAAACCCCCTCTCCCGTACGAGAGAGGGGGCAATTCGGTACTCAATCCGCGTCGTAGCCTAAATTCGGGGCTAACCAACGTTCAACCTCGGTGACAGACATCCCTTTACGGCGCGCATAGTCTTCCACCTGGTCGCGCTGAATTTGCGCCACGGCGTAGTACTTGCTGTCAGGGTGGCTAAAGTACCAGCCGGAAACCGAAGCACCAGGCCACATCGCGTAGGATTCAGTGAGTTTCATCCCCACCACATTTTCTACGTCCAGCAATTCCCAGATAGTCGCTTTTTCGGTGTGTTCCGGGCAGGCCGGATAACCCGGTGCCGGACGAATGCCTTGATAGTTTTCGCGGATAAGTTCTTCATTGCTGAGGTTTTCCGTTGGCGCATAGCCCCAGTAAACCTTGCGTACACGCTCATGCAGATATTCTGCAAAGGCTTCCGCCAGGCGGTCAGAAAGCGCTTTCACCATGATTTTGTTGTAATCATCATGCTGCGCTTCGTACGCTTGGGCTAAGGCGTCTTCTTCCATGCCACCGGTTACTGCAAATGCGCCGATATAGTCCGCTTTACCGCTGTGTTTTGGTGCTACAAAATCGGCCAGGCAGTAGTTGGCAAAACCGGTTTTCTCGGTTTGCTGGCGCAAGTGATGCGCGACGGTTCTCACGTGGGTACGCGACTCGTCGCGATAGATTTCGATGTCATCATCTACACGGTTTGCCGGGAACAGCCCCACCACGCCACGCGGCGTCAGTAATTTTTCCGCATGCAGCTTGTCGAGCATCTCGTTAGCATCTTTAAACAGGCGCTGTGCTTCTTCACCCACAACTTCATCTTCAAGGATGCGCGGGTATTTTCCGGCCAACGACCAGGTCATAAAGAACGGCGTCCAGTCGATGTAGTTACGCAAGGTTTCGATGCTGGCAGTGACTTCCTGTACGCCCAGACGATGCGCAACCGGCGGTGTGTAGCTCACCCAATCGAATGCCAGATCGTTTTCACGTGCGGCCTGCAATGTGACTGGCGGAGTGCGTGGTTTTTTGCGGGCATGCTGAGTACGCACGGTGACATATTCTTTGCGCGTGCGTTCCACAAATTCAGAGTGTTGAGTCGGTGAAAGCAGCGCTGAAACCACGCCTACGGTACGCGAGGCGTTCTGCACATAAACGGTCGGGCCGCTGTAGTTCTGTTCGATTTTCACCGCGGTGTGCGCTTTGGAGGTTGTCGCCCCGCCAATCAGCAACGGCAATGTAAAGCCCTGGCGCTCCATCTCTTTGGCGACGTTAACCATTTCATCCAGCGACGGCGTAATCAGCCCGGAAAGACCGATAATATCCGCGCCCACTTCACGCGCAGTTTTCAAAATCTTCTCAGTTGGCACCATGACGCCAAGGTCGATGATTTCGTAGTTATTACATTGCAGCACCACACCAACGATGTTTTTGCCGATGTCATGAACATCACCTTTCACCGTGGCAAGCACGATTTTACCGTTGGTGGAGCCTTTTTCTTTGCTGGCTTCAATGTACGGTTCGAGATATGCCACCGCTTGTTTCATCACGCGTGCCGATTTCACTACCTGCGGCAGGAACATTTTCCCTTCGCCAAACAGGTCGCCGACCACGTTCATGCCTGACATCAACGGCCCTTCGATGACTTCAATAGGCCGTGCAACTTGTTGCCGAGCTTCTTCGGTATCAGATTCGATAAATTCGGTGATGCCTTTAACCAGCGAGTATTCCAGGCGTTTTACCACATCCCAGCTGCGCCATTCAGCCTGTTGGGCATTGGCACCATCATCGCTTTTACTGCCACGATATTTTTCTGCCAGCTCCAGCAATCGCTCGGTGCTGTCATCACGGCGGTTCAGAATCACGTCTTCGACGGCATTACGCAATTCATCAGAAAGATCGTCATAAATCGCCAGTTGCCCGGCGTTGACGATGCCCATATCCATGCCTTTACGGATGGCGTAATACAGGAATACGGCGTGAATGGCCTCGCGCACCGGGTCATTACCACGGAACGAGAACGACACGTTCGACACACCGCCGGAGATCATGGCATGAGGCAGTTCGCGCTTAATGTCTTCACATGCGCCGATAAAGTCCTGAGCGTAGTTGTTATGCTCTTCAATACCAGTTGCGACCGCAAAGATGTTCGGGTCGAAAATAATGTCTTCAGGCGGGAAGCCGACCTCTTCAGTCAGTATTTTGTAGGCACGGCGGCAAATTTCAATTTTTCGCTCGCGAGTATCTGCCTGCCCAACTTCGTCAAACGCCATCACCACCATTGCGGCACCGTAGCGGCGCACCAGTTTTGCATGGTGGATAAACGGCTCAACCCCCTCTTTCATGGAGATGGAGTTAACGATGCCTTTACCCTGAATACATTTCAGGCCTTTTTCGATGACGTCCCATTTTGAGGAGTCGATCATGATTGGCACGCGAGCGATGTCCGGCTCACCGGCAATCAGGTTAAGGAAACGCACCATGGCCGCTTCGGCGTCGAGCATCCCTTCATCCATGTTGATGTCGATGATTTGCGCGCCGCTTTCTACCTGCTGAAGCGCCACTTCCAGCGCTTCGTTGTATTTATCTTCTTTGATCAGACGCTTAAATTTGGCCGAGCCGGTCACGTTGGTACGTTCACCCACGTTCACAAACAAGCTTTCAGCGGTGATATTGAGTGGTTCAAGCCCCGCCAGGCGGCACGCTACTGGCAATTCAGGCAATTTACGCGGGGCAACACCTTCAACCGCTTTGCTCATGGCTGCGATGTGAGCAGGCGTCGTGCCGCAGCAACCGCCGATGATGTTCAGGAAACCAGCCTGCGCCCATTCGCCAATTTGGCGCGCCATTTCAGTGGCGTCGAGATCGTATTCACCGAAGGCATTCGGCAGACCAGCATTCGGGTGCGCCGTAACATAGCATTCGGCAATACGCGAAAGCTCGGCCACGTACTGGCGCAGTTCATCTGGCCCCAGCGCACAGTTCAGACCAAAACTCAGCGCATCCGCATGACGCAGTGAGTTGTAGAAAGCTTCAGTCGTTTGCCCGGACAGCGTACGGCCTGATGCATCGGTAATGGTGCCGGAGATCATGATCGGCAGGTCCACGCCCAATGCTTCAAATTCAGTTTTAACGGCGAAAATCGCCGCTTTGGCGTTCAATGTATCGAACACCGTTTCGATCATAATGAGATCGGCACCGCCTTCCACCAGCGCACGGGTAGATTCGCGATAAGCATCCACCAGCAAATCAAAAGTGACGTTACGGAACGCCGGGTCGTTTACGTCTGGTGAAATTGACGCGGTACGGTTGGTTGGGCCTAACACACCCGCTACATAGCGTGGTTTTTCAGGCGTACGTGCTGTCCATTCATCGGCGCAGGCGCGGGCAAGTTTTGCCGCTTCGAAGTTAATTTCTGCCGACAGGGATTCCATTTGGTAATCCGCCATCGCGATGGTGGTGGAGTTGAAGGTGTTGGTTTCGACAATGTCGGCACCGGCTTCAAAGTAGTCATAGTGAATTGCGGCAATAATTTCCGGTTTGCTCAGCACCAGCAAGTCGTTGTTCCCTTTCAGGTCACACGGCCAGTCTGCAAATCGCTCACCCCGGAAATCACTCTCATCGAGACGGTAGCTTTGGATCATGGTTCCCATACCACCATCCAGCACCAAAATGCGTTCTTTCAACTGCTGATGCAGTTTTTCTAAATTATTGCTCACTCTAACTCCCACCTGTTTACCCAAGCCTGTCAGCCCCACAAGTCATACTGTCATAACTTGTAATAGTCACAAAGCAATGGAACATGAGACATGTTCATCTGACTGATCCGATGAGTCTGATGCGGGTTGCAATATCGCCAAATAAAACGAAAATGATTTCCACGATACGAAAACAGGAGTCAGTTATGGTCGCTGCCGTTCCCGCCAAACGTGGAAAAAAACCGCGCGCTGCCTCAGTGGCCGCACCTCAACCCACCGGACAGGTTCAGTCGCTCACACGCGGCCTGAAACTGCTTGAATGGATTGCAGAATCACATGGTAGCGTTGCGCTCACTGAGCTTGCCCAACAGGCTGGCTTACCTAATTCCACCACGCATCGTCTGCTCACCACCATGCAGCAACTCGGCTTTGTACGCCAGATTGGCGATCTCGGGCACTGGACGATTGGCGCACATGCATTTGTCGTCGGCAGCAGCTTTTTGCAAAGCCGCAATCTGCTGGCCATTGTTCATCCGATATTACGAAAGCTGATGGAAGACTCCGGTGAAACGGTGAACCTCGCAGTACTCGACCATAGCGATCATCAGGCGATTATTATCGACCAGGTGCAATGCGCCCAGTTGATGCGTATGTCAGCACCGATTGGTGGCAAATTACCGATGCACGCATCGGGTGCCGGGAAAGTGTTTCTCGCTAATCTGAATGACGATCAAGTGGCATCTTTGCTGCACCGCAAGGGGCTGCATAGCTATACGCCTGCGACACTCACTTCTCCATTGCATCTGAAAGAAGATTTAGCGCAAACCCGCAAGCGAGGTTATTCGTTTGATGATGAAGAACATGCGTTGGGTTTACGTTGTGTGGCGGCGTGTATTTATGACGAACACCATGAAGCCTTTGCGGCGATTTCAATTTCCGGCCCAATTTCACGTATTACAGACGACCGGGTAACAGAGCTGGGTGCGTTAGTGATTAAAGCGGCAAAAGAGATTACTCAGGCTTTCGGCGGTGGGCGTTAGCGTTAATGGTGGATGGCGCTAATGCTTATCCACCCTACTTTTCGTGATCAACTGGCCCGCTGTAACGGACCGAAACGTAAGCAAAACCGCTGACGTTTACGATAAGCAAACACATCCTCCACATGACCGTTACGGATACGCTCCTGCAACGCACGCCAGTAGTCAGCCCTGAACAAGTCGCTGTGCATTTCATCGAATATCTGGCGAATACGCGGGTCGGCGCATAAGTAGTGACGGAATTCTTCCGGGAACACATCGCCCGGCGCCACGCTGTACCAGGGTTCGGCGGAGAGTTCATCTTCCGGATAACGCGGCGGTGGTACGTTGCGGAAATTCACTTCTGTCATGTAGCAAATTTCATCGTAATCATAGAACACGACACGTCCATGGCGGGTCACGCCAAAGTTTTTAAACAGCATGTCGCCGGGGAAAATATTGGCCGCAGCAAGTTGGCGAATAGCGTTACCGTATTCTTCTATTGCATCGCGTAATTGCTGGCCTTCCACTTGTTCAAGCCACAAATTCAGCGGCACCATTCTGCGTTCAATATATAGATGGCTGATGACGATGCGGTCACCGAGATCGGTCAATTTCCCGGGGACTTCCTGATGTAACAATTCCAGCAATGGCTGGCTAATCTGGTGCTTCGATAGAACAAAATTTTCAAACTCTTGAGTATCGGCCATACGCCCGACACGATCGTGTTCTTTGACCAGCTGATAGCATTCGCGCACGCGTTCAGCAGTGACCTCTTTTTGCGGCGCAAACTTGTCTTTAATCACCTTGAATACCCTATCAAAACCGGGCAGCGTGAATACCAACATCACCATGCCACGGATACCGGGCGCTTCAATAAACTGTTCGTCAGTGTTCGAGATATAGGCCAGGTATTCACGATAACTTTCTGTCTTTCCATGCTTCTGGCAACCAATCGCCATATACAGTTCGGCCGTGGTTTTACCGGGCAGTAGCTCACGCAGCCATTCAACCAACGCTGCGGGTTGTGGGGCATAAACCATGAAGTACGAACGTGCGAAACCAAAGACAATGCTCGCTTCGGCAGTGCTCGTTAAGCAGGTATCAATCACCAGATTTCCGTCATCGGTGCGATGAATCGGCAGCAGGAAGGGCACTTTACCGATCGGCAAAAGCAATTTCCCAACAAGCCAGGCGGCTTTGTTGCGATAAAACAATTCGTTGGCAATTTCCACATGGCTCTGTTTCATAACCTCATCGCCAAAGGTTTCACTCAGATGTGCAATGATGTAATTCACATCGCGTGGCAGATCTTGCCAGGCCATGCGTAGCGGAAGATCGTTGAACAGTGATGTCAGAAGCGCATGCCAGCCTTGCTTCGGTGAGAACGATTTTGACAGCGGCCGGGGAATAGTACGAAAGCGTTTTTCTTCCTGAGAACTAAAGATAAAAAGCCGCTCGGGAGATAACGAGCGGTGTTCGAAAAGTCGACAATAAACGGAATTGAAAAAGCTTTCGGCAATTTCAAAACGAGGGTAATCGGGCAACAGTTGGGTGTACTGCGCTTTAACTCGCAATAAAAATTCGTCGTCAGTGTTGTGGCCGCCGGTGATACAGCGCAATTGCTCAACGACCAGACCGACGTGATGATCATAGAGATGAATACGGCTTTTCATCGCTTGCTGAACCGCGTGCCAGTCTGCTTGCTCGAAGCGCTGCTGCGCTCCGGCAGTTATCTCAAGAAAGCGGCCATACTGCGCGTCAAAACCTTGCAGAATGGTATGTGCAATTAACAATTCCAGCCTTCTTGTCATACCTTACCCCGCAACAAAAAAGTGGCGGATGCCACTGTGCTCATCCGCCCTACGCAGTCCCGAAGGCTGGCTTATAACATCAGAACTGCTCTTCTTCTGTTGACCCCGTCAACGCGGTAACCGAAGAAGCACCGCCCTGAATAATCGTCGTTACGCGGTCAAAATAGCCAGTCCCCACTTCCTGCTGATGGGAAACGAAGGTGTAGCCTTCCGGTGCGGCAGCAAATTCTGGCTGCTGCACTTTCTCAACGTAATGCCTCATTCCTTCGCCCTGAGCGTAAGCATGTGCCAGGTCAAACATGTTGAACCACATGCTATGAATGCCCGCGAGGGTAATAAACTGGTATTTGTAGCCCATTGCTGACAGTTCTTCCTGGAACGAAGCAATTGTTTTGTCATCCAGGTTTTTCTTCCAGTTAAACGATGGCGAGCAGTTATAAGCCAACAGTTTTCCAGGGAAGCGGGCGTGAATAGCATCAGCGAAGCGCTTAGCCTGTTCGAGATCGGGTTTCGACGTTTCGCACCACACCAAATCGGCGTAAGGCGCATAAGCCAACCCGCGGCTGATCGCTTGTTCAATGCCCGCACGAGTACGATAGAACCCTTCCTGCGTGCGTTCGCCCGTAACAAATTCACGGTCGTATTCATCACAATCGGACGTTATCAAGTCCGCCGCATCGGCATCGGTGCGAGCAATCACAAGCGTCGGAACGCCCATTACATCAGCCGCCAGACGCGCGGCAACTAATTTTTGAATCGCTTCCTGAGTAGGAACCAACACTTTGCCGCCCATATGGCCACATTTCTTCACTGACGCGAGCTGATCCTCAAAGTGAACAGCGGCAGCACCGGCCTGAATCATCGACTTCATCAACTCAAACGCATTTAACACGCCGCCAAAACCGGCTTCTGCATCGGCGACAATCGGCAGGTAGTAATCGACATAACGCGGATCGCCTGGTTCGATATTCGATGCCCATTGGATCTGATCGGCGCGGCGGAAGGTGTTGTTGATCCGGTCAACCACCGCTGGCACGGAGTTCGCCGGGTACAGTGATTGATCCGGATACATGCTGGACGCCAGGTTGGCGTCTGCCGCTACCTGCCAACCTGAAAGGTAAATGGCTTCAATTCCCGCTTTCGCCTGCTGCAATGCCTGCCCACCGGTTAATGCACCAAGGCTGTTGATGTACCCTTTTTTCGATTCACCATGCAGCAAACGCCACATTCTTGCGGCACCATTTTGTGCCAGCGTACATTCAGGGTTCACCGAACCACGCAGCTTAACGACTTCTTCCGCCGTGTAGGGGCGCTTGATACCTTCCCAGCGAGCTTGCGTCCAATCTTGTTGTAATTGTTGGATCTGTTGGGTGCGTGAGGTTTTCATTGCAGATGCTCCATTATTTTTATTTAAGTTAGGTTCAGGCAAGCAGGCGGTAGCCTGGCAGCGTCAGGAAGTCGATTAACGTATCGGAAGTGGTGATTTGCTCCATCAACCGAGCCGCTTCATCAAAGCGCCCCTGGCTGAAACGCTTGTCGCCCAGCTCTTCCTGAATAACGAACATCTCTTCGGCCAACATTTGGCAGAACAATGCTTTGGTGACTGTTTCACCGTTACTCAACGCTTTTTTATGATGAATCCACTGCCAGATTGAAGTTCGTGAGATTTCCGCCGTCGCGGCATCTTCCATCAGCCCATAGATAGGCACGCAACCATTACCTGAAATCCATGCTTCGATGTATTGCACCGCGACGCGGATGTTGGCACGCATCCCCGCTTCAGTGCGTTCCCCAGGACACGGCTCCAGCAACTGTTCAGCGGTAATCGGGGCATCTTCTGTGCGCAAAACATGAAGCTGATTTTTATCGTCGCCTAACGTTTTGCTAAAGACCTCCATCACCGCGTCAGCAAGACCTGGATGTGCAATCCATGTGCCATCGTGACCGTTGGTGGCTTCCATTTGCTTGTCTGCTTTAACTTTATTGAGCACCCAGTCATTGCGCTGGCTGTCTTTACTCGGGATAAACGCTGCCATGCCGCCCATCGCAAACGCCCCTCGACGGTGACAAGTTTTGATCAGTAAACGCGAATAGGCATTCAGGAACGGTTTGTCCATAGTGACGGACTGGCGATCGGGCAGAATACGATCCGGATGATTTTTCAGGGTTTTGATATAGCTGAAAATGTAATCCCAGCGGCCACAGTTCAGCCCGACGATGTGATCGCGCAGTGCGTGCAGGATCTCATCCATCTGGAATACTGCTGGCAGCGTTTCAATCAGCAGTGTGGCCTTGATGGTGCCGCGTGGCAGAGAGAAATGATCTTCGGTAAAGCTGAATACTTCGCTCCACCAGGCCGCTTCCTGCCAGGATTGTGTTTTTGGCAGGTAGAAATACGGGCCACTCCCTTTTGCCAGCAGAGTGTCAACGTTGTGGAAGAAGTAGAGTGCAAAATCAAACAGGCTTCCAGGAATCGGTTCATTACGCCAGGTGACGTGTTTTTCTGGTAAGTGCAGGCCACGCACACGGCAAACCAATACCGCTGGATCTGGCTTAAGCTGGTAAATTTTTCCGGCTTCGTTGGTCCAGCTAATCGTGCCGTTAATGGCATCGCGCAAGTTGATTTGCCCGTCGATAACCTTATTCCAGCTTGGCGCCAGGGAATCTTCAAAGTCGGCCATGAATACTTTGACGTTAGCGTTGAGCGCATTAATCACCATCTTGCGTTCAACTGGCCCAGTGATTTCAACACGTCGGTCGAGTAAATCGGCTGGCACCCCGCGAATAGTCCACTGTGATTCACGAATGGAATGCGTTTCCGAAATAAAATCAGGAAGCTTTCCAGCGTCGATTTCTGCCTGCTGAACGGTGCGTGCCGCCAGCAGCTTATTGCGTTGTGGCGTAAAGCGGGTGACGAGTTCACTCATAAACTCTACTGCATCAGGCGTCAGGATCTGCCGCTCTGTTTCACCAAACGGCTGACTAAAGGCCAACTCTGCGCTAACTGTCTGTTGTGTCATTGGATTGCTCCCCTCGTCTCATCCCATCGATAAAGCCAATTTTATCTGGTACGTCCAGTGTCTGGTTTTCACTCAACAGATTTAAGACTACTTCATGATTTTTTAAAATCAAAAACAATTTCCATTTTTATAATGAAAATCATTTATTGCATTGATATATATGAAGTTAAAATTTATTCATAGAGGGAATGTGTTTTTAGAAAACAAAAAAGGCACCTTAAGGTGCCTTGATCATTACTCAGGTGGGGTGCTGAAACGCTTAATCGAGCGTCGGGTTCATATGGCGCAAATCGAATGGAGTGATCTGGTAAACGTAGTAATTCAACCAGTTGGTGAAGAGTAAATTCCCGTGGCTACGCCAGGTTGCATGTGGCTTCTTCTGCGGGTCGTTATTCGGGAAATAGTTATAGGGGACATCAGGATTCAGGCCCGCTTCTACATCGCGGAAATACTCACCTGAGAGCGTGTGCGCGTCATATTCCGGATGCCCGGTAACAAAGGCAATGCGCTTATCTTTGCTGCCAAATAAGTACGCATCCCCTTCTTCTGACTCGGCCAGAACTTCGAGATCGGTGTAGTCACGAATCAAAGAGGCTGGGAAATCCGCATAGCGAGAGTGGGGAGCCAGGAAGGTGTCGTCAAAACCACGGGTTAACAGAGCATGTGGGTAAGTGAGGTGATGTTCATACACACCAGACAGTTTCTCTTTACGTGTTTGCTTGGGGATACCGTAGAGAATATTGAGAGCGGCCTGTACAGCCCAGCAGACAAATAGAGTGGAAGTGACGTGATCTTTTGCCCAATGGATCACTTGCTCAATCTGCGGCCAGTAAGCGACATCGTTAAATTCCACCAGGCCCAATGGTGCACCGGTCACGATTAGCCCATCAAAATTTTCATCCTGAATATCTTCGAAATTGCAGTAGAAATTATTGAGGTGCTCAGCGGGTGTGTTACGGGATTCACGGCAATCAACGCGTAGTAGTTGCACATCAACCTGTAGAGGAGAGTTAGAAAGCAGACGCAAAAACTGGTTCTCTGTCTCAATCTTTTTCGGCATCAGATTAAGTATGAGTACCTTTAGCGGACGGATTTCCTGATTACTTGCGCGCGATGTTGTCATGACAAAGACGTTCTCATCACGCAGGAAATTGACTGCCGGTAACTCATCCAGGACCCGAATTGGCATAACCTTATATCCTCACAGCATACGTTTAAACGTTTAGACATCCAGATAGCTGAAGATAACGCGGTCGTTGTCAAATGTCGAGTGTTCATAAGATAGTTGAAAATGTTTCACTTAAGAACGAACTCTGGGAATAGCGGATTGCACTGGGAAGGGGTGATTTTTACAGCAGATTATCATGAGGGTACGGACGTGAATGTCGTAAACTGCAGACAGCAAAAAGCCCTGTACGTCAGTACAGGGCTTTTCACTTATTTGGAGCCTGGCAGTTCCCTACTCTCGCATGGGGAGACCCCACACTACCATCGGCGCTACGGCGTT